>CAYSXA010000194.1:0-5364 GCA_964435005.1 uncultured Anaerolineaceae bacterium | reverse complement strand
GTTTTTTTTTTTTGTTTTTTTTTTTTTTTTTTGTTGTTTTTTTTTTTTTTTTTTTCAAGCAGACGCCGGCATACGTGTTTTCTGCCTGTCTCGTGGGCTCGTAGATGTGTATTAGTGACAGGGGGTGGGGATGGTCGGCGATACCACAGGCACAGGCACGACTGGATGCGTCCGATCCCACAGCCAGATCACCGTGAAGGTGGTCGTCGCCGAGACCAGCACGTTGATCGCAAGGTAGTAGAGCAGCCGCTTCCAGGGTTTCATACCCGCAATGATAGCATAAATAGGACAAAACCCGACCCAGGCTCAAATGCCCAGCGGCCGGCTTCACGCCGACCGCTGGCACGATAGAGCAGATCAGGACAACCTGAGTCCTTCCAGCTTTCGCCTCACATCAATCATCCTCTTCCAAGGAAATTTCGTCCGCCACCAGCGTTCCATCGGGTTGACGATACGCCTCCACCTTCACCGTGTCGCCGACCTGAATATCTCCATCCATCTTGGTCGCATCGGTGATGAGCACCGTCGTCCCGTCCACCACCCAGACATTGGCTGCCATGCTTTCTACCACGCCCGTGAACTTGACTTTCTCCGGCTCAGGCGTTTCCGTCGGCTCAGGGGTTTTGGTTTGCTTTGGCTCGGGAGTCTCCGTCGGCTCTGGCGTCTCCGTATGCTTGGGATCCTGGGTTTCTGTCGGCTCTGGTGTACGGGCAGGCTCTGGTGTAGTCGCGACCTCATGATCTACCAGGGAAATCTCCTTTGCCAGCAACGAACCATCCGTCTGGAGATAAGCCTCCACCTTGACCCGGCTTCCAACCTGAATAAAGCCCTCGATCTTGGTATTCCCCCCAACCAGCACCACGTTCCCGGCGATCATCCACTCCGTATCCGAGAGGCTTTCCACCACACCCTCGAACTTCACTTCCTGGCCGGGTTCCGGGGTCTTGGAAGGTTCGAGCGCAGAGGACTCTTCACGCTCGATCTTCCTGGCGACCAGCGAGCCATCCGCCTGACGGATGGCTTCCACCTTAACGAAATCACCGATCAGAACCGTGTCCTCGATTTTGGTATCCGTGGTAATCGACACCGTGGTGCCGGCAATCACCCATTGATCCACGGCCATGCTTTCCACCACGCCCGTGAGCTTCACTTCATCTTCCTCACCCGGTTCTGGCGTCTTCGCTGGTTCAGGCGTCCCGGAGACCAGGTCCTTGCGTTCGATCTTCCTGGCGACCAGCGAGCCGTCCGCCTGGCGGATGGCTTCCACCTTGACAAAATCGCCGACCCGAATCACGTCCTTGACGGTTGTGTCCACCGTGATCAGCACCGTGGCGCCAGCGACCACCCACTGATCCGCAGCCAAGCTTTCCACAACGCCGGAAAGCTCGACTTCGCCCTGCAGGTCAGGTGAAGGCGTACTCAACGGTTGCGCAGCCGCAACGGACGTCTGCTGCACAGCGACCTGCGCCGCAACGGTAGCAACCGCTTGCGGAGCTTCGGCAACCACCTGCATCAGGGTATCCGTGCTCTCCGTCAGGGCGTTTTCCATCTTGCGAGCCAGGAGCGTGCCCCCGGCATCCCCTCGCGCGCTGAGCTCGTTCGCGGTTTGTGCCACGACCTGAACGTGTTGCACAAACTCTTCCAGCAACGCCGGGATCGGCTCCTTCTGCCCACGAGCGGCCAACGCCTGGGCTTCTGCCAGGCGACGCTGCGCCAGTTCCAGGTGGAGTTCAGCCCGGCTGTAATCGTTCAACTGAAGCGCCAGTTCGACCTTTTCCAGGGCCGTTTTGACGCCATACAGCGGGCTGCCCGGCAGAGCACCCTGGGCCGCATACGCAGAGACTGCGGTGCCGCTGAACAACGCGACCAGCAATATCGCAACCGCCATCCATACCTTACGCATCATCCATCTCTCCTTTCGGAAGACACCTGTGAGTTGATCCAGCAAAGAAGTCGCTGCTCCACTCTGCGGGCGCAACGAAGCAGCCTGACTCAAAAATTGCGCCCGCCCTTTACGGGCTGCGGTCTCATCGCGCGGGGGAACCTCGCGCAATACTTCCAGCATTCGAGCCCCATCCAGCTCCGGGGGATTATCCGTTGTCTGACGCATGAACCGTCACCTCCTCCATGTCTTGCAGCAAACTGCGCAACGCATTCAAAGCACGATGCTGCAACGCTTTCACCGCACCCACCGACTTTCCCATCGCCTGGGCGACTTCCGCAAGGCTCCACTCTTCCAGAAAGCGGAGGACAACCACCTGACGCTGCTCAGGTGTCAGCTGGGCCAGCGCCCTCCGCACAGCAGCCTGTTGCTCCCGAAAAATCACTTCATGATCGGGACGCCCGTCGGCAACAGCCTGCACCGCCTCATCCAGAGGCCCTTCCGGTACCTGTCGGCGGTAATGATCCGAAATCCAGTTGTGCGCCACGCGATACAGGTACGCCTTCAGAAAGCGGCGCGGCCCACCGCCATTATGCAAGGTCTGCAAAAACCGGCGGAACGTTTCCGCAACGCACTCTTCCGCCAGGTCTGCGTTGCCCAATAACCGCACGGCATAGCGATACACGCCCGGACTGTAGGTATCGTAAATCCGGGCCAACGCGTCCATATCCCAGGATCGTGCCTTTCGTAACAGGGTCTTTTCTGAATCCATCTTGTCACCTGTTCAGACGCCCAAAAGCGAAAAAGGATACGCTCAGTCTGGTACTGATTAACACGTACACGGAAACAGAAATGGATGTCTTTCCCATCAAAGCGTCTCCTCGGCGCGAGCCTGCTATAATTTTTCATGTGAAGAAGGCACATATTCTACTGGTGGACGACGACGCGTTGCTGCGGCGCAGCCTGACGTTCAACCTGGAACAGGCCGGCTACCGCGTCTCCACCGCAGCCACCGCGGAAGACGCACTGGCCATGGCGCGCCGCGACCCGCCCGACCTGATCCTGCTGGACATCGTCCTGCCGGGCATGGACGGTCTGGAAGCGCTACGCACCTTCCGCCGATCGGCGGAGATCCCGGTGATCTTCCTCACCGCCCGCCGCCGCGAACTGGACGAGGTATTGGGGCTGGAACTGGGAGCCGACGACTACGTCACCAAACCCTTTGACCTGGACGTGCTGCTGGCACGCATCCGGGCTGTGTTGCGCCGCACGCAACGCACCGGGCAACCTTCTGCCGACCCGCAACCGATCCGCGTGGGCGACCTGACCATCGACCCATCCACCCACCGCGCCACGTTGCGTGGTCAGCCACTCGACCTCTCTCCGCGCGAGTTTGACCTGCTCCATACGCTGGCGCTGGAGGCCGGACGAGTACTCTCCACCGAGGAGTTGTTGCATCGCGTGTGGGGTGCGGAGTTCGAGGGCGAGCCGCAGGTGGTGTACGTCCACGTCCGCTGGTTGCGCGAGAAAATCGAGGAAGACCCCTCCCATCCACGCCGCATCGTGACCGTGCGCGGCGTGGGCTACCGCCTGGAACCGCATCCATCGGAGGCATGACGACATGCGGTCGTTGCGCAATCGCCTGATCCTGAGCCACGTCCTGCCGCTGGCCGCCACCGTGCCGTTGATCGGCCTGGCGCTGCTCTATCTACTCGAGACTCAGGTACTCCTGACCAATTTCTCCACCGAACTACAAAAACAAGCTGTGCTGGTGGCGCAGATCACCACCCACCAGATGGAAATCTGGCACCAGGCTGAAGAAGCGCAATCCTTTGTCGAGCAAATGGGCGAACGGCTGGGCGCGTGGATCACGCTGTTCTCTCCGCGTGGTGATCTGCTGGCGTCGTCCAACCCGGCGGAGGCTACCGGCAGTCACCATGCCCTGCCGAAAGCCGTGGAACGCGGCGGGCAGAGTGTGCTCGTCGTCACCCACAACGCCGACCTGCGCGCTGAGGTGATCGAGGTCTGGCTGCCCGTGGTGGACGACCAGGGGCGCGTGATCGGTGTGGTGCGCATGACCGACCCGCTGCCCACATTGCAAGAACGTTTCCGCCAGCTACGCACCACAGTGGTCATCGTATTGATCGGCGGCCTTGTACTGGGTGCGGCTCTGGGCTGGGGGCTGGCGATCACGCTGGAGCGCCCACTGCAACGCGCCACCGACGGCGTGTACCGTCTGGCGAGCGGCGAGGACCTCACGCCGCTGGCCGAGCAAGGACCCACCGAGGTGCGCCTGTTATTGCGCGCGGTGAACACGCTCGCCGGGCAGCTGCGCCTGAGCCAGGAGACTCGCCGCCGGCTGCTCGCCAACCTGGTGCACGAGATCGGGCGCCCACTGGGCGCGATGCACTCCGCCGTGCAGGCGCTGCTCGGCGGAGCTGACCGCCAGGAAGACCTGCGGCGCGAACTACTGACCGGCATCAACGACCACATCGAACGGCTGAACCACCTGTTGGACGACCTGGCACACCTGCACGATCAGAACGTCGGCGCGCTGGACCTTGACCTGCAACCCACGCCGCTAAGCGACTGGTTACGTCAGACCGCCGCGCCCTGGAGGGCGGTCGCCAGGGCGCAGGGCATCGTCTGGCACGCCGACCTTCCGGACGACCTGCCCACCATCCCCATCGACGCACATCGGCTGGCGCAGGCGTTGGGCAACCTGCTGAGCAACGCAGTGCGCTACACACCACGCGGCGGCGAGGTGCACATCAGTGCCGGACAGGAAACCGGTCGCATCTGGATTCGCGTGCAGGACACTGGCCCCGGTATCCCGCCCGAAGAGCAAGAGCAGGTCTTCACCCCCTTCTATCGTGGCTCCAGCGCCGGGCGCTTTCCCCAGGGGATGGGGCTGGGACTGAGCATCGCCCGCGACCTGGTGCAGGCGCACGGCGGTAAACTGACACTCGAAAGCCGTCCTGGCGAGGGAAGCACTTTCACCATTGTATTACCCGTTTCCTGAAGACTTCCACTACCCCAGCGACTTCATCGGCAGCCCGCCGGCTCCGATCCTCGGCGTGGGGGTCAGAGACATTCCGCTGCGGGGCAACGGCTGGAAGCTTCTGAACCACCTCCCCTTCACCCATACCTGGTACTGGTGCAAGCGGGCGGTCCGCTGCGGCAACAGCCCGACTACAAAGAGCAATTCACGGTAGCCGCCATCGTCGAGGCAATGGACTTGCATTGCACCCTCTGGCTGGGCACGGTTAAGGACGCCCCTCGACCACATAGCACCGAAACCGTCGCCCAAGAGCAGGTACGCTCCTCTCTCTTCCCCAGCGCGCATCCAACAACGCAATTCGCGGACATATCCAGAAGTTTGCCTCTATCCAGCGGTGCACTTCCCGCCGAGCAGGGTAGATGCCGCCCAGGGGGTTCGAAAAGTCAGACGGAAGGGCATGGCGGGGTAAGCCATGGGGGAA
>CAYSXA010000193.1:0-5432 GCA_964435005.1 uncultured Anaerolineaceae bacterium | reverse complement strand
ATGCTCAGGAGTGAAAAAACATGAGTACTGTAGCCATCAAATGGATGACTTCTCAGTTAATGGTTGGTGTGGATTCCTATGGACACCCGCTGGTCATCGGTAGCTGGCCGGAACAGGCCCCGGAGTGGGCTGGCCTGAAACCCTCAGACTTGCTGCTACTGGGTGCCGCCTCGTGCTCCGCATACGACGTGGTCTCTATTTTGAAGAAACAACGCCAGCCATTAGAAGGGCTGGAGATCTCCTGCACAGGGGAACAAAAAGCCGATCCCCCCTACAATTTCACGCGCATCCACATCCACTATACGCTGTACGGCAACCTGGACGAGAGCAAGGTGCAGCGGGCAATCCAACTATCTGAAGCAAAGTACTGCTCGGTGATCAACTCGTTGGACCCTGCGATCGAACTCAGCCACGACTACGAAATCTTACCGGAGAGGGCAAGCTGACCATGCAGGTCGTTGTGGCATCTCAGAATCCTGTGAAACTGGAAGCCGTGCGGCAGGCTGTGGAACGCATGTTTCCGGACGCGCAGGTGACGGTGTCCGGCTGTTCAGTAGAATCCGGCGTCAGCGACCAGCCGCGAAGCGACGAGGAAACACTCACAGGCGCACGGAACCGTGCCCGGGCAGCCGCCCAGGCTCACCCACAAGCCGACCTGTGGGTGGGCATTGAAGGCGGTGTGGAAGATCGCCCTGAGGGTATGGCTTCGTTCGCCTGGGTGGTGGTACAGCACGCCCATGGGATCAGCCCGGCGCGCAGTGGCACTTTCTTCCTCCCCCCACCTGTTGCCGACCTCGTCCGCCAGGGATACGAACTCGGTGAGGCGGACGACCGGGTATTCGGCCTGCACAACTCCAAACAACAAATGGGGGCTGTGGGGCTGCTCACCCACGGCGTGATCGACCGCACCGCGTTGTACCGACACGCTGTCATCCTGGCGCTGATTCCTCTGGTACAACCCACGCTACACCTGAAAACTGGTTGACATGCGCCGCCTCGCCAGTTATAATTACCATTGAGGTAACATTTTCAATACTTTTTTCCAAGTGAGGTCGGCATGGAAATCACTCAAGTGGAAGGGATCGAAATCACCCCTCTGGCGGCGAAAGCGGTGCAGGACTTGCTCGACAAACGCGACCTGGCCGGGGAAGGCTATGCGCTACGCGTGTTTATCTCTGGCGGCGGTTGTGCCGGCTACCAGTACGGCATGGCACTGGACAAAGACATCCGCGAGACGGATCACGTCTTCGAGTCGAACGGCGTGACCGTCGTGGTCGATGAAATCTCGATGCAGTACCTGCACGGCTCGCGCATCGACTACGTGGACGATCTGATGGGCAGCGGGTTCAAAATCGACAACCCCAACGCCGTATCCACCTGCGGCTGCGGACATTCCTTCCGTACCGAAGGAGACACCGCGCCCAGCAGCGGCGGGGGTTGCAGCTGCGGCGTCTGAAGCGCCATACCTCCTTACTGAACAAAGCGCGACGCGCCTTACGGTGCGTCGCGCTGTTTTTTCCCTGCTATCTTCGGAAGAGGGAAATCACCCCAAACAATCCCCCCAGCCCCCCCAGGCCGGCGATGATCAGGATAATCGGCACCCCTGGCGTGGCGGTGTGCTGTGCCACGGGCTCAAATGTCGGAATCACCAGCGGTGGCGGCGGGGTGAACGTCGGCGGGCGGGGCACCGGTGTGTCGAACACGAACTGCGCCGCCAGGGTAGGGTCAATCGTGGGCGTGGTGCGCGGCGTAGGCGTGGGCGGGGGTTCCACAATCGGCAAATCGCCGCCGCGCACCGTGACCAGCGGTGCATACACCCACCCGACGTTTCCCTCCACGCCGGGGTATACAATCTGAATCCACAGGCCAGCCACCGTGCGCCCGCGCGCCGGGACTTCCTGTCCGGCCACCAGCACGCCGATGTTCGGATACAGCGTGCCCGGTCCGGAGCGCACGTTGATCTGATCCTGATCCAGGTTGACCACAATCGTCGGGCCGACCGGGGTGCCGGTCACCGTGGGGATCGCCACTGTGGGTTGCTGCAGGGACACGTCCGCCCGCGCCTCACGCGGCGCAAACAGGCCAAAACTGACCAACAACAATCCAGCCAGCCAAAACATAACTTCTTTTCGCACAGCACACCTCAAGCGTAGATTTGAGCCTGGTGCGATGCCCACCACAGAGACACTCAGGCACAAGAACCACCGCTCCGTGCTCACGGAGCAATCACTCGTGCTCCTTTTTGTGCCTTTGCGATTTCCCTCGGACACCGCCATGTATTCATTTGCACAGAAACACGCCCCGCATTATAATCCATCCATCATGGAAACCCGAATCTTTCACGGCAACATCACTCCCCACCAGATCGGACGTGCACTGATCGCCGAATTCCACCGGGGCAACCTGCGCGCGCAACAGTTGGGCACCGGCGACCGGGTAATCGTGCAGATCGCCACCCGCGAGCGCCCCACCTCCGGCGGTCAAACCGCCCTGACCGTCACCTTACAGCGCGTGGAAGACGGTGTGGCCGTACAGGTGGGCAAACAGGCCTGGCTCGGTGTGGCCGCCAGCCTGGGGATGACCGCCCTCGCCGTGCTGCGCAACCCACTGTACCTGCTCAGCCGCCTGGACGACCTGGCGCAGGACATCGAGTATCTGAAACTCTCCGACCGGGTCTGGGAAGTCATCGAGCGCGAAGCACGGCTGGCCGGTGCCGGGACGCAACTCTCCGAGCGCCTGCGGCGGGTGGTGTGCGAATACTGCGGCGTGGCGAATGAGGTCGGTGAGGGGCGCTGTGTCGCCTGCGGCGCGCCGCTGGGAAATATCCAGCCACGCACCTGCTCGAACTGCGGCTTTGTCGTGCTGGGGAACGAGGAAACCTGTCCAAACTGCGGGCAGGCACTCTAAAGAGAAAACGCCGCACGGCAAAGTGCGGCGTTGCGCTTTTATGGCTCCCGCCAGGCGCGCCCGTCGCGGCGGATGAATTCATCCGCCCCCGGCGGCCCCCAGGTGCCAGCCTCGTACACCGGCAGGTAACGTACCGGGTGCGCCTTCCAGGCCTCCAGGATACGTGTGGTGAAGCGCCAGGCGGTCTGCACCTCGTCCGTGCGGGTGAACAGCGTGGCATCCCCTTGCAGTGCGTCCAGCAGCAGCCGCTCATACGCTTCGGGCGGCTCCCCACCGAAGGCTTCCGCGTAATCGAACGCCATCTGCACCGGTTCGATCTGGTTGATCGGGCCGGGCGCTTTCGCGCCGAAGGAGAGCGTGATCCCTTCGTCCGGCTGGATGCGCAATGCGAGCACGTTGGGCGCCTGGCCGGCCAGGTTCCTCCAGCCGAACAGCGACAGCGGCACCTGCTTGAACTGGATCGCCACCTCGGTCACGCGGCGCGGCAAACGCTTGCCCGACCGCAGGTAGAACGGCACGCCCGCCCAGCGCCAGTTGTCGATCATCACCTTGACCGCCAGGAAGGTCTCCGTGGTCGAGAGGGGATCCACGCCAGGTTCGTCTTTGTAGCCCGGCACGCGCTGACCGCCCACCATCCCTGAAACGTACTGGGCGCGGAAGGTGTTTTGTAGCGCGTCCTCCCCTTCCAGCGGGCGCAGCGCGCGCAGCACCTTGACCTTCTCATCGCGCACCGCGTCGGCGGTGAAGGTGGTCGGCGCCTCCATCGCGGTCAGGGTAAGCAATTGCAACATATGGTTCTGGAACATATCGCGGATCACACCCGCCGTCTCGTAGTACCCGGCGCGCGCCCCCACGCCCACGGATTCGGCCACCGTGATCTGCACGTGATCTACATAGCGGCGGTTCCACAGCGGCTCGAAGATACCGTTCGCAAAGCGGAAGACCAGGATGTTCTGCACCGTCTCTTTGCCAAGATAGTGATCAATGCGAAAGACCTGATCTTCGTCAAAGACCGCGTGCACCGCCGCGTCCAGCGCCTGGGCGGACTCCAGGTCGCGCCCGTAGGGCTTCTCGACCACGATGCGCGTCCATTCGCTCGCGCTGTGCGCCAGTTTCGCCTCCCCCAGCCGCTGGATGATGGTGGTATACGCCCCCGGCGGCGTCGCCAGGTAGAACAACGTGCCGGTGGGGCAAACTTCATCCAGCAGGTCACCCAGGCAGCGATAGCCATCCGGGTCTTCAAAGGTCGAACGTACGTACCGGCAGCCAGCCAGCAAATCGTCCAGCAACGCCTCATCCACCGGCTGAGTGCGCGAAAAGGTGGTTACGCCCTCACGCAGGTGGTCGCGCAGCGCTGCATCGTCCCAATCACGGCGGGCAAAGCCCACGATGTGCAGGTCAGGCGGCAACTTCTCCGCCCGCGCCAGTTGATACAGCGCCGGCAACAGTTTGCGGCGCGTCAGGTCACCGGTGACGCCGAAGATCACCAACACCACAGCCATCGGTTCACTCCGCCTTCTTCACCGCGTGCCCGCCGAATTGGTTGCGCATGGCGGCCAGCAGTTTGGCCGCGTAACTCTCATCCTGGCGGCTGACAAAGCGCTGGAAGAGCGCCAGAGTGATCACCGGCGCCGGCACGTCCAGGTTGATCGCCTCAAACACCGTCCAACGCCCCTCGCCGGAATCCGCCACCCAGCCACGGATGTCGCTCAGCTCGGGGTCGTCTTTCAGCGCGGCGGCGGTCAGGTCGAGCAGCCAGGAGCGCACCACCGAGCCGTAGCGCCAGATTTCGGCCACCTGATGCAGGTCGAGGCCGAAGTCGTGCCGCGCGCGCAACAACTCGAAACCCTCGGCATAGGCCTCCATCATGCCGTACTCGATGCCGTTGTGCACCATTTTGACGAAGTGTCCGGCGCCGTGCGGCCCCACGTGCCCCCAGCCGCGGTCGGGCGCGGGCGCCAGCGTCTCGAAGATCGGGCGCAGGCGCTCCACGATCGCTGCCTCCCCGCCAATCATCATCGAATAGCCTTCCTTCAGCCCCCACACACCACCGGAGACGCCGGCATCCAGAAAGTGAATGTCCCGTTCGCTCAGAAAGGCGGCGCGGCGCATGGAATCGTTGAAATTGCTGTTCCCGCCGTCAATGACCACGTCATCGGGCGAAAGCAGGTCGGCCAGCGCGCGCACGGTGGCCTCCGTCGGATCGCCAGCGGGCACCATCACCCACACCGCGCGCGGCGCTCCCAGTTTCGAGACCACTTCCTCCAGCGAGAAGGCGGGATCCAACCCCTCTTCCGCCGCCAAATCGCGGGTGACCTGCGGGGAACGGTTATATCCCACCACGCGATGTCCGGCGCGCAACAACCGGCGCGCCATGTTGCCGCCCATCTTGCCCAGACCGATGATTCCGATCTCCATCACTTCCTCCTTCAACCTGAGTTTCGGTTACGTGTTCTTCACCCCTCGCTTGGGATTGGACTTTTGAAAAATAGGTGGAACTGTGTCAGAATGTGGGCATGGAAAAA
>CAYSXA010000192.1:0-5478 GCA_964435005.1 uncultured Anaerolineaceae bacterium | reverse complement strand
GGTGGTACAACAGCGGGGCCACGAACGCCGGATACAACACCAGCCGCAGCCCGACGCGCGCGAGCACATTGTACCAGTACGACCCGCCGCCCAGCAACAGCAGGAACAGCCCCACCCGGCGATTGCCCCACTCCTTCCCTAACAGATAGAAGTAAGGCAACGCCAGCGATCCGGCGATCGCCATGCTGGTCTTCAGCGTGAGGAAGTTGAACCCCATGCCGGCAAAGCGGATCAACACCGCCGAGAGGTACATCTGGATCGCCTCGCGCCCGGCGTTGCGCGGGAAGAACACCCGCCACTGACCGGCGAGCACATCGCGGATGTCCAGTAGCTTCTCCGCATGGTCGGAGAACATCTCAAGCGGCACACTCCCCAGGCGGAAGAAGTGGAACCCCACCAGATAGAGCAACGCACCGCCGACCAACAAATGCCAGGTGTCCACGGTCAGACGCAGCGGAAAGCGGAGCCTCGGCCACCGCAGGTCGCCTTCCCAAAAGGTCGCCATCACAAGGCCGATCGCCAGCAGCCAGGAAAGCACGCCCAGACCGGTGAAGCGGTTGTGCCCGTTGAGCACGAAGGCGAGCACCGAGAACACCACCGCTGGCGCCAGCGGCCAGACGCGTACCAGGCCATCGTCCAGGCGCCAGCGGCGCACCGGACGCGGCGGCAACACCCACTCCGCGCGGCGCAGGGCAAGGGTCGCCGGGCCCAACGCCGCCAGGTAGAGCAACACCCCCAGCCCCTTCGCCCGTTGCGGCGGATTGAGCGCCGCCTGGGCGAGGAGCATCAATCCCAGCGCCAGGAACGCCCGCCAGGGAACACCCTGCAATGTCCAGGCGCGGGGCGCCGCTGCTTCAGACGCCGGGGGAAGCGCCGCTTCAGGTGCCGGTGCTGGCGGGGAGGTGGAGACCAGTACGTCCAGCGGCGGCAGGGGCTGCCAGGTCGCCGGGCGCAATCTCGCAGGCAGGCGCGCCGCCAGCCGCCCCTTCAGGTAATCCAGCACGCTGATGTCCACCGCAATCTCTGCCCACTTCTCCTGGTCAGACCACGGGATGGGTTCCTGCTCGCCAGTCATCGCCGCTCCTCAAAGTGATGATGTCTGTTCACGAACAACAACGTAAAACGTGTAAGCGCCCTGAGGATGTACCGCCTGCTCGTACAACGGGCGCAACCGCCGCTCCAGCCAGCCCAGGTTCCATCGGGTGGGTGCCAGGATCCAGCGCCCGGTGAGTTTCTTCGCAACCAGGCTGGGCAGGCCGAAGTAATGCCCCCACTCCAGTGTCCGCAGCGCCGCCGGAGAAAAGTAGTGCCACCACGCCCGCACGCGGAACCCGGCGCGCGCCAGCCGCGCTTCCCAGACTTCTGGCGGGTCACAATGGTGATGCCGCGAGATACGGTTGAAGAACGCGCGATAGGCATCCGCCAGCGGGCGCAGATACACCGCGTCCAGCGCCCGCCCGATGGATAACGTGTCCAAAAAACGGTGGTTGGGCACGCAAAAGACGAACGGCGCACCGGGGCGCAGCACGCGCGCCACCTCGATAAGCACCTCATCCAGGTGAGGGATGTGCTCCAGCACGGAATTGCTCACCGCGCTGGCAAAATAAGCGTCCGGGAAAGGCAGCCGGGCAGCGTCAGCGCACACCAGCGCCTGGTAGCCGCCACGCTCCCCGGCTTCGCGGATCGGCGCCCACCAGGGGTCGACGCCCACCTCCAGCGGACGGGAGAAAGTGTGAGCGGCAAAATGCCCATCGCCGCAGCCCACATCCAGTGTAGGCGCAGGCAACGCCAGCGATTGATAGAAACGCGCCTCCACTGCCCGCAACAATGCACGGAAGTAGGGCAATTCAATCAGTTGAGGGAACAGAAAATCACGGGAGGGAGTATCCGGCGACTGCATGGCGTCTATTTTATCATCTCTCTGCCGGGCCATGCAGCACCCCCAGCCACGTGTATACGAGCAAAGTCTATTGGCATCCCAAATGCGTGGAATGCCAAGCCGCAGGCCAGGAATCCATGCACGCCACGCCAGTTCGCTTCCGCTCGCTTCGGCCCCTGGCAGGGATTTCTGCAACAACTCATCGAAATCTAACACGTTTTACGTGCACAACCACAAACCAAAACCTTGACAGGCATAGAAGAGCAGGATACAATTCTTTCGGTTTTTTCGGGTTATCACCTGGAGCGCTCTATGCCCGACACATTACCTCTCACCCGCCGCCAACAGGAATTCTTGAGCCGTTTTCTGGATCTCTACCGAGAGGTGAAAGGGCCGATTCACTACACCACTGTGGCGGAACGGCTGGGCATCGGACGCATCACAGCCTACGAGATGCTGCGCCTGCTGGAAGAACGCGGCCTGGTGCGGTCAGAATTCCACCTGCCGGAAGACAAACGCGGCCCCGGACGCGCCCTGGTTCGGTTCGCCCCCACAGCGCAGGCGGAGCAGGTAATCCGTGAACTGGCAGGTGAGGCTGCCGACGGAGAAGATTGGGAAACCATCAAGGCCCAGATCCTGAAACAACTCCGCGAAGGGAAAGCGGCTGGCTACGAAACATTGCTGAACGACCTGCTGGCGCGGCTCCCTGAACGCAACACCCCACTGGTCTACATGGCCGAGATGACCACCGCCTTGCTGCTCACACTGCGCACCTACCTGGAAGGCCCGCGAGGACAGGAGATCAAAACCCGTCTGCAACGCATTGGCCTGCCGGGCGAACTGGGGCTGAGCGCGTTGGCAGGCATGGGTATAGCGCTGGGATTGATGGAACAGGTCAACCGCCGCATCGCCACTTTCTTGCTGGGCGAGAGCAGCAAATACCAGCGCATCTTCTCCGAGATGACCGAAGAAAACCGCCGCCGCCTGAGCACGCTGGCGCGGGAAGTGGTGCAAATCATCCAGGAGTAATCGAGGATCGCTCAACTTCTTTTTTTGGGCGTAATTTTTTCGTTTTATTCGCTCTCGTCACAAGATTCAGACGCGACACAAGGCTATTCTCAAGAAAAGAGGACTCAGATGCCAGACGGCATTTCTTTCAACCTGAAATTTTCGTTTTATTCAAACCAGAGACGAAAGGAGGTGATGCCCCGCACAACGATCATCGAACGACACGCCGGGAACGAGAACCTTTCCTCGGCCTCCCCCAAACAACCCGCCTGAAACTGGCATCCCGATGCCGCAGGGCGCAACACCAATTCACAAACGATGGAGGTTTCGAAACATGTTTTCCTCGCTTGGACGTTTTACGGTTCGACACAAATGGAGCGTGATCTTTTTTTGGGTGATCCTGGCAGCCTCTATGGCCCTGTTCGCCCCCACGCTTTCTGAAGCAGGAACATCCAACGAGATTGACTTTCTGCCCCAAGACGCGCCTTCCCTGGTCGCGCAGCGCGTGCTGGAAGAGAAGTTCCCCGAAATGGCCTCGGCGGGCGATGTGCTGCTGGTCTTCTACGACCCCAACGGCATCACCGCGGAGGACAAAGCCTACGTACAAGACCTGGATGCCTGGCTGAAATCCAGCCAGGCTCCGGATCAGGTGGATCAGGTCACATCCATTTTCGAAAACCCGGAACTGGAGCCGTTATTACTCAGCCAGGACGGCCAGGTCATGCTGATGCAGGTCAACCTGAGCAGCGAACCGTACAGCGACGGCTCCAACCTGGCGGTAGAACGCATTCGCGCCCACATCGCCCAAACTCGCCCGACCAACCTGGAAGTTGACGTCACCGGGCAGGCCGCTATCGGGCGCGACCTGATCCACAACATTCTGTCCAGCGTAGACAAAACTACCTGGGCGACGATCATCCTGGTTATTGTCGTGTTGCTGCTCATTTACCGCTCACCGGTCGCTGCCGGTGTGCCGCTCCTCACCATTGGGGCCGCCTTCGTGGTCACGCGCGGCATCCTGGGTTACCTGGCGCAGGCCGGGATGAACATCTCTTCCATGATGGATGCGTTCATCGTGGTGCTGGTGTTCGGCGTAGGCACCGACTATGCCCTGTTTCTGATCTCCCGTTACCGGGAAGAAGTTGCCCGCCGCCCCAACCACGACCGCGAAACCGCCGACATCGAAACGATTGCCAAAATCGGGCCGGTGATCACCGCCAGCGCAGCCACCGTGGTCATTGGCACCTTGGGCATGACGGTAGCGCGTTTTGAAATGACCAAAACCCAGGGCCCGGCGATGGCGATTGGCATCGTGGTCGCCCTTCTATCTTCCCTGACCCTTACGCCGGCTCTGCTCTCAGTGCTGGGCGTGAATCTCTTCTGGCCCTTCCACCGCGAAATTCGCGACCAGCAAACCGAACAACGCTCCGTTTTCTGGGAAAAAGTGGCCGCAGTCATCACCAGCCGGCCTGGATTGGTGGCCGTGCTGGTCACCGGCCTGATGTTGCTGCCGTATCTCACCCTGCCGAACATGGTGCGTTCGTTCGACATTCTCGGCGAACTCCCGCAGACCACCGAAGCCCGCCTTGGCTTTGAGACCCTCAAAGCTCACTTCGACGAAGGTGAACTGCTGCCCGTAACCGTGGTACTTACGGACGGCTCCAACCTGCAATCGCCAGAAGGCCTGGCGCGCATCGCTGCCCTGAACGCGGCTCTATCTCAGGTAGATGGCGTGGACAAGGTGCGCAGCGTGGTGCACCCCACCGCGGGCGAAGACGCCGGTTTGGAGAAGAATTTACTGGCTGCTGAACAGGTACGAGCACTGGCGGACGACCTGGAACGGAATCTTGGGAGGATAGACCCCTCCACGCTTGCGGACCCCAGCCTCGATCCCACAGAATCTTTCACCCTGCTGGAAACCTACCTGGACGATCTCGCTGCGGCCTTCCCAGAAGTTCAAAATTCCCCGGCGTACAGCGATGCACGCCAGGCGCTGACCGACATGAAAGCCCAAATCGTCCAGGCGTTGGACGGATTGCAGGTTGCCACTCAGTTGCACATGCTCAATGCACAACTGAATCACCTGAGCGATCCCACGGCGCTTCTTCAGAGCGCACCCCAGGGTCAAGATCCAACGCAAGGGCTGGTTTTGCTTCAGGCTTATCTGGACGAACTGGCACAGGCATATCCCGAAGTGCAGGATGACAACGGCTACACCCAATCCATTCAAGCTTTGAATACGCTGACCAAAGCCATGCAAGATATGCAGCATCAGACCCAGGTCAGCACGCAGTTGGGGATGCTGGCGGCTCAGATGGAGGCCTTCCATCAAGCGCTGAACGATCCCCAGGCCCTGCTCACGCCGCCTGCACCCGGTCAGCCTTCCCCGGCAGATCAACTGACCCTGCTGAGCGGTTATCTGCAAGAACTGGCACAGGCTTACCCGGAGGTACAGACCAACCCCGCCTTTGCCGATGCATTGACCCGTTTGCAACGTATGGGTACGGTCTTTGAGCAAATGGCTCAGGCGCAGGCCGCCGGGATGTCCCCCACGCCGGAGCAAATGCAGCAAACCGTGGCAGCCCTGCAAA
>CAYSXA010000191.1:0-5525 GCA_964435005.1 uncultured Anaerolineaceae bacterium | reverse complement strand
TAATGATGCTGATTGGGGCGTTCGGCAACGCGGCGCTGGCGGCGGTCGTGCCCTGGCTGATTGGCGACGCCTTCAATGCCATCCTGGCCTCGCCGCCGCAGGTGGACGTGCTGCCGCGCCTGGCCTGGCTGCTCATCGGCTCGCAGGCACTGCGTGGTGTGCTGCAACTGGGGCGCAACTTCGGCGCCGAACTGATTGCCCAGCGCCTGGAGCGCGACATCCGCGCTGAACTGTACGTCGCGCTGCTGGGCAAGAGCATGACCTTCCACAGCCTGCAACCCGTGGGCGATACGATGGCGCGCGCCACGAACGACGTGCGCGAGGTCAACCTGATGTTCAGTCCCGGCATCAATCTGGTCATCGGGTCGGGGAACTTTCTGATTATGCCGCTGATCGTCGCGCCGCGCTACCACCCTTCGCTCGTGCTCGTGCCGGCGCTGTTCGTGATCGGCTACATCCTAGCGCTGTGGCAATACCTGAGCGAACTGCGTCCCATCACCGACCGCGTGCGCCAGGCCTTCGGGCGCATGAACACCCGCCTGGCCGAAGCCCTGGACGGCATCGAGACGGTGAAGGGCGCAGCGCAGGAACAGGCCGAGGTGAGCATCTTCGGACGCAACGCCCGCCGCTTCCGCGACGCCTTCGTCCACCAGGGCGATGTAGAAGCGCGATTCATCCCGCTGCTGCTGCTCGGCCTGGCCGAAGCGGGTGCGCTGCTGCACGCCATCCTGCTCTTCCGCCAGGGGCTGCTGGATGTGGGCCAGGTGGTCGGCTACATGGGACTGATTCAGTTGTTCGGCTTCCCCACGTTTATCTCGCTGTTCGCCTACTCCCAGGTCTCTTCGGGAATGGCCGGCGCGCGGCGCATCCTGGAACTGATCAACCGTCGCACGGAACTCGACCAGAACCTCGGCGGCTACGACGCACCCATGCGCGGCGAGATTGAGTTCCGCGACGTGACCTTCGCCTACCAGGACGGCGAACCCGCGTTGCAGAACGTGTCCTTCCGCGTGCAGCCGGGGATGACCGTCGCCATCGTGGGGCAAACGGGCGCGGGCAAGACCACGCTGGCGAAACTGGTCAACCGCACCTACGACGCCACGCGCGGCCAGGTGCTGATCGACGGCGTGGACGTGCGCGACTGGAACCTGGAAGCCCTGCGGCGACAGATTTCCATCATCGAGCAGGACATCTTCCTCTTCTCGCGCACGATTGCGGAGAACATCGCCTTCGGCAAAGCAGACGCCACCCAGGCGGAGATCGAGGCCGCTGCTAAGGCCGCCCAGGCACACGAGTTCATCCTGAACTTCAAAGACGGCTACCAGACCGTGATTGGCGAGCGCGGCGTGACGCTCTCCGGCGGTCAGCGGCAACGGCTGGCGCTGGCACGCGCCTTCCTCACCGACCCGCGCATCCTGATCCTGGACGACTCCACCAGCGCGATCGACAGCGCCACGGAAGACAAAATCCAGCGCGCGATCTTCAACGCGGCGCGAGGCCGCACCACGCTGATTATCACCCACCGCCTCTCTCAAATCCGCTGGGCCGACCTGATCGTGGTGCTGCGTAAGGGATGCGTGGTCGCTGTGGGCACGCACGAGGAACTGCTGGCCTCTTCACCGGCCTACCGACGCATCTTCAGCGAGTGAACTCCAGCAGAACGCCCGCCGCTCATCACCGTGGCAGATGGACACTTCAGGGGATGACCATTGCCAGTTTCTTGACTTCTCTCAAGAATCCAGTATAATCTTGACAGGGAGTTTCAATTTTCTAAAGACAAAATTCATTATCTTCAAATGGTCACTGAGATTCCCTCCCGTTCCGCTCCGCCCAACCTGCGCCCACTGGATGTGTTCCACGACCTGCGCGCCGTGGCGGAGTTAATCCGCACCTGCTTTAACCTGGACGCGGACGGCATGCGCTTTGTGACGCACATGCTGCGAGCCTCGGAGAACCCGCGCTACCTGCGGCGGCTGGTGCTGCACCCGGAAAGCGCTTCGCTGCCCATCGTCGGCTACGTGTGGGAAGAGGATGGGCGCATCGTGGGGAACACCAGTTTGATCCGCATGTCGGGCGGCGGAGTACGGCGCTTTGTGATCGCCAATGTGGCCGTGGCGCCGGCATACCGCCGCCGTGGCATCGCCCGCCACCTGGTACAGGCCGCGCTCGACCTGGCGCGCCGCAAACGTGCCCAAGAGGTCTGGTTACAGGTGAAGGAGGAAAACCAGGGCGCACAGGCGCTGTACCGCGAACTGGGCTTCCGTACCGAAGCGGTGCGCGCCACCTGGTTGCGCCCCGGTCGCGCGCCGTTGCCCCCCGCGCCGACCAGCGTGGTCGTCCGCCGCCGCACCCGCCGCGACTGGCCGCTCCAACGCCTCTGGCTGGAGCAGACCTATCCGACCGGCGTGGTCTGGTATCTACGGCTGGAACCACGCGCCCTGGCACCCTCCTGGTTCGCCGGGTTGTGGCGCATCCTGAACGGCCTGCCGCGCATCCGGCACTGGACGGCGGCCATCGGCGAGCTTCCGAGGGCGTTCCTTTCCTGGCAGTCCTCTCACCGCAGTGCGGACGACCTGTGGCTGGCTGCACCTTCGGAAGTGGATCCGGATGTCATCGCCGCGCTGGTGCGCGCGGTGGTTCAGGCAATGCCTTTTCCCCGCACCCTTCGGCTCGATCTACCCGCTGACCTGCACGCCGACGCCTTGCAGGCCGCCGGTTTCACCCTCCACGAAACCCTGTGCTGGATGCGCATCTCACTCACGTCGAGGAGACCATGAAAGGCACTATCCGTATCGAACACCTGGGCAAGACGTACATCACCCGTCAGCGGCGTGGGGTCTTCCGAAGCCAGGAACGCCGCGTGGAAGCCCTGAAAGACATCTCCTTTGAAGTGAAGCCCGGAGAGATCTTCGGTCTGCTTGGGCCAAATGGCGCGGGTAAAACCACCCTGATCAAAATCCTGACCACGTTGCTCATCCCCACCAGCGGCGAGGCCTGGGTGAACGGTTACCACATCCTGCGCCAGGAGAACGCCGTCCGCGCCAGCGTGGGCTGCATGCTGATGGGTGAACGCGGCCTGTACTGGAAACTGACCGGGCGTGAGAACCTGGAATACTTCGGCGCGCTGTACCACCTCGACCCGCGTGAACGTCGCCGCCGTGCTGAGCAAATCATCGCCCTGCTGGGCATGGAAGACCTGGCTGACCGCACGGTAGAGACCTATTCCTCCGGCCAGAAGATGAAACTGGCTTTCGGCAAAGCGTTGATTAACGACGCGCCCATCCTGATTCTGGACGAACCGACAAATACGCTGGATGTGCCTTCGGCGAGCGAACTGCGCGCTGTCGTCCGCCAGTTGCACGCCCAGGGGAAGACGATCATCTACACCACGCACATCATGTCCGAAGCGGAAGCCCTGTGCGACCGCGTGGCCATCATCGACCACGGACGACTGCTCGCGCTGGGAACGGTGGACGAATTGAAAGCGTCGCTGATGCGCGATTCCGTGCTGCGCATCGAGGGCGCGTTCTCCGAAGACGCCATCCGCGCCGTGAGCGCCCTGCCCGAAGTGCAGCAGGCCACCACCTCCCAGGAAGGGGGACGTCAGACGCTGACCGTGGTCGCGCGCAACGGTCACAATCCGTTACCGCAGGTGATCGCCGTGCTCAGCCAGCACCGCGCCACCGTGCTGCGCGTCACCCCCGAAGAGGTCACCCTGGAAGATGTGTTCATCGCCAAAACAGGCCGCACGCTGGCCGAAGACACCCGGATGCGCTGAGACGCCCATGTTCCGCACCCTGAAGCCCAACCTCTCGGCCTTGCTGGCCGCCACCCGCATGCGGCTGCTGACCATCAGCCGTTACCCCGGCCAGTTGCTCATGGATATTTTCATCCCCATCGTGCTGGCTGCGATGCCCATCCTGCTGGGGCGTGCGGCGGGCGGCGCGAACGCGGCGGAAATCTTCGCCGAGAACACTGGCACGCCGAACTACGTGGCCTACATGCTGATCGGCGCCAGCGCCTTCACCATTGTCTCCTACGCTTTCTGGCACGTGGGTTACTGGTTGCGATGGGAAATGGAGACCGGCACACTGGAAGCGATCTACCTCACACCCACGCACCGCATCTGGGTGGCCGGCGGCACAGCGGTGTACAGCGTGCTCCGTTCCATCTTCTCGGCCACAGCCGCGTACCTGATCGGCTCGTTCGCGCTCGGCGTTAATCCCTTCCAGGGCAATCTGGCGCTGGCCTACCTGTTCATCCTGAGCGGGTTGCTGCCATTGTACGGCATGACCCTGCTCTACGGGGCTCTGGTGCTCAAAGTGAAAGAGGCCAACGCGCTGATCAACCTGATGCAGTGGGGCGTGAGTTTCCTGATGGGCGTGTTCTTCCCCATTAGCGTGATGCCGCGCTGGTTGCGGGCGATCGCCCTGCTCTTCCCGCCCACCTGGATGACAAACGGCGTGCGCGCCGCCATCCTGGGAGTGGGCTTCTTCTTCGAGCACTGGTATCTCGACCTGGCTGTGCTGTGGGGCTTCATGGTGCTCGCGCCAATGGTCGGCTATGCCGTGTTCAGCCGCACCGAAACGGCCATCCGACGCAACGAGGGCGTGGGGACGTTCTGAGGAGATATAGACGATGCGAAAGACGTGGAGCACTTTCCGCGCGATGGCCTACAAAGAAATCCTCGTGGTTGCGCGTTACCCCGTGGAGTTCGTCGCTTCTTTCGGACAGATCTTCCTGATTATCGCCATCTTTGTGCTCGCCGGCGTGACCTTCAGCCGCCACGGGGGGCAGGCCGCGCCCGAAGTCGGCGGCGTGGTGATCTACGGCTTCATCCTGTACCTCTTCCTGAACGACACCCTGTGGACGATCGGCTATCGGGTGCGCCGCGAGCAGGTGGAAGGAACGCTGGAGCAACTGTACCTCAGCCCGGCGAGCAAAGCCGCCAGCCTGATTGCGCGCGTGACCGGCATCCTGGTCTGGAGCGGGTCGCTGGCCGTGGCCGGCGCGCTGATGATGAAATGGATGCTCGGCACGCTGCCGTTCCACCACCCCCTGCTCGGTCTGACAGTGTTCTCGTTCGCGCTGCTGGGCACGTTCGGCATCGGGTTCGCCATGGCCGGAATCACGCTGCGCATCGGCGAAGGCGCGAACACCCTGGCGAACTTCCTCGGCTTCGCGTTCATCGTGTTGAACGCCCACTTCTTCCCCTTCAAAGCGCTGCCGCAGCCCGTGCTGGCCATCTCCCGGTTGCTCCCGACGGCTTACGCAGTGGACGCCTTCCGTAGCGCGCTGATGGGCTTCCCGCCCGGTTTCCCTGAACTCGCCCCCTTCAACATCGAGGTGGCAATCGTGGTTACATTCGGCCTGCTCATGCCGTGGCTCGGCTTCGCCATCTACCGCCGCGCCGAAGCACACGCCCGCCGCACTGGGAGTTTGTCGCAGTATTAAACGCCGCCACTCCAAGACATTGGACTTTTGAAAAATAGGTGGAACTGTGTCAGAATGTGGGCATGGAAAAA
>CAYSXA010000190.1:0-5542 GCA_964435005.1 uncultured Anaerolineaceae bacterium | reverse complement strand
TCTTAGCTTACCCTACTTTTGTTAAAGTGCAAATGGATAAAGTCCAGGTAAGAGGAAGTGCAACAAATATGGGACATTTGACCATACCAGAACGGGACAAAAATCCCTTTCGCAAGGGATCGAAAGTGCGGTAAGATTAAAATACGCTTTTTGCGACTCTTAACCCTAATACCTGAAGGAAGGTGACCTATGGCCAAAGTATCCATAATCGGCGCCGGCATGACCGGCTCGACGACCGCGCACTGGCTGGCCGAACGGGAAATCGCCGACATTGTGCTGGTGGACATCGTGGAAGGCATGCCGCAGGGCAAGGCACTTGACCTGCTGGAAGCCATGCCTATCGTCGGGAAGGACGTCACCGTTGTGGGTTCCAACGGTTACGATGAAACTGCGGGCTCGGACATTGTGGTGATCACCGCCGGGTTGCCGCGCAAGCCGGGCATGAGCCGCGATGACCTGCTGGCGAAGAACGCCGAGATCGTGACCAACGTGACCCGCGAGTGCGTGAAGCGCTCCCCGGACGCGATTTACATCATGCTCACCAACCCACTGGATGTGATGTCCTACCTGACGATGAAGGTGGGCAATTTGCCGCCGAAGCGCGTGATCGGTCAGGCGGGCATCCTGGACTCGGCGCGCATGCGTGCCTTCGTCCACATGGAGACCGGCGTGAGCGTGGAGAACATCCACTGCTACGTGCTCGGTGGTCATGGCGACAGCATGGTGCCGCTCACTCGTCACTCGAACATCGCCGGCGTGCCGCTCAATGAGTGGCTGCCGGCGGATCGTTTGGAGGCCATTGTGCAGCGCACCCGCAAAGGCGGCGGTGAGATCGTTTCCCTGCTGAAGACCGGTAGCGCTTTCTACGCCCCGGCGGCGGCGCTGGCGCAGATGGTGGAGGCTATCCTGAAGGATAAGCACCTGATTGTCCCCTGCGCGGCCTACATGCAGGGTGAGTACGGCCTGCACGACATCTTCTTCGGTGTACCCACTGAGTTGGGCCGCAATGGCGTGGAGCGGATCATTGAATTCAAACTGAACGACGAGGAAATGGCGGCTCTGAAGAAATCGGCGGAAGCAGTGGCAAACACCACCAAGAAACTCAAAGAGATGATGAACCTGTAAGGAGGGTTCCCCCATGATTCTGAAAGAAAAAATCGCTGCCATGTTGCCTGAATGGCGTGAGCGCGTGCGCCGCCTGACCAAAGAGCACGGTGACGTGGTGATCGATCAGATCAGTGTGAAGCAGGTGTATGGCGGCATACGTGGTGCCAAGGTACTGGTCACCGATATTTCCTACGTGGATCCCATGGAGGGCATCCGCTGGCGTGGGATGACCGTGCCGGAGGTGCTCGAAGCGCTGCCCAAGCCTAGCCCGGACGCCATGCCCTACGTCGGCGGCCTGTATTATCTGCTGCTGGTGGGCGAAATCCCGACCGAAGAGCAGGCGCTGGCGGTGGAGGCCGAGTGGAAGAAACACATGGGCCTTCCCGAGTATGTTTTCGACGTACTGAAGGCCATGCCCAAAGACACCCACCCGATGACTATGTTCTCAATGGGTGTTCTGGCGATGCAGCGCGAATCCATCTTCGCCCGTCGCTATCATGAGGGTGTCTCCAAGATGGATCTTTGGGAGCCGGCGTTGGAGGATGTGATCAACCTGACCGCTAAACTGCCTGCGCTGGCAGCCTACATTTATCGCCTGAAGTACAGGGATGGGAAGTACATCGCCCCCAACCCCGATCTGGACTGGGGTGCGAACTTCGCCTACATGATGGGCAACGACACTGAGGATTACCGTAACCTTTCGCGCCTGTACTTCATTCTGCACTCGGATCACGAGAGTGGCAATGTGAGTGCTCACACCATGCACCTGGTCGGTTCCACGCTGGCCGATCCGTTCTACGCCTTCTCAGCCTCGATGGATGGCCTGGCCGGTCCACTGCATGGTCTGGCGAATCAGAACTGCCTGAACTGGCTGATGGGCGTGATGGACACGTTCGGCGGCGTGCCCACCCACGAGCAGATGGAAAAGTACGCCTGGGATACGCTGAACAGCGGCCAGGTGATCCCCGGCTACGGCCACGCGGTGCTGCGCCGCACCGACCCGCGCTACCAGGCGCAGTACGAATTCGCGCTGGAGCACATGGCCGATGACCCGGTCTTCCAGACCGCCAAGGTGGCCTACGAGGTGATCCCTGGCGTGCTCAAGGAGCACGGCAAGGCGAAGAACCCGTGGCCGAACGTGGACGCCATCAGCGGCACGTTGCAGCAGCACTACGGCGTGAAGGAGAGCGACTTCTACACCGTGATGTTCGGTGTGGGCCGCGCGCTGGGCGTGACCGCCAACCTGGTGTGGGCGCGCGCGCTCGGTCAGCCTATCGAGCGCCCGAAGTCCGTCACCACGGCCATGCTCGAAGAGATCGTGGAGAGCCAGGCTGCTGGCGCGATGGCCTGAGCCTGCACCTTCGGTTCAGAAAAGCGAAGGGCAACGTCCGCGGACGTTGCCCTTTTTTATTCTGAGTGGGAGACTTCTTCGTTCGGGAGAATCAACCGCACGGTGCGTTCGTAGAACAAATAGTCCCATGCCCAGTTCAACAGCACCACCAGACGGTTACGGAAGCCGATCAGTTGCGCCAGATGGACGCCCAACCAAAGGATCCAGGCGGGAAAACCAGTGAAGGTGTGACCGAGTACATGCGCTGCGGCCGCGTTTCGACCGATGGTGACCATCGTGCCACGGTCGCGGTAATGGAAGGGGAGGGGTTGCTGTCCGGTGACCTGGCGTAGGATGTTCTCAGCAGCGGTTTTTCCCTGCTGCACGGCCACCGGGGCCATCATAGGGAACGGCGTTTTCCTGGAGGAGACATGGGCCAGGTCGCCGATCACGTAAATGTTTGGGTGACCCGGTACCTGCAAGGTGGGGAGCACGGATACCTGCCCGTTGCGGAGCGTGGGTAACCCCCAGCGGCTTACCTGGGGAGCGCCACGCACGCCCGCGGTCCACACTACAGTGGCTGAAGGGAGGACGGTGCCATCGCTCAGGTGAGCGGAATCGGGCCGGACGGCCTGCACCTGAACCCCCAGCCGGACTTCCACACCCATTCGCTCCAGGCGCGTCCTGGCGTAGTCTCCCAGGCAGGAAGGTAGCGTAGGTAGCAGCAAATCCCGAGCTTCGACCAGAACGATGCGCACCTCGTCGAAATTCATACGAGGATGGTCTTTGCGCAGTGGGCCGTAGATCAGTTCGGCCAGTGCGCCGGCGAACTCTACACCAGTGGGGCCGCCGCCGACTATGGTGAAGGTGAGCAGCCGCTGGCGGGCGTCGGGGTCGGGTTCCCCCTCGGCGCGTTCAAAGCAGCGCAGCACCTGATTGCGCAGGGCGATGCCGTCGGACATCACGCGCAGCGGAAAGGCGTGTTCTGCCGCGCCGGGCACGCCGAAGTAGTGCGTGGTGCTCCCCAGTGCCATGATCAGGTAATCATAAGAGATGGCATGCTTGTTGGCGTACAGCATCTGGGAGTCGGCGTCCAGTCCATGGGCCTCGGCCATCAGAAAACGGGCGTTGGGGATGTGGCGCAAAATATCGCGCACCGGGTAGGCGATGGCTTCTGGCTCGATCTCTGCTGCTGCTACCTGGTAAAGCAGGGGAAGAAAGGTATGGTGGTTGTTGCGGTCGATCAGCAAGATGTCCACTGGCCGACGGGCCAGGGTGCGCAGCGCCCACAGCCCGCCAAACCCGACGCCAATGATCACCACCTTAGGGCGGGCGGAAATATTCATAACAGTGTTTATACCACGGAATGTAAAGAAGCGCACAGCCCGGACGTCAGGCCCGGGCTGTGGTGCGAGTTGGTTTGGGAGAGAAGGTCAGAGCGTCAGATGAACACGATCTGCGCGCCCTCGGTCATGTCGATGAACTCGCTGGCGGTCACGATGCCTTCCAGGCCGTCGATGAAGTCGTCTTCAGTCAGGCCCATCATGTCCACGGTCATCTTGCAGGCGTACAGCTTCGCGCCGGCGTCCGCCAGCATTTCGATCATCTCGCGCACTGGCGGGACTTCGAGCTCCTCCATCTTCTTCTTCATCAGCGCGGTGGCGACCGCGGTCATGCCGGGCAACACACCCATGAGTTGCGGGATGCCCATGTCAATGGGAAAGCCCATCATGCCGGTCTTCATGCTGGTGTTGCCCACTGGGGCGATCTGGAGCTTGTCCATGCGTTTTTTGTTGATCAGGTCCAGGCCCCAGAAGGTGAAGAAGAGGGTCACGTCCACGCCGTTGCCCAGCGCGGCCCAGCCCATGATCAGCGCCGGGTAGGCCATGTCCAGGTTACCCTTGGAGCAGATGAACGCGATCTTGCGGTTCTCCTCAGCCATGGTATGCACTCCTCGTTCGGGATGGGGATGGCGGGCAGAACGGATCTGCCCGCCATGTCAGTGGTTCAGATGCAGCCTTCCGGCTTGCCCAGACCAGCGATCTTGGCGACCTTCTTCGCCGGGCCTTTGGGGAACAGTTGGAACAGCTCCTTGGTGGACACCCCTGTGCCCTTGGTGATCTGGCGCAGGGTGGGAGCTTTGCCAGTCTCAGCGGCGGCCTCGCGGCACCAGCGGATGATCTTCCAGTGCTTCTCGGTCAGTTCGATGCCTTCTTGCTCCGCCAGTGATTTGGCGATTTCCTCGTTCCACACACTGGGATCGGTCAGATAACCTTCTTCGTTCAGGGGCAGGGTATCAAGGACGGTCATGGCAGGGTCTCCTTTCTACACGGGGTTTGCGATTAGTTCGTGTTGCCGTTGGGTTGGTCGGCCAACACTTTCAACAGGTTGAGCAGGCGCGCCATCCCTTTGCGGACTTTGGGGTCGCTCATCTCGCGCAGCAGCGAGAACAGTGAGACCTTTTCGTCCGCCGGCGGTTCTTCGCGGATGGCGTCCACCGCCTGGTTGGCGAGCGCCATGATTTCCGGCTGGGTCATGTTGCGCACGGTGTTCAGGATGAAGACGATGTTGTCTGCCAGGGCGCGCACGTCTTCTTCGCTGAACTCGGTCACGATGCGTTCCACGATGCGCCAGCCCTCGCGGGCGAAGGCGAAGTAGCCCTCGCGCTCCAGGCGGTCGAGTTCTTCTACGATGGTGTTGAACATCGGCTTCATCAGCCGGTTCAGTTCCTCGCTCAACCCCATCAGCGACTCCAGTTGATCCAGCGCCTTGAGCAGCAGGTGGGTGTCGCGCAGCAGGCGCTTGAGCAGGAAGGTCAGGTCTTCCAGGCGGAAGTCGTAGCTGATCTCGGCCAGCTCGTCGATGGCGATTTTCACCATGTGGTTGCCGATGGGGATCAAATCGCGCTTCAGTTCGTCCAGTTCCTCCTGGCGGCGGCGCTGCTCGGCCAGATGGTCTTCGATGCGATCCAGCCGCTCCATGAGCAGGGCGAACTGTTCCTGGGTGATTGGGACGTCCGTCGTCGTCATGGCGTACCTCCTACGCCCACTTGCCGGCCATGCTCATTTGCGATTCGAAGGGCATCTCGCCGCCTTTGAGCAGGAT
>CAYSXA010000189.1:0-5619 GCA_964435005.1 uncultured Anaerolineaceae bacterium | reverse complement strand
AGATTGGCGCAAAGCACCCACCCGCGCCAGACGCAGCGGTCTTTTTCGAACGCCCCCGTGGAAGTTTGACACCCGGAGTTTCTGTGTTACAATAAGACGACTTCATACCCGGCCGGTAACGGCCTGCTCATCACGTCATTCCATAATGCAAGTGATCGGTAGCCCTGGGCCGTTCCGCCGAGGGCTTTTCTACAAGTCGCCGCCGGGTACAAATTTTGAACCATTCCTGCGCAAAGACGCAGATAGAAAGAGGTAGTACGTTACCATGGGTAAACCATTACGCATCATTCCCCTGGGTGGACTGGGGGAAATCGGGAAGAACATGACCGCCTACGAATATGGGGATAACATCCTGATCGTGGACACGGGCATCATGTTCCCCGAAAACGACATGCTGGGGATCGATTACATTATCCCTGATTTCCAGTACTTGCTGGACAAGAAACACCTGGTGCGCGGCATCGTGATCACGCACGGGCATGAGGATCATACCGGCGCCATCCGGCACGTGATTGAGGAAATCAACGCGCCGATCTACGCCACGCCGCTCACACGCGGCCTGCTGGAGGTCAAACTGGCGCGCGGCGGGCTGTTGAAGAACGCTACACTGCACACCGTGCAGGCCGGCGACACCGTGCACATCGGCCCCTTCAAGGTGGAATTCTTCCACGTATGCCACTCCATCCCCGACGCGGTCGGGCTGGGCATCACTACACCCGCCGGGTTGGTGGTGCACACAGGCGACTACAAGTTCGATCACACACCGGTAGATGGCTGGCCGACTGATTATGGCAAACTGGCCGAGTTTGGCCAGCGCGGTGTGCTCGTCATGCTGGCCGATTCCACCAACGCCGACAAAGCCGGCTGGACGCCGTCAGAGAAAGTGATCGACCCCGCGCTGGACCAGATCTTCCGCGATGCGCCAGGGCGCATCCTGGTGGCGACCTTCGCGTCCCTGATCTCGCGCATGCAGCAGGTCGCCAACGCCGCCACCCGCCACGGACGCAAAATGGCCTTCGTCGGCCTGAGTATGACCGAAAACGCCAAAATGGCGCAGAAACTGGGTTATCTGGAGATCCCTGGCGACACGCTGGTCACGCTGAATCAGGCGCTGAAGATGAAGCCCGAAGAAGTGGTGCTGATGTGCACCGGCTCGCAGGGCGAGCCGTCGTCCATCATGGGGCGACTGGCTGCTGGTACCAACCGGCAATTCGATCTGCTGGAGGGCGACACGGTGGTGCTTTCCTCGCACCCCATCCCTGGCAACGAAGAAACAGTGTACCGCACGATCAACCGACTGTTCCAGCGTGGGGCGAACGTGGTGTACGACCCGATCGCGCCTGTGCACGTCTCCGGGCACGCCAGCCAGGAGGAGATGAAATTGATGCTCCACCTGGTGCGCCCGCAATACCTGATCCCGGTGCACGGCGAACTGCGACACCTGCACCAGCACGCTTCGCTGGCCCGCGAGGTGGGCATCCCGGCAGATCACATTGCTGTGGTGGAGAACGGCCAGACTATCGAATTCCGTGACGGGCAGATGACGCTTGGCGAGCGCGTCCCTGGCGGGTACGTGTTCGTGGACGGCTCCAGCGTGGGCGAGATCGGGCCAAGCGTGGTGCGCGAGCGCGAGCAACTGGCGCGCGACGGCATCTTCCTGATCGACCTGCTGCTGGACAAACAGACCGGTCATTTGCGCGAAGAGCCAGAGATCATCACGCGCGGGTTCGTGTACAAGCACGAAGCCAATCAACTGCTTGCAGCAGCGCGCAAGCATATTGCCCGCACTGTGCAGCGATCAAACGGCAACGTCCAGAAAGACGTCGAGCAGACAGTCAAATCTTTCCTGTACAACGAAACCGGACGCCGACCGATGGTCTTCGTCACCATCAGTCGGGTCTAAAGAAGACAAAAAGCGGCGCACCTCGAAAGTGCGCCGCTTTTTTTATTTAACCGCCAATGCACCGCAGGTTTCATCCCTCTTTGGGCAACACCACGCGGATGTGTAACTCCGCCAGTTGATCCGGCTCCACCGGTGAGGGGGCGTCAGCCATCACGTCGCGGGCAGCCTGGTTCTTCGGGAAGGCAATCACCTCGCGGATGTTCGGCGCGTCGGCCAGAATCATCACCAGCCGGTCGATGCCCGAAGCAATGCCACCGTGCGGAGGCGCGCCGTACTCGAACGCTTCCAGCAGGTGCCCGAATCGCTCTCGCGCGGTATCCATGTCCAGCCCGATCAGGCGGAAGATGCGCTCCTGCAACTTCCGGTCGTGGATGCGGATAGAACCACCCGCCACCTCATAATTGTTCAGCACCAGATCGTACTGCGTGCCGCGCATTCTGCCAGGATCGGTCTCCAGCAGGGGGATGTCCTCCGGCAACGGCATGGTGAAAGGATGCTGGCTGGGGTCCCAGCGCTGCTCTTCCTCGTCCCAAAAAGCCCACGGGAAGTCGATAATCCAGCAGAAGGCGAGCACATCCGGGTCGCGCAGGTTCAGGCGGTCGGCGAGCAGCACGCGCAGCCGGCCGAGCACGTCGTAGACCACATCCGGTTGATCGGCCACAAAAAGCAGCAGATCACCAGCCTCAGCGTCGAACCGACGCTTGATCTCTGTCAGCGTGTCTTCAGAGAAGAACTTCGCAATCGGCGAGCGCATTCCGCCCGCGGAGGGAAAGGCGATGTAAGCCAGCCCTTTCGCGCCGTGCTGCTGGGCGAACGCGGTCAGTTCGTCGATTTGCTTGCGGCTGTAGTCACCCAGCCCTTTCGCGTTGATGCCGCGCACATGGCCGCCCGCCGCTACCGCGCGCTCGAACACGCCAAAGCCGCAATCCGCTGCCAGATCGGTCAGGTCTTTCAACTCCATACCGAAGCGCATGTCAGGGTGGTCGGTGCCGAAACGGTCCATGGCTTCCTGATACGACAGGCGCGGCCAGGGGACCTGCAGCATTCGTTTGTGGGGCACCAGTTCCTGCACCATGCGGGTGTACATATCTTCGATCAGGTCCATGATGTCCTCGCGGCGGTCCACGAAAGACATCTCCAGGTCGAGCTGGGTGAACTCCGGCTGGCGGTCGCCGCGCAGGTCCTCGTCGCGGAAACAGCGCGCGATCTGGAAGTAACGTTCAGTACCACCTACCATGAGCAACTGCTTGAGTTGCTGGGGCGACTGCGGCAGGGCGTAGAACTCGCCGGGGTGCACCCGCGAGGGGACGAGGTAATCGCGCGCGCCTTCCGGCGTGCTCTTGAACAGGATCGGTGTCTCAATTTCCAGAAAGCCCTTCGCGTCCAGGTAATCGCGGATGAACTTGACCACCCTGTGGCGCAGTTCCATGTTGTAGCGCATATGCTCACGGCGCAGGTCGAGGTAGCGGTACTTCAGGCGGGTGTGCTCGTCCACGTCCTCGACCTTGTTGATCAGGAAAGGCGGCGTCTTCGCGGCGTTGAGCACCTGCACCGCCTGCGCTTCGATCTCAATCTCGCCGGTCGCCAGGTTGGGGTTCTCCATGCCTTCTGGGCGCCGCCGCACTACCCCCTCCACCTGGATCACCCACTCCGCGCGAGCGTCGGCCAGGGCGCGGTGCGCCTCGGCGGAGATTTCCGGGTTGGCGACCACCTGCACCAGCCCAAAGCGGTCGCGCAGGTCGATGAAAGTCACACCGCCATGGTCGCGGCGCCGATGCACCCAACCGGCCAGCGTCACCCGCTGGCCGACGTGGTCCACGCGCAATTCGCCACAGGTATGCGTTTTGTACATGCAATGCTCCTCCAGAGAAACGTTGGCCTGATTATAGCACGCTCTGCGGGCGAAACCCGCTCACAAGCCGGCTCCGTTCTCACAAAAGGCAGGGCGCGAAGTCATTCTGGCGGTTTCAGCACTTCAGGCGTCGTCGTACAACAAAGTTCCACATTGTCCCACTTGGTGTAACACGCCACGGGGGCATGTGACATTTGTCCCGCCCTTCTCGTGACACCTGTCACTATACGCCCGGAGGCCCATATTGTAAAATCTTTCACGAAGGAGATATTCGGATAAACGCATAAGGTGATAAATGGAAACCCGACTACGACAGGAAATTATCCAGCTCCATGCCCACATCTGCGGCGGCCTGGCCGACCCGACCCGCATCCTGCTGCTGTACCTGCTGGCCGACAGCCCCCGCAACGTGAGCGAGCTGGTTACCGAAGTGGGATTGCCTCAACCCACCGTTTCCCGTCACCTCAAGGTGTTGCGCGAGCGCAATCTGGTGCATGCGGAACGCCAGGGGCAATCCGTGGTCTACCACCTAAACGACGAGCGCGTGATCCAGGCTCTGGACCTGCTGCGCGCGGTCATGGCCGACACGCTCGCAGCCAGAGCATCCCTCATCGAAACCATCATGCAAGACGAAGGAGACAAACGATGAAAACTTTACTCATCCTGGGCGCTGGCACCGGCGGCACCATGGTCGCCAACAAAATGGCGCAGCATCTGGACAGCGCTGAGTGGCGCATCATCATCGTCGATCGCGACGAGACACACTACTACCAGCCCGGCTTCCTGTTCATCCCCTTTGGGATTTACACCCCGCGCGACGTGGTGAAGCCCAAGCGCAACTTCCTGCCGCCGCAGGTTGAGGTGATCTTCTCCGAGATCGAAGTTATCGAGCCGGATAAGAACCGCGTGGTCTTGCGCAAGGACAACCGCAAGATCAACTACGACTACCTGGTGATTGCCACCGGGAGCCACATCCACCCCGAAGAGACCCCCGGCATGGTGGACGGCGGTGGGTGGTACCAGAACATCTTCCCCTTCTACACACTGGAAGGCGCGACCAAACTGGCGAACTTCCTCAAGTACTGGAAGGGCGGGCGCATGGTGCTCAACGTTGCTGAGATGCCCATCAAATGCCCGGTCGCGCCGCTGGAGTTCCTTTTCCTCTCCGACTGGTTCTTCCACCAACGCGACATCCGCGATAAGGTGGAGATCGTGTACGCCACCCCGCTGCCCGGCGCGTTCACCAAGCCGCGCGCCTCGTCCATCCTGGGCGGTATGCTGGAAGAGAAAGGCATCCACCTGGAAGCGGACTTCAACATCATGGAAGTGGACACCAGCAAGCAGGTCATCCGCTCCTACGACGAGCGCGAGATCGAGTACGACCTGCTGGTCACCATCCCCACGAACATGGGCTCCGACGTGATCGCCCGCTCCAACATGGGCGACGAGCTGAACTTCGTCCCCACGGACAAGCACACCCTGCGCACCCGTGACTGGGAAAACATCTTCATCATCGGCGACGCGGGCAACGTACCGGCTTCCAAGGCAGGCTCGGTGGCGCATTTCATGCTGGACGTGGTGGTTGAAAACCTGCTGCGCAGCATCGAAGGCCTGGAGCCGCTTCCCAAGTTCGACGGCCACGCGAACTGCTTCATCGAATCCGGCTTTGAGAAGGGCGTGCTGATCGACTTCAATTACGAGGTCGAGCCGCTGCCCGGCAAGTACCCGCTGCCCGGCTTCGGCCCCTTCTCCCTGCTGCAGGAATCCTACGCCAACCACTGGGGCAAGATGATGTTCCGCTGGATGTACTGGAACATCCTGCTCAAAGGCGGCGAGATGCCCTTCGAATCGCAGATGACCATGG
>CAYSXA010000188.1:0-5634 GCA_964435005.1 uncultured Anaerolineaceae bacterium | reverse complement strand
CAGGTTTTCTCCTGTCTCTATTGTGCCAGATCTCTCTCTTCCGGAGTGGTACTATTTTAGGGGTACCTTACCGAGGTACAGCAAGAGAAGGGAGAGACTCTGTCCGCCACCTATACTCATCTACGAACGATCTGTGGTCATTCGAGCTCATCCGTAGCCTGTATTGGCACCGACGCGCGACCGCCGACAGCGGTGCTTTCTGTTACAATATTCTCAATCCCCGCCCAAGCGTAAAGGAGGACAACCCATGCCCTACGGATACCACGGCAACATCCTGCACGTTTACCTGGACGATTTGCGCCTGGAGGTGGAGCACCCGCCAGAGACGTTCTTCCGCCAGTACGTCGGCGGCAGCGCGTTGGGCGCCTACTACCTGCTCAAACACACCCCACCGCACGCCGACCCGCTGGGGCCGGAGAACACCCTCACCCTGGCCGTTTCGGTGATCACCGGCGCGCCGATCTCCGGTCAAAGCCGCCTGACCGCCACGGCCAAATCGCCCCAATCGGGCGCTATCGGCGACTCACAGTCCGGAGGCTTCTTCCCCGCCGAGATGAAGTTCGCCGGCTTTGAGGCCATAGTGCTGCACGGCAAAGCCCCGCACCCGGTGTACCTGTGGATTCACAACGGCCAGGCCGAGCTGCGCGACGCGCGTCACCTGTGGGGCAAGACCACCGGCGAGGTGGAAGACCTGCTCAAAGCCGAGCTGGGCGACCCCAAGGTGCAGATCCTGCAAACCGGTATTGCCGGCGAACACGGCGTGCGGTACGCCGCGCTGATCAGCATGACCAGCCGTGCCAACGGACGCACCGGCATGGGCGCGGTCATGGCAAGCAAAAACCTGAAAGCGGTGGTGGTGCGCGGCAACATGCGCCCGTCGCTCGCCGATCCGAAAGAGCTGAACCAGCACGCCCGATCGGGCGCCAAACGCTTCCCTGACTCGGACGTCTACGGCCTGGGGCTGCTGGGCACCGCCGGCATCGTGCGCTCGCAGAACAAGGTAGGCGGATTACCCACCCGCAACTGGAGCAGCGGCACGTTCGAAGGCTGGCAGGCGCTGGACGGCCAGACCATGGCGCAGACCATCCTCAAAGGGCGGGAGACCTGCTACGCCTGCACCGTCCGCTGCAAACGGGTGGTGGAAATCGAGGACGGCCCGCATCCGGTCGAGCCGCGCTACGGTGGGCCGGAATACGAAACGCTGGCAACCTTCGGCTCCTATTGCGGGGTGGACGATCTGAAAGCTGTTGCCTACGCAAATCAACTGTGTGCCATGTACGGCCTGGACACCATTTCCTGCGGCGCGACCATCGCCTGGGCGATGGATTGTTTCGAGCACGGCCTGCTGACCACCGAAGACACGGACGGGATTGAACTGCGCTTCGGGAACGCCGAGGCCATGATCCAGATGGTCGAAAAGATCGCCCGCCGCGAAGGGTTTGGGAACATCCTGGCCGAAGGCTCGGCACGCGCTGCCGAGATCATCGGACGTGGCACAGAGGAGCTGGTGGTGGCGGTGAAGAAGCAGGAACTCCCCGCCCACATGCCGCAGATCAAACGCGCACTCGGCCTGGTGTACGCCGTCAACCCCTTCGGTGCCGACCACGAGTCCAGCGAACACGATACAGCCTACCCCCACTACCCCGAACGCCTGGCACAGATCGGTCTGACCAATCCACAGCCGCCCCATGTGCTCAACGAGGAGAAGGTGCGCTTCGCCCTGCTGACCTCCTACGTGTACTCCGCACTGGATACGTTCAACATCTGTCAGTTCGTCTTCGGCCCCTCCTGGCACCTGTACGATGTAGAAGAACTCGTCGAGGCCGTGCGCCACATCACCGGCTGGGACATCGACCTGGACGAACTCATGCGCGTGGGCGAACGCCGCCTGAACCTGTTGCGCGCCTTCAACGCCCGCGAGGGCTTCACCCGCGAGGACGACCGGCTGCCCCGCAAGCTGTTCAAACCGCTGCAGGGCGGCGCCAGCGATGGCGTCCACCTGGACGAAGAGGCCATGGAACGCGCCAAAGACCTGTTCTACCAGATGGCCGGCTGGGACGAGAACGGCGTTCCCACGCCAGAAAAACTGCACGAGCTGGGGCTGGATTGGATTACCCTCTGAAACTGCCTGCCCCGTGGACACAAATGCAGGGATGGCATGATGCCATCCCTGCTGGTTTAAACAGAAAGGCCCCGTACGAGACGGGGCTTCTGGTGCCGAAGGTGGGAGTCGAACCCACACTCCCGGAATGGGAACTGCGCCCTGAACGCAGCGCGTCTGCCAATTCCGCCACTTCGGCGTTGCGCTGCTAATTGTACCCAACTTCGGCGATTTGTCAACGGTTGCGCGAAAACTGCTCCGGGTTTTGTGGTAGTATCTCGTCACGCCAAGGCACGACTTTTTCCCCGTCCCAGGGCATGGCGCCACGGACGGGCGCAACTGCACCTGATGGAACCATGAGCTTCTTCTCCGGCCTGGACACCGAACGCTACGACCGCAAATACTCCGACCGCGAACTGCTGGCGCGGATGCTGCGCTATTTCCATCCTCACTGGAAGCGGCTGGTGGGCATCTCGCTCGCCATCCTGCTGATGTCTGGCAGCGGGGCGATCTTCCCCATCCTGGTGGCGCACGGGGTGGACTTAATCCGCCAGCAGCCGACGGCGCGCGCCATCGCGCTGTTGTGCGGCGCGGTGCTGGTCACCAACCTGGTCAACTGGCTGATGAACTGGGTGCGCCGCCGCCTGACCGCGCGCACCATCGGCGACGTGGTGCTGCAACTCCGCACGGACGCTTTCCAGGCCGCCGCCGCGCACGACCTTTCCTTCTACGATGAATTCTCCTCTGGCCGCGTGGTCTCACGCATCACCTCGGATACGAACGAGTTCGGCCAGGTGGTCGTGCTGATCACCGACCTGATCGCGCAGGTGATCCAGGCCGGCATCCTGGGCGCTGTGCTGGTGCGCACCGAAGCGCGGCTGGCAGCGCTGCTGTTCTCCTTCCTGCCGGTGATCTTCCTGGTCGCCATCGGCTTCCGCCGCCTGGCGCGCGTGGTCACCCGTGAAGGGATGCGGGCCATGGCCAACGTGAACGCCGCGATCAAGGAAACGATCAGCGGCATCGCCGTGGCAAAGAACTTCCGCCAGGAAGCGGCCATCTACCGCGACTTCGACGAGGCCAACCGACAATCCTACCGCGTGAACGTGCGGCGCGGCTTCGTGCTCTCGCTGATCTTCCCCTCGCTGAACGCGCTCGGCGGCGCGGGGACGGCCATCCTGCTGTACGTGGGCGGACGCTTCGCCGCGCGCGGCGCGATCTCGGCGGGCAACTGGTATCTGTTCCTCACCAGCCTGGATCGCTTCTGGTTCCCCGTGCTCAACCTGTCCGCCTTCTGGGCGCAGATTCAATCCGGCCTCTCGGCAGCCGAGCGTGTGTTCGCCCTGATGGACGCCGAATCCGCCGTGACGCAGGTCGATTCGCGCCCAGTGGCACGCTTGCAGGGCGATATCCGCTTCGAGCACGTCTGGTTCCGCTACACCGAGCAAGAGCAGGTGCTGGAGGACTTCAACCTGCACATCCGCGCGGGCGAGAACCTGGCGCTCGTAGGGCACACCGGCGCCGGAAAGTCGTCCATTGCCAAACTGATCGCCCGCTTCTACGAGTTCCAGCGCGGGCGCATCCTGATCGACGGTCAGGACATCCGCACGCTCGACTTGCTCTCCTACCGCCGACAGTTGGGCATCGTCTCGCAGATTCCCTTCCTGTTCTCCGGCACCGTGCTGGAGAACATCCGCTACGCCAACCCGGAAGCCACGGAAGCGGAAATTCGGGCGCTGGCGAAGCGCATCGGCGACGGGGAATGGCTGGAGACGCTCCCCGATGGGCTACACACCGAGGTCGGCGAGCGCGGGCGGTTGCTCTCCATGGGGCAACGGCAGCTAATCGCCCTGATGCGCGTGCTGGTGCAGCGCCCGGCCATCTTCATCCTGGACGAAGCGACCGCGAGCATCGACCCGTTCACCGAATGGCAGATTCAGCAGGCGCTCCAGTTAATTCTGGCGGACACCACCAGCATCCTGATCGCACATCGGCTGTCCACCGTGAAAGCCGCCGACCGGATTATCGTGCTGCAAAACGGCCAGATCATCGAAGAAGGGAATCACGAGACCCTGATGTCGCAAGGCGGGCACTACGCCGAGCTGTACAACACCTACTTCCGCCATCAAAGCCTGGCGTACGTGGAGCAGGCGGGGAAGTTGAAGTAAACCGTAATCAGTTCCTTGCACATCTCCCTGACATGGCATACAATGGGCGCATGGCGCAGGCAACAGCGACGGCCTCCACGAGGCTGGATTTTTGGGAATGGGTCGATCAGCACGGCATTCCAGCACTGATATGGGGAGTTCTGCTGGGCACTGGTGTCGTCTTCGTCCTGTTGCCCATCTTTGCGCTCCACTGGTTCCAGACGCCGTTCCTCGGCGGCTTCATCGAGCAGACCATGGTGGTGAACATGAGCGGGCGCGCGGACTGGGCGCTCAACCGCGCCGTGAACGCGCTGCGCCCGCCCGGAGGCACGCACTTCGGCTACCAGGTACTGTCCATCGACGGCCAGCCCGTGCGCTCCGCGCAGGACGTGCAACACATCCTGGCCGCGCATCAGCCCGGCGAGGAAGTCACGCTGACCCTGCGCGCGCCCCAGGGGACTCAAGTCGAAGTCACCGTGCCATTAGGGCACTTCCCCCCCACCGACCAGTGGTTCTACTTCTTCATCCCTTATCTGATCGGCCTGACGTATCTTCTGGCCGGTGCCTGGGTGTTCACGCTGCGCCGGCATGACCAGGCCGGGCGGGCGTTCGCCCTGTTCGCCACGACCGCCGGCACGACCATCGCCAGCGTGTTCAACGTCTATACCACCCACGAACTCACCACCCTGTGGACGGTGCTGCTGGGCGTGGTCGGCGGGTCGCTGATCAACCTGGCGCTGGTCTTCCCCCAACGCGGGCGCAGCATCCAACGCCGTCCCTGGCTGGCCTGGCTGGGCTATTTCATCGCCTTCCCGCTCGTCCTGAAGGCACTCCCCGCGCTGTATGACCTGGAGCATCCCACACGTTACGCCATCGGCTGGCGCGACCTGTACCTGTTCATTGGCGCAGCAGCGCTGTTCTTCTTCGCCTGGACGACCTACCGTCGCCTGACCACGCCGTCCCCGCTGCAGCGGGAGCAGTACCGCTTCATCCTGTGGGGCGCTGGTCTGGGGTTTGGCCCGGTGATCGCCTGGTTCTTCATTACGGCGATCAACACCTCGCTGACCTTCAACACGCTGGCGTTGTTCCCGCTGGTGCTCTTCCCGCTCTCCATCGCCTACGCCATCCTGCGCTACCGCTTGCTGAACACGGATTACGTCCTCAGCCGGGCGCTGGCGTACGCCGCCCTGATGGTGTTCGTGGCAGGGGCGTACGTCGCGTTGGTCACCGGCTTGAGCCTGCTGATCGGGACGCCAATCGAGGCAAACCACCCGCTGGCGGTGGGGTTGCTGACGTTGGGGCTGGCGCTGGGGTTGAACCCGCTTCGGGAATGGCTGCAACGCCACGTCGATCGGGTGTTCTTCCGCGGCCAGACCGCCTATCGGGAAC
>CAYSXA010000187.1:0-5722 GCA_964435005.1 uncultured Anaerolineaceae bacterium | reverse complement strand
CGCACACATGCCGCCTGCTGGGGCAGGTGAGAGGGGGTAACAGCGACCACGGGGGCGGGTTGCGCTACGCGTCACGGCCACTGCGTCGATGAGCGTCACCCTGGTGTGCGCTGGCGAGCGCCTGTTCGGCGACGGCCCAACGCACCCCACCTGGGGCTGGTACTCGCCCACCTACGCCCACAAAGTCCCGGTGCTTGCGTTCACCCTTGTCGCCACTGCCTCCTTGCCGTTACAATTCACCACGCACTTTATCCTGGGAAGTGGATGAGCAAAACCACCAATGCAACCAGTAAAACCTGTGAACCAACGGATCCCGTTCCCCCTATGCACATTTTGTTGATTCATCAAGCCTTCGCCGCGCTGGACGAACCCGGCGGCACGCGGCATCATGAACTGGCGCGCTACCTGGCCGCGCGGGGACACCGGGTCACGGTCATCGCCAGTCCCATCAGTTACCTCACCGGGCGCAAGAGCGAACACGCCGTGGAGAAGGAAATCCACGAATCCGGCGGCTTGATTCATATCATCCGGCCTTACGCTTACCCCGCCTGGCATCGCTCGTTCTTTCATCGGCTGCTCAGTTTCTTCAGTTTCATGGTGTCTTCGTTTGGGGCAGGACTGCGCGTGAGGGACATCGATCTGGTGTGGGGGACGTCGCCGCCCATCTTCCAGGGGGTGACTGCTTGGGCCATCGCCCGATTGCGGCGTGTGCCGTTTCTGTTCGAGGTGCGCGACCTGTGGCCGGCCTTTGCTGTGGCGGTAGGCGTGATCCGCAACCGCGTGTTGATCCGGGCTTCCGAGATGTTGGAGCGCTTTCTCTACCGCGGCGCGGACGTGGTGGTGGTCAACTCACCAGGCTTCATCGATCACGTGCAGGCGTGCGGCTCGCGGCGCGTGGAACTGGTGCCCAACGGCGCCGACCCGCGCATGTTCCGCCCGCAGGATCGAGGCGCGGAATTTCGCCGACAGCACGGCCTGGAGGGTCGCTTCGTGGTGCTGTACGCCGGCGCGCATGGTCTCTCGAACGACCTGGATGTGGTGCTCGACGCCGCCGATCACCTGCGTGACCGCCCGGATGTCGCCCTGGTGCTGCTAGGAGACGGTAAGGAGAAGGCGCGACTGGTGCAGCGCGCTGAAGAGATGCACCTGGACAATGTGCGTTTCCTGGATCCGCTTCCCAAAGAGGAGATGGCCGCCCCGCTGGCTGCAGCGGACGCCTGCTTGGCGATCCTGAAGCCGGTGGATATGTACAAGACGGTGTACCCCAACAAGGTGTTCGACTACATGGCTGCCGGGCGGGCGGTGATCCTGGCGATCGATGGCGTGATCCGCGAAGTGGTGGAGGCGGCAAACGCGGGCGTGTTCGTGCCGCCGGGGGATGCGAAGGCGCTGGCTGAAGCCATCCGCACCCTGGCAGACGACCCGGCTAGCTGCCTCGCGATGGGGGAGCGCGGGCGGCGGTACATCGAGGCGCACTTTGACCGCCAGGCGCTGGCCGCCCGCCTGGAACGCCTGATGAAAGAGGCCGCGCGCGGCTGAGAAGGGCGCGAGCAGCGCGCTTTTCCCAACCGGCCAATCCGACCACGCGACTAACCGACCAATCCAACCAACTGCCCATTTTTGTGTATAATGTGGAAAACGAACGTTCGTTCATTCCACTATGGAATCCCGCGCCGAACGCACCTATCAGACCATCTTGCAGGCCGCTCACGACTTGTTCGTCGAGCAGGGCTATCACGGTACGTCCATGCGCCAGATCGCCCGTCGGGCGGGGGTGGCGCTGGGCGGCATTTACAACCACTTTGCGGGCAAGGAAGCCGTCTTCGCGGCGGTGCTTGACGTCTATCATCCCTATCATCAGGTGATCCCTGTGCTGGAGCAGGCGCCCGCCGTCACATTGACCGATCTGGTGCACCACGCCGCGCGTGAGTTGTTCCGCGTGCTCCAGCAGCGACCCGACTTCCTCAACCTGGCGCTGATAGAGATGATCGAGTTTCGGGGGCGGCACTCCGAAGCGTTGATGTCCCGCATGATGCCGCGCCTGGAGGCGCTGATTCAGCGCTTCGCTTCCCCCGACGAGATACGACCGTTGCCGCCGCGCGCGCTGTTGCGCCTGTTCATCGGCCAAATCATCGGCTATTTCCTGCTCAATCGCATCAGCCTGACGGAATCCACGCTGCAACCCGACCAGATTGCCGACATCTTCCTGCATGGTGTGCTCAAACCCACGGAGTGAGCCATGAGCGCTTCGCGATTGATTTCCCTGATTCGCAAGGAAGTGTTGCAGATTTTGCGCGACCCGCATACGCTGGCGATTGCGCTGTTCATCCCCATCATGGAGATTTTCCTGCTGGGGTACGCGGCCACCAACGACGTGCGAAACGTGCCGCTGGCCGTGTTCGACCAGGATCGCGGCCCCGCCGCCCGCGCGCTGCTGGACGCCTTCCGCGCGGCGGACTACTTCCTCCTGGCCTACGACGTGCATACGTATGACGACCTGCTCTCGCTGATCGAGAGCGGGCGAGCTAAAGCCGCGCTGATTATCCCCCCCGATTACTCCGACCGCATTCGCAACCACGACACGGCGCAGGTGGCCTTCGTGATTGACGGCTCCGACCCGACGGTGGCCTCGAATGCGCTCTCGGCGGCGCAGTTGATTGGTCAGCATCACGCCACGGCCATTCAGCGCGCTCGCCTGGGCTTGCGCGCCGACGGGCTGCCCGTGGAAGTCCGCACGCGCGTGTGGTACAACCCCGACCTGGTGAGCGCCTACTTCATGGTGCCGGGGTTGATTGGCATGATTCTGTATGCCATCACCTCGATACTCACTGCGACAGCCATCGTCCGCGAGCGGGAGCGCGGCACCATCGAGCAGTTGATTGTCACCCCCATCCGCGCCTGGGAGCTTGTGGTGGGCAAAATCACGCCCTATGTGCTGATTGCCTTCGTGGACACGCTTGAAGTGCTGCTCATCGGCTCGATCTGGTTCCACGTGCCCATCCGCAGCCCGTTGGGGTTGCTGCTCGCGCTGTCGGGGCTGTTCCTGGTGTCGGGGTTGGGCATCGGCCTGCTGGCTTCGACGATGGCGAACACCCAGCAAGAGGCCATGCTGCTCACCTGGATGACCCTGCTGCCCTCGATTTTCCTTTCCGGATTCTTCTTCCCCATTGAGGCCATGCCGAAAGTGCTGCAATGGATTTCCTACGCCATCCCGCTGCGCTATTACCTGACGATTATCCGCGCGCTCACGCTGAAGGGGGTGGGCGTGGCGGCGTTGCAAGAGGAAATCCTGGCGCTCACAGTGTTTGCGATCTTCCTGCTCGGCGCAGCGGCCTTGCGGTTTCGCAAACGACTGGATTGATTGGAGGATGTTATGGGACGCGCACGACGCATCATTCCGCTGGTGGTTTTCCTGCTGCTGATTGTTGCCGCGCTGGTCTATTTGCAGACCGTCTCCGGCCCGCAGAACGGCGCGTTGCAGGCATCGGGCACGGTGGAGGCGGTCGAGGTGGCGGTCGCGCCCGAAATGGCGGGACGCGTGGCCGAAGTCTTCGTGCAGAAGGGCGACCGGGTCCAGGTGGGCGACCCGCTCTTCCGCCTGGACGACAGCCTGCTACAGGCGCGGCGGCGTCAGGCCGAAGCGGCGCTGAACAGCGCGCAGCAGGCCGCGCAGACCGCGCAGGTCAACCTGGAAGCGGCGCAGGTGCAGTTGCGGATCGCACAACAACAGGCCCACCTTGCCAACCAGCCCAACCGCGCCGCCGCCTGGGAGGTCGTTCCCCCAGCAGATTTCACTCTGCCCGGCTGGTATTTCTCCCGCGCGGAGCAAATTGCTGCGGCTCAACACGAGGTGACGCAGGCGCGCCAGGCGCTGGATCAGGAACAACAGCGCCTGCAGGATGTGCTGCAATCCGCTACCAGCGCCGACCTGGTGGCCGCCGAGGAACGGCTTTCGCGGGCGCGGCTGGCCTTCCAGGTGGCGCAGGATGTGCTCGACCGTGCCAACGCCAGCAACGACGCCGACCTGCAGTACTTTGCTCAGGTGCAGTTCGACGCCGCGAAGAGTGAACTGGACGCGGCGCAGACGGACTACGACCGCCTGCTCTCCACACAGGCGGCACAGGACGTGCTTGAAGCCCGCGCCCGCGTGCAGGTGGCCCAGGAGCGCCTGGACACTGCGCTGGATCGGCTGTACGCGTTGCAAACGGGCGACCAGTCTCTGCAGGTGCAGGCCGCGCAGGTCGCCGTGCGCCAGGCAGAGGCTGCACTGGCGCAGGCACAGGCCGCCGTGGCACAGGCGCAGGCGGAACTCGACCTGATTGACCTGCAACTGGAGAAGCTCACCGTGCGCGCGCCCGTGGACGGCGTGGTGCTCACCCGCAACCTGGAACCCGGCGAGGTCGTGGCGGTGGGCGTCTCGGTGATGACCATCGGTCAGTTGGACGCGCTGACCATCACGGTGTACCTGCCCGAGGACCGCTACGGCGAGGTGCGTTTGGGGGATACGGCCACCGTGACCGTGGATTCCTTCCCCGGCGAGACCTTCGAAGCCACCGTGATTCGCATCGCGCAACAGGCGGAGTACACACCGCGCAACGTACAGACCGCCGAAGGGCGGCGCGCCACGGTCTTCGCAGTGGAGCTCACGGTGACCGACCCGCTGGGCCGCCTGAAGCCGGGTATGCCGGCGGATGTGACCTTTGGCCAGTGAGTTTCTCCCCCGGCCTTCCTTCCCCCTCGCCGGAGGAAGGTTTGGGGCGGGATTGGCCTTCATGCTTCAGGAGACAGCATGATTGAAGTCCACCACCTGACCAAGACCTTTGGCGAGAAAGTCGCCGTGAACGACCTCTCGTTGCGGGTCGCCGAGGGTGAGATTTACGGCCTGGTCGGCCCCGACGGCGCGGGCAAGACGACCACCATGCGTCTGTTATGCGGCGCGCTGCGCCCGGACGCGGGCGAGGTGCGCATCGCGGGCCACGACGTCGCCCGTCAGGTGAATCATGCACGCGCGCAAATCGGCTACCTTTCCCAGCGCTTCTCGCTCTACGAAGAACTCACTGTGCTGGAGAACATCCGTTTCTTCGCTGAGGTGCGCGGCCTGTCGCGCCAGGCGTGGTATCCGCGCAGCATGGAGATTCTGGCCTTCGTCGGGCTGGAGGACTTCGTGAACCGCCGCGCGGGGCATCTGTCGGGCGGGATGAAGCAGAAACTCGGTCTGGCGACCGCGCTGGTACATCGCCCGCGCGTGCTACTGCTCGACGAGCCGACGGGCGGCGTGGACCCGGTCACCCGCCAGGACTTCTGGCAACTGATCATCCGCCTGGTGCGTGAAGAGGGTGTGACTGTGCTGGTCAGCACGCCGTACATGGACGAGGCAGTGCGCTGCACGCGTGTGGGCTTCATGCAAGAGGGGCGCTTGCTGGTGGAGGACACGCCCGACGCCCTGCGCGCCCGTCTGGAAGGGCGGGTGCTCGAACTGCGTGGCGAACCGCTGCGGCGCTGGCGTCACCTGCTGGCCGATGACCCCGACGTGGAGGCCGTGCAGGCCTTCGGCGACCGGCTGCACCTGCGTCTGCGGCGCCCCAACGCCCGCGCGGTCATCCGTCGCCTGAAGCGCCAGGCGCGCTCCACCGACCTGCGTCTGGAGCGACTGGCAGTGATCCCGCCAGGCCTGGAGGACGTGTTCATCGCCTTGCTGGAGACCTCCCTCCCCCCTTAGGGG
>CAYSXA010000186.1:0-5739 GCA_964435005.1 uncultured Anaerolineaceae bacterium | reverse complement strand
CGGAAGGGCACGAACTCTTGCTGCATCATTACCCCGAAGCGCGCCGCATGGCCCAAATCGGCGGATGAGCGCGGGGCGCAGGTAAGCCTCGATCGACGCAAAGGGGGAGCAAAAACCGATCAGCAGTGTGTCACCACCGCCCCTGGGGCTGATTTGCGGTTATAATGACAAGAAAAAAGGATATTCCTGTCTATGCGAAACACCCATGCACTGCGCATTGGTATCATTTCCACCCGCTTGGCCGGCACCGACGGCGTCTCCCTGGAGAGCGCCAAATGGGAAACGGCGCTCGCCCGACTGGGACACCAGTGCTTTTTCTTCGCCGGTGAATGCGACCGCTCCCCAGAACGCGCTTATGTCGTGCCGGAAGCTCATTTCGCCCACCCCGATATCCAACAGTTACAAGACAACCTGTTCGGTATCTCCCTCCGCGCGTCAGAGGTCAGCGGACAGGTGCACACCCTGCGCAAACACCTCAAAGAGCACCTGTACCAGTTCTGCCAGTACTTTGACATCCAGCTCCTGATTGTGGAGAACGCCCTGTCCATTCCGATGAATATCCCGTTCGGCCTGGCGCTGACCGAGTTCATCGCGGAAACAGGTATCCCGACCATTGCGCATCACCACGACTTCGTCTGGGAGCGGGAGCGCTTCGCAGTTAACGCGGTGGCGGACTACCTGGAGGCGGCCTTCCCCCCGAACCTGCCGTCCATTCGCCACGTGGTGATCAACTCTGCCGCCGGATACGAACTTGGCCGTCGCACCGGCGTGCGCTGGACGCTGATCCCCAACGTAATGGACTTCGAGCACCCACCCACAGCCCCGGACGAGACCACTTTTCAGCTCCGGGAAGCACTCGGCGTCCCTGAAGATCACTACCTGGTCTTGCAACCCACCCGCGTGGTGCCGCGCAAGCGCATTGAGCACGCCATCGAGCTGGTGCGCCGTCTGGAGCTGAAGTGCACGCTGATGATCTCCCACGCCGCGGGCGACGAGGGCTCGGCCTACCTGGACTACGTGCGGAACTACGCCGAATGGATGGGCGTGCACCTGTTGCTGAGCGAGGGACAGATCAAGCACGAGCGCGGACAATTGCCCGACGGGCGCCCGGTCTTCTCGCTGTGCGACGCCTACCAGAACGCCGACCTGGTCTCCTACCCGTCCAGCATCGAAGGGTTCGGCAACGCCTTCCTGGAAGCGATCTACTACGGTCGCCCGCTGGTGATGAACACCTACGCGATCTTCAAGACGGACATCCAGCCCAAAGGCTTTCGCATCATCGGTTTTCCCGGCTATGTGACCAAAGAAGCCGTGCAACAGGCGCGCCAGGTGCTGCTCGACGGCACCCACGCTGCGGAGATGATCGTGCGAAACTACGAGCTGGGAAGACGCTACTACTCGTTCCGCGTGCTGCGACAGCGGCTCTCCATGCTGATCTCGGAATTGACGGGGGTGATTTCATGACCGCATCCGTCGCCATGCTGCACTACGCCGGCCCACCGATCATCGGCGGCGTGGAAGCGACCATCGGGTACCACGCCCGGCTGCTCACCGAGCGCGGCCACAAGGTGCACGTGATCGCCGGGCGGGGACAGGACTTCCACTCCGACGTGACCTTTCACCACATCCCGGAACTGAATTCCCAGCACCCCGACGTGTTGGCGATGGGCGAAGCACTCAAGCGCGGGAGCGTGCCGGCAGATTTCATCCCCCTGCGAGATCGGATCATCAGCCGCCTGCGCCCGCTGTTGCAGCAGGTGGACGTGTTGATCGCTCACAATGTGCTCACGTTGCACAAGAACATGGCGCTCACGGCGGCGCTGTACCACTTGCGCACCGCCGTGCGCACCCCGATCCTGGCCTGGTGCCACGACTTCGCCTGGCTGGATCACCTGTACACCCCCCACCTGCACCCCGGCTACCCCTGGGACTTGCTGCGGCAACCCTGGGACGGCGTGCGCTACGTAGTGGTCTCACAAGACAGGCAGCGGCAGTTGGCTGGCCTGCTTAACCTGCCGGAAGAGCAAATCGACGTGGTGTATCCCGGCGTGGACGTGGCCGACTTCCTGAACATCCACCCCGAAACCTGGGCGCTTTATCAACGGCTGAACCTGCACCAGGCCGACCCATTGCTGCTGCTGCCGGCGCGTATTACCCGCCGCAAGAACATCGAACTCGCCGTGCAGGTGATGGCGCACCTGGTGCGCGAGATGCCGCACGCCACGCTGCTGGTCACCGGACCGCCGGGCGCGCACAACCCCACCAATCGCGCCTATCTGGAAACCCTGATCCGCCTGCGCGAGCAACACAACCTGACCGACCAGGTGCACTTCCTGTATCAGCAGAGCGGAAGCAAAGAGCCGCTGCTGGTCTCCGGCGTGATGCTGGCTGACCTGTATCGCCTGGCCGACGCGCTGTTCTTCCCCAGCCTGCGCGAAGGCTTTGGCATCCCCGTACTGGAAGCCGGGCTGACGCGGCTGCCTATCTTTGCCTCGGATTTGCCGCCGATCCGCGAGAGTGCAGGCGATCTGGGACACCTGTTCGACCCGGCTGGCGAGCCAGCGCAGATCGCCGCGGAAATGGCCGCGTTCTTCCGCCAGGATCGGATACATCGTATGAAACGCCGCGTGCTGGAGCACTTCACCTGGCAAGCGATCATCGAGCAGCAATTGATTCCATTAATCGAGGAGGTAACGCATGGCCAGGTATGAAGTCTATCGTGACGAATTCCGCGTGCTGCTGCCGGTCTCCTCGCTGGCCGAGGCGCACGCGCTGCTCCCGCTGGCCGAAGCGTTCGCATCCGACCGTCAGGGTGCGCTGGTGCTGCTCATCGTGGTCACCGTGCCGGAAGGACGCCCCTACAGCGAGGCCGCCGCACAGGCCAGCCGCAGCCGACAGGCGTTGAACAACCTGCTGAATGAGTACGGGCGCAACCGCACCCAGGTGAAGACGCTGGTGCGCGTGGCGCATCAACTCTGGGACGGCATCTGGGAGACCGTGCACGAGGAGCGCATCGACTTGCTGGTGCTCGGCTGGCGAGGCGGCGGCCTGCCGCAGGCCACCATCGCCGCGCCGGACAACCCGCGCCTGCACGCCCCGCCCTGTGACGTGGCGTTGGTGCGTATCAGCGAAGCGTTCACCCCCGCCCGGTGGCAACACGTCCAGCGCGTGCTGCTGCCGGTGCGCTCCGTGGAACACAACGCGCTGGGGCTGCGCCTGGCCTACGTGCTCGCCGAGGTCTGCGACGCGGAAATCACCCTGCTGCACGCCACCGGCAACAACGCGTTGCACACCGGCGAACGCGTGCTGGCCGGCTTCGACACTGCGCTGAACAACCTGGAGCGTGTGACCCGCTCGCTGAACGTGAGCCAGGACGTGGATCAGGCCATCCTGGACGAAGCGCAACACCACGAGGTCGTGGTGCTTGGCGCGTCGGCGGGAGACTGGACTACCCCGCGCGTAAAGCGCCTGCTCGCCGAGACCAACGTCACCCTGCTGCTGGTGAAGGAAGCCGTCCGGCATCAGCCCCCCACCTCGTCCAAAGCGCCCTCATCCCGCACCACCCACCGCCCGGTCTCGCTGGTGGTGGACAAGTGGTTCGCGGAAAACACTTTCCACAGCCGCGAGTTCGCCAACCTGGAGCAACTGGTTCAACTGAAGGAAAAGCAGGGGCTGACCATCAGCCTGGGACTGCCCGCGCTGAACGAGGAAGCCACCGTGGGCAAGGTGATCTCCACCATCAAAACCGCATTGATGGACGAAGTTCCCCTGCTGGACGAAATCGTGCTGATCGACTCCGGCTCGGTGGATTACACGCGCGAGATTGCCGCCGATCTGGGCATTCCGGTGTACATCCATCAGGAAATCCTGCCGCAGCACGGCACATACCAAGGCAAGGGCGAGGCGCTGTGGAAGAGCCTGTACGTGTTACAGGGCGACATCATCGCCTGGATTGACACAGACATCAAGAACATCCACCCGCGCTTCGTATACGGCATCCTGGGGCCGTTGCTGCACCACCCGCGCGTGCAATACGTCAAGGGGTTCTACCGCCGTCCGCTGCGCCAGGGCGCGAAAGTGGTCGCTGGCGGCGGCGGGCGCGTGACCGAGCTAACCGCCCGCCCGCTGATCAACCTGTTCTTCCCCGAACTGTCCGGCCTGATTCAGCCGCTTTCCGGGGAATACGCCGGTCGGCGCGCTGTGCTCGAACGCCTGCCCTTCTTCACCGGCTACAGCGTGGAAACCGGCTTACTGATTGACCTCCTGGAGCAATACGGTCTGCAGGCCATCGCCCAGGTGGACTTGCTCAAACGCGTGCACCACAACCAGCCGCTGCCTTCACTCTCCAAAATGTCGTTCGCCATCTTACAGGTCGTCATCCGCCGCCTGGAAGACCGCCACAAAATCCGCCTGCTGGAAGACTTCAACAAAACAATGAAGTTGATTCGCTACCGCGCCACACGCTACTACCTGGAGACCGAGGAAATTCTGGAACGCGAGCGCCCGCCGATGATCACCATCCCCGAATACCGCGAAAAGCGCGGGCTGGAACTGGTTTCCCTGTCGGCGACGGCGTCCACGGAGCGGGAGGCATGACGCGGCTGGTGCTCATCCGCCACGGCGAGACGGACTGGAACGTGGAGGGGCGTTACCAGGGACAGGCCGACCCACCGCTCAACGCGCGCGGACAGGCGCAGGCGGAGGCATTGGCCGAGGCGCTACGCCCGGCCGGGTTGCAGGTGCTCTACACCAGCCCGTTGCGCCGCGCCCGTCAGACGGCGGAGGTCATCGCCTGCGCGCTCGGCCTGCCGCTTCACGAGGAGCCACGCCTGATGGAAATCCACCAGGGCGCATGGCAAACCCGCCTGCACGCCGAGATCGAGCGCCTGTATCCGGAGACCTTCCAGCGCTGGCACACCGAGCCATGGGCGGTCACCCCGCCGGGCGGCGAGTCGTTGCACCAGGTGCAGCAGCGGGTATACGCCGCCGTGGACGACATCCGGGCGCGCCACCCCCACCAGACCGTGGGCGTGGTCACCCACCGCATCCCGATCGCCTTGCTGCTGATGCGCTACGAGAACCTGCCGCCGGACAGCGTGCGTTCGCTGCATCTGCCGAATACGTGGTGGAAAGTCATTGAGATTGCTGAGGATTCAGCATAATCAATACAACCACCATAACCAATGCAACCATCCAAACCAGTGCAACCATCCAAACCAAGGCAACCCATCACCCGCATCCGCGACCTGCTCCGCTTCCTCTACGGGCGAACGGAAGGCGACCGCGCCTGGGACGCGCTCGCGCCGCGCCTGGACGCCTTCCGCCGTGCACACCCGCATCTGCAACAGGCCCCGCCGATCAGCGAGCGGCTGACCGAGCGCGACGCCATCCTGATCACCTACGGCGACCAGTTCCGAGAGCCGGGGCGCCCGCCGCTGCGCACGCTGGCCGATTTCCTGGAGCGTCACCTGGGCGACGCCATCAGCGGGGTGCACCTGCTGCCTTTCTTCCCCTACTCCTCGGACGACGGGTTCTCGGTAATCGATTACCGCCGCGTCGACCCCGCCCTGGGCGCCTGGGAGGACATCCACCTCCTGGGCGCGCTCTACCGCCTGATGTTCGACGCGGTGACCACACACACCCCCCCCCACAGCCCCTGCTTTCAGGCCCAGCTGCGCCGCGCACCCCCCCACCGCGCCGACTTCCGCGCGGGCGCCCCGGGCGCCGCCCCGCCCGCCG
>CAYSXA010000185.1:0-5851 GCA_964435005.1 uncultured Anaerolineaceae bacterium | reverse complement strand
GTCCGCGTTGCGCTCTGCTCTTACTTCTGATCCTAAACTGTCCGGTGGCTAGGGTGAAACCCACAATTACGGAAGTGCCGTTGCGCGACCTGGTACGCGTCTTGCAGGAGCGGTATGGGGTGAACCCGAACGTGCTGGCGCTCGCCACGTCGAGCGGTCCTGTGCTGAGGATTGCCTTTAGCAAGCGGCAGCGCGATGCCTGGCTGGATGCCCTGGATCAGGCGTTGCAGAGCCAGGGACGGGCGCTGTTTTCTGAGGGAGAAGGCGCCTGGCATGTTCGCCCGGCCTGAGAGTCTGTCAAAAGCCTATTTTGTCAGGAAGGAGGATCAGATGAACGCTCAGAACGCCAAATTATGGACTGTAGTCGCTGGTGTGGTGGCTGCCTGCCCATCCTTGTTCTGCTGCACTATGGGGTTCGCCACGCTGTTTGGAGGCGGCACGTATGAGATGGGAGGTACGATGGGGCAAACACCTGCCTGGGTCGGCCTGCCACTGATTTGCCTGGGGCTGCTCCCCTGGGCGCTGCCGGCCATTGTGTGGCGTTATGCCAGCACACGCCCTGCGCCGCCCGAAGCTGGCTCTGGAATGGAGCAGTAGGGAATAAAGCGGTTTGTCTGGAAGCAGCACCGGCGCCTGCGGGAGCGAGCACCGGTGGTTGTGTGTTGCCAGGCTGATTACTTGCGTGACCTCCCAGCGCCCGTCAAGGGATAGGATAGAGTTCGGGATGCCGACGGATGGTGCTCAACACGGTTTCCTGGTAAGGTGAACGGAGCACCCACATCAGGCATGCGGCGTGCAGTCGTTTCACACCAAAGGTGTAGAGCTGCTCGGTGTCGCCGGCGGGAGGTATGTGGCCGCAGTTGCTGTATTGTACGTCCATCGCGACGACGGTATGGTCAGCCGCCTGCGGGAAAGTGGGATACGTGGGCATGTCCACATCGGGGTGGATGTCCGGCACACCGACGGCCACGTCCCAGCTTGTGGCGAATTCGATCAGAGCGGGGATTCCCTGCTGTTTTTTCGGCAACCAGTTGACAGAAGAAGACGGCCAACTTATTGGGGAACGCTTCGGCCAGGGTAACGATCAGGTGGTAGAGTTCGCGCACGTAACCGTTGGGGGCGTATTCCTTACACCTGCCAGGTGGTCGCTGTCTCCGTGGTCTGGACGCTCTCGAAGTTCGGGTGGTCATTGAACGCGCCCCCAGGGTCACAGAATCAACGCCCGGAAGCGTTCCTCGACGGCTGGATTCCATCACCTGGCAACAAAACCGTATTGTTCGGAGACGTAGTATCCCTTCGCGTAGGCATCCGTGATCAGGCAGGATGGCATGGGCACAATCGGGTTGGCGGAGAAGGATCTATCTCGAATCTGCACCACCAGTTGACTGTGATGCACCTGTATCAGCTTCAGGTTCTGCTTGATCTTGGAGAAGTCGTACTGGCCTTCCACCGGTTCCAGTTCCGGTCAGATGTAGGTGATGTTGATCTCCTGGAGTTCGCGGTGCTCATCGAGCAGCACCAGCACGCGGTTGGGGACGAGGCTGTCTTTGGTCTGCCTGACGGCGTTGTAGTGGCCGGGGTGCAGCCCTTCGCTGCCCGCTGGCGTGGTGGCAGGCGAAAGGGCTTCGGGGGGAGCATAATCCAGCGCTTCCTGGAAGAATTCCACAATCCTTTGCGAGATTTCGCCCCGGGATGGTGAAGGGGTGCCTCCCCGGCGTGCCAGACCGTGGCCGGCGTTTTCCACCACGATCAGTTGTGCGGGCACGCCGGCGGCTTGCAGCGCCTTATAGAAGGCCTGGGACTGACTGAGCGGGACGAGGTCATCCTGCGCGCCATGAATGATCAGGAACGGTGGATCATCGGCGCTGACGTGGTGGATGGGGCTGGCCTGCTGCACGGCCGGATTGGAGAGATCGGGGATGCCGAAGAGCACCTGGGCTTTGTGTTCGCGCCTCATGGAGAAGAAATCTTCCGCCGCCAGGTCGGTTGGGCCGAACATGTCCACCACGGCCTGCACCCGGCTGGACTGGTCGAGGTATTCGCCCACGTCCCATCCGGCGGATTCGTCCGCCGTGCCGAGCAGGGCGACCAGGTGCCCGCCGGCGCTGCCGCCCCAGACGGCGATCCGTTGGGGGTCCAGGTGGTATCTCGCGGCATGCGCCCGCAGGTAGCGCACCGCGCATTTGACGTCCTCGATCTGCGCCGGGAATTTGTGCTCCGGCGCCAGGCGGTAGTTCACGGCGACCACCAGGAAACCGGCCTGGCGAAGCGCGGGAATGTCTCTGATGCCGGCGCCATCGGCCTTGTCCCCGCTCACCCAGCCGCCGCCGTGGACGTACATCGCCACCGGCCAGGGCCCTGTGTCGGTTTCGGGGTAGTAGATGTCCATCTTCAGTGGGACGCCGTCTGGAGTGCAATAGGTGACGTCCTGTTCCAGCGTACCTAACCGGGCAGGGTCGAACCCGGCGCCGGCGCTTGCGGTGGGGTGGGAGGCGGTCGTTTGCAGCGATGGGGGGAGGTCGGTGCGCTTCTGGCGGGGCTGATTGCAGGCGGCGAGCAGGGCGATTGTCAGGAAGAGGGGAATCCAGGGAAGGGCGGGTCGTTTTCGCACAACAGCTCCTGAGCTGTGGTTCGGTTCAACGTTTCAACGCGCTGGCAGGCAAGTGTTCCAGGATAAATCGCACCACCTCCTGCCCGTTCACCAGCCGTTCCGTGGGCACGAGGACTTTGCCGTGCGGTGAATGCAGTTCGTAACGTTCAATGGTGGTGCCCGAAGTGAGGCGCGTGACCACACGCACCACGCGGGTGAACTCGCTCCAGGCGATGCGCTTGCCGCCTCGGGTGGTTACTCCCTCATCATCCAGGTATGCCGGCCAGCTTCGTTGTTGTTGCTTGATGAACAGCGGGGCAATACCCAGCGTGAGGATCCCCAGGCCCCACATCAGACATCCAGAGGGTTGAATGATGCGAACTTCCATCGTGACCTCCTGATCACCGTTGGGGGATGGGCACGCGAAAGGGACTCTCGCTTTTATTGTAGCATGTCCGACAGCAGGTCAACCGGCCAGGCGCGGCGAGCCGGAGGAGTGGGCGTCGGACGTTTTTTTTTTGTCTTCCGGGTAGCGGGCCTCGGCCTTGTTTGTCCAGGACAGGGCTCGTCAGAGCGTGCCGTTGTCGTCATCTATGTCCTCTCCGGTGCCGTCCCAGACGGACCAGTTCAGACCAGAAACCTCCGAACGGCGATCCACGGCGGCGCGCTGCCGAAGAACTCTTCACGCGGACGAAGATCAGCCCGCAGCCGCAGCCGCCCAGGCAGACTGCCTCCGGCGATGGGGTGGGTGTAGAGGATGATTGAGACATGGTTTCCTCTTACCGGCTGCCCATCAAGGCGCTCACCGTCTCCACCGGCACGCCGTACCGCTGCAGCAACTGAAACAGCGGCTCGATCAGGGCGAAATCCTCTTGAATGGTCTCGTCATTGAAGACGATCCCCAGGTACTCGTCCGGCGCGGCGGTTTGCAGGGCGTGTTCCACGTCCACCAGGGTGATGGCGGCCTCGCCCAGGTGAGCGATCTCGTAACCGGCGTTGTAGATTTCCACCACCGGCTGGCCGTTGTGCACGGTCTCCACCGGTGTGCTGAGCAGGTCGTCTTTGGAGGGCTCGTCGCCGGAGTCGGTGGCGAAGTAGAGCACACCCTCTGGCCAGTCGGTGTCCTCGTCCGACATGCCGGCGGAGGTGATGCCCTTTTGCGAAAGAGGGGCCAGGAAGGCCATCAAATTGGCCATGCTGCCCCGGTACCCGTAGTTGGTGGCATACCAGCCGTCGGTGCGCACCAGGTCGGGGGCATTCGTGTAGCCGTCGAAGAACTTGTGCGTCGGGCCGTGGTGGTGCAGGGCGATCTCGTGTCCGTTCGCTTCCCAGGCGTGCACGGTCTCCAACAAGTTGTTCTTGTAGACGTAATCCGCCCACGGCCAGGAGAATTGCAGGGTGACCTTCACGCCGTAGCGGTCGGCCAGGGTGATGAACCGCTCCAGTAAAGGCCACAGGGTTTTGATGCGCGGCCCGCGGCTGACCTCCAGATGGAAGGCGATGAAGGCGCCTGTGGGGCCGCTGCCGGTGGTGACTTCCGTCGGCGCAGAGGTAGCAGCGGCGGTGGGGATAGGGCTGCTCTGTGCGCCGCCCGCACCGGGGACGATCATCACCGGCGTGGCCGAGAGCGCGATCTCGCCGGTGACGCTGGCTTCCACCAGCGGTTCGGTCACGCCCTCCTCGGTGACGAAGTGCGTCACCTGGACGCTCCCCGCGCCGGGGAAAAGGTCGTCCACGTTCAGCGGGCCGCCGGCGTCGTCCCAGGCGATGACGAAGGGGGCGGCGCCCTCGCGCTCCACGCGCACCACGAGGCGGCTGGAATCGGCTGTGCCGGGTACCACGCCCAGGGTGAGCGGTTCGATGGTCGTCAGACCCTGGTAGCCCAGGAAGGCGTCCGCCAGCAGGCGGAAGTTCACCCCGGCGGGGTAGATCGGCGGGTCAGCACAGACCTGGCCGAGCGTCTGCGTTGCGCCGGGGCAGGGAGCGTACAGACCGGAGCGGGCGAATACCAGGCCGCCGGGCAACTGCACGGATTCGGGCGCGTTTTGCAGCCCCCACCAGTGGGCGTGCTGGGCGCCGGTCGCCAGCGCGCCGACCAGCAGTTTGACCACCTTCTGCGCCTGGCTGGCCGGGGTGGCGTCGGGTTGTCCGCCCACCGGGGCGTTGGTTGCCAGCACCTGGCCGGCCCACACCGGCAGGCCGCTGGTCTGCTGGGCGTAGGTCAGACCCTCCACCAGTTGTTTCAGGTTCCCGCTGAAATCGTGTATCTCTACCACATCAATGCCTGTGTAACCACCCAGCGCGGCCACGCGCTCCATGTAGCGTTCGGGTTGGCCGTCGCCATCGAAGTCGGCGGCGTCGTGTCCCGGCCAGGGGTATTGCGAGGCCACGATGACCGCGTCGGGGATTTCCTGGCGGATGATGGCCGCGGTGAATTGCAGCAGGGTGGCGTAGTCATCCGGGGTGGCCCAGGTGGTCACGCCCTGATCCACGGCGGTGGCCCATTGGGCCTCCAGTTCGTTGTGAATCTGCCAGACGCGGATGGGGTAGCGCAGGCCGGGGGCGTCGTCCACGCCGTCGCCGTCGTAGCGCTCCAGCATGGCGCGCAAATAGGCTTCGTAGCGGTCGCGTTCCGCCTGGGTGGTCCACAGCCAGGGTTGGGTGAGGTCGGCGCCCCGGCCCCCGGCCAGGGCGCGCTGATAAGCGACGGTCATCGCCACGCTCACGCCCTGGCTCTGGTAGGCGGCCACCAGTTGATCGAGCGCGTCGAAGCCGTACTGTTCGATGTCCGGCATGGCGGGGCCGCGCGTCTGCACAATATTGATCCGCGCCACGCGCCCGCCCACGGCGGCGTAGAGCTGCATCACGTCGTTGGCGTACTGCGCGTACTGTGACCAGTCATAGCGGTCGGCCTGTGCGGCGGGGATGTTCGCCAGTTCCCCCTCCAGGCCGATGGGATAGGTGATCGGGGGCGGCGTAGGGGCAACGTCCCCCTGGTCGCCCGCCGGGGTGGTGGGGGCAGGCGGGGCAGAAGTGGGTTGTTGTGTCCCTCCGCCAGTTACCCGGGATGTGGCCTGCGGGGTTGGGGGCGCTTGCGCCGTCGTCCCTATGGGTCTCCGGCTAGGCGTGGCCGGTGTAGTGGCAGGACGACAGGCCACGGTAAGGAAGATGAGCAAGAGCAGGGAGAGCCAGCGTTTCATGGGTTTCTCCTATAAGCATTTTGGGTAGAATGACAACAAAGTAGCGGAAGGGGAGGCCGGA
>CAYSXA010000184.1:0-5897 GCA_964435005.1 uncultured Anaerolineaceae bacterium | reverse complement strand
ACAGGGGCGGAGTTTTCTAACCCCTCAGGACTTATGGGTAATCACCAGCACTTTTTCACTTGACAAACCCCTTGTTGGGAGTATAATTTCCTTCACAAATTTCTAGGAAATTCTTTTTTTTGAGGATGATCATGTTCCAGATGTGCATGTGTGCGAGGCGGGGACTGTAACCGCCTCGTCGTAAAACCTGACCCCAACACGGTCAACAGACGCAGGCCGGTTACAGCCCCGCAATCTCCGATTGTCGGCTGGCCGGACGCGCCTCGTCGGTTGACCGTGTTTTTTTGTTACCCTGGGAAACGAGATGAACACTGATTTGACTGCCACATTGACCCTTGCCCCTTCCGCCCCCTTGCTGGACGCGGTAGGGAACACACCGCTGCTGCCGCTGCGCCGCGTGACGCGCGACCTGCCATCCGGGGTGCAGGTACTCGCCAAAGCCGAATGGTTCAACCCTGGTGGCTCGGTGAAAGACCGCCCAGCGCGTGCCATTCTGGGACAGGCGCTCGCCGCCGGTCATCTGCGTGGGCGACGGCTGTTGGACTCCACTTCCGGCAACATGGGCATTGCCTACGCCACGCTGGGCGCGGCGCTCGGCGTGCCGGTCACGCTGGCGCTGCCGGCCAACGCCAGTCCGGAGCGGATCAAAATCCTGCGCGCGTTGGGCGCGGAACTGATCCTGACCGACCCGCTGGAAGGCTCGGACGGCGCGCGGCGCGTGGCACGCGACCTGGCCGAACGGCACCCCGATCGCTACTGGTACGCCGATCAATACAACAATCCCGCCAACTGGCAGGCACACTACCACACCACTGGCCCCGAAATTCTGGCGCAGACTGAAGGACAGGTCACCCACGTGGTCGCCGGCCTGGGCACCTCGGGCACCCTGACTGGCATCGGGCGCTTCTTCCGCCAGATGGGTTCTCAGGTACAATTGATTGCAGTCCAGCCGGATTCGCCCTTCCACGGCCTGGAGGGGCTGAAGCACTTGCCCACTGCCGACCTTCCGGGCATCTATGACCCCACACTCCCCGACCGTATCCTGGAAGTCAGCACGGAAACCGCCTACGAGATGACGTTGCGCCTAGCGCGCGAAGAAGGGTTGTTCGTGGGTATCTCGTCCGGCGCTGCTGCTGCGGCGGCGTTGCAGGTCGCTGCCGAACTGGATTCCGGCGTGGTGGTCGTCATCTTCCCCGACGCCGGTTACAAATATCTGAGCGATTCTTTCTGGGAGGGAACACCATGAGCCTGATTATTCCGCAACGGGTGATGGCACAGATTCAGGCGCACCTGGAAGCCGCATATCCCGACGAGGGCGCCGGACTGATGCTCGGCGTGGACGGCGACCCGCGCCGCGTGGACTACGTGATCACCCTGCCCAACAGCCGCGAGCCGGAAGCCCGCCGCAACCGCTACCTGATCACGCCGCAAGACATGCTGGTGGCCGAGGTCGAGGCGCTCAACCGGGGGCTGGAGGTGCTGGGCGTCTTCCACTCGCACCCCGATCACCCCAGCGAGCCCTCGGAGTACGACCGCGAGTTCGCCCTGCCCTACTACTCGTACCTGATCGTCAGCATACGCGAGGGAAAACCCGCCACCAGCCAGGTCTGGCGGCTGAGCGAAGACCGTTCGCGCTTCGAAGAAGAGGCGCTGACGATTGAATAACGCATCTCTGGAGGTATGACCATGTCCCTGTATTTCGTGCAACACGTCCACGACGCGGAAACCTGCCCGGCGCGTGACCCGCAAATGGGGCAGATGCTGCTGGCGCACATCCGCCCGGAGAACGCTGCCCGCTTCGGCGTGCATATCCACGGCGAGGCCGTGCTGGACGGACGGCACACCTTCGTGCTGATCGTCGAAGCCGCCAGCCCGGAGCCGATTGAACAATTCATGCAACCTTTCCAGCAGGCCGGCACGGTGGAAATCTTCCCCGCTTCGCTGTGCGAAGAAGTGGTCGAACGCGCCGGCTGCTAATCATAACCCTTATCTACCAGGAGGAACCATGCCTATTTTGCGATTGCCTACCCCACTCCGTCCTTACGCCGACGGCCAAAGCGAGATTTCACTGGACGCTGCTACCGTCGGCGATGCACTGGATGAACTGGTGCAGCTCTATCCTTCGCTGAAGAAACACCTGTTCACCGACGACGGCAAACTGCGCCCCTACGTCAACCTGTTCCTGGGTGAAGAAGATGTGCGCCACCTGCAAGGTGAGGAGACGCCGCTCAAACCTGACGACCGCCTGATGATCATCCCTTCGATCGCCGGAGGGTAAAAGTGGAACGCACATTACCGACCCTCTCCCACGAGGAGATTTTGCGCTACTCTCGCCACCTGCTGATTCCCGAAGTGGGGCTGGAGGGGCAACAGAAGTTGAAGGCCGCCTCGGTGCTGGTGATCGGCACGGGCGGCCTAGGATCGCCGGTGGCGATGTACCTGGCCGCCGCCGGCGTCGGCCGCATCGGTCTGGTGGACTACGACGTGGTGGACTTCTCCAACCTGCAACGCCAGATCGTGCACGGCTCAGCGCGACTGGGCGACCTCAAGGTGGAATCCGCCCGCGATCGGCTGCTGGACATCAACCCGGACATCGAAGTTGAAGTGTACAACGAGCCGTTCACCAGCGCGAACGCGCTGCGCATCGCGCAAGATTACGACATCCTGATTGACGGCACGGACAACTTCCCCACCCGCTATCTGGTGAACGACGTGTGCGTGCTGCTGGGCAAGCCGAACGTGTACGGCTCCATCTTCCGCTTTGAGGGACAGGTGAGCGTGTTCTACGCCAAAGAAGGCCCCTGCTACCGCTGTCTGTTCCCTGAGCCGCCGCCGCCCGGCCTGGTGCCCTCATGCGCCGAAGGCGGCGTGCTTGGCGTGTTGCCCGGCACGATTGGCACGCTCCAGGCCACCGAGGCGCTCAAACTGATCCTGGGCATCGGCACACCGCTGATCGGCAAACTGCTGCTGTACAACGCGCTCGATATGTCCTTCGACTTCGTCAAACTGCGCAAGAACCCGAAGTGCAAGGTGTGCTCGCCGGAGCCGGAGGTCACCGAACTGATTGATTACGAGGCCTTCTGCGGCGTACCGGGGCACGACCACGAGGACGGCTCCGCCGGCGAGGGCTGGGACATCGAGCCACGTGAACTCGCGGAGCGTCTGCATCGCGGCGACCCGATCCGCCTGATTGATGTGCGCGAGCCGCACGAGTTGCAAATCTCGCGGCTGGAAGGCGCGGAGTTAATCCCTCTGGGGCAACTGGCGCAGCGCCTCTCGGAACTGGACAGCGCGGAGGAGATTGTACTGTTCTGTAAAGCGGGTACGCGGTCGGCGCGCGCGCTGGAGCTGCTGGTGAGCGCGGGTTTCCGCAAGGTGAAGAACCTGCGCGGCGGCATCAACGCCTGGGCGCGTGAGGTTGACCCCTCGCTGCCCATTTATTGATCGGAGGGCTTGTGGCAGCCGAAAAACGATTACTGGCTGTACTGGCGCACCCCGATGACGAGTCGTTCGGCATGGGTGGTACGCTGGCGCTGTACGCCAGCCGGGGTGTAGAAGTCCACCTGGTCTGCGCCACGCGCGGCGAAGTGGGCGAGATGCCTCCCGAATTCCTGGAGGGCTACGCCAGCCCCGCCGAGCGCCGCGAGGCGGAACTGCGCTGCGCGGCGGAGAAACTGGGGCTGGCCGGCGTGCATTTCCTGGGCTACCGCGATTCGGGCATGCCCGGCTCCCCGGACAACCATCACCCCAACGCGCTGGCCGCCCAGCCAGTGGAAGAGGTCGCTGCGCGCGTAGTGCACAAGATCCGCGAACTGCGTCCGCAAGTGGTGCTGACCTTCGACCCCATCGGCGGTTACAAACACCCCGACCATATTGCCATCCACCGCGCCACCGTGCGCGCCTTCTACGCCGCCGGCGACCCGGACTTTCCCGACGACCTGCCGCCGCATCAGCCGCAGAAATTGTACTTCCACGTCTTCCCGCGCAAGGCGATGCGGCTGCTGGTGCGGATCATGCCGTTACTGGGCAAAGACCCACGCCGCTGGGGCAAGAACGGCGACATCGACCTGATCGCCCTGGTGAAAGAGGGGGACTTCCCCGTCCACGCGGTAATCGACTATCGCGCCTTGGCTGATCGCAAGGAGGCCGCTTCGGCCTGCCACGCCAGTCAGTTGGGCGGCGGACTGACCAGCCACTGGCTGGTGCGCTTGTTCTTCGCCCGCCGGCGGTACCGAGACCACTTCATGCGTGCCTACCCAACGCCAGACGGGCGACGCAAAGAGCGGGATTTGTTCGCGTAAATCCCCTCTCCCTCGAAAACAGGAAAGAGGAAGGGATGGGGAACCGGGGTTTGGGTGCGGCGGCTCCGCCGCACCCAAACCTTGTTGTTTTAATACCGTTTGGAGGAAAAACAACCGGCGCTCATCTGCACCCATCTGCGGACGCTTCCAGTAAAAGGGGGATCATCTCCGCATCCAGGATTTTCTTAAAGTTGAGGTGACGGGGGGCAATATCCCGCTGGCCTGCCATTCGTTAGCAGGCAAAGGGCGCAGCGAGCCAACGGATTTGATCCACACCCTTCCCCAAAGGTCAAACCGCGGTCTTTTTAGAAAAGCCCACTCCCTCATCGCCCCCCTCTTGTGCAATCCGGCCAGGGGGAGTACCATTGCCAGCATGACCCCCTTGTGCTGAAGGAGGTGCCTATGTCGCCCCTGGAGGGCATTCTGGAAGGGCTGCGACGGCTGCTCAGCGGCGACCCGTACCTGTGGGAAATCATCGCCCTGACCGCCCGCACCAGCGGTAGCGCGGTGTTCATCAGCGCGGCGCTAGGCGTGCCGCTGGGCGCGCTGCTGGGGCTGGCGCGCTTCCCCGGTCGGCGTACAGTGCAGGCGGCAGTGTACACCGGCATGGGATTGCCGCCAGTAGTGGTCGGGCTGTTCGTGTACCTCTTGCTCTCACGACAGGGGTGGCTCGCGCAACACGCCTGGCCTGGCCTGCCCGCGCTGTTCTCCGCGCCGGCCATGGTGCTGGCCCAGGTGATCATCGCCACGCCGCTGATCACCGGTTACACGCTGGCCGCCGTGGAAGACGTACCTCACGAGTTACAGCAGCAAATTCGCGCGCTGGGCGCCACGCCTGCCCATCTGGCCGCGATCGTGGTGTTCGAGGCGCGGCGCGGCATCCTGGTCGCTGTGCTGGCCGGGTTCGGACGGGTGGTGTCCGAGGTCGGCGCGGTGATGATGGTCGGCGGCAACATCGAGCACGCCACGCGGGTACTGTCCACCGCCATTCTGCTGGAAACCCGCCAGGGGCACTTCGACACTGCGCTCGGTCTGGGCGTGGTACTGCTCCTGCTGGCCTTCCTGGTCAACCTGACCGTCAGCCACTGGCAGCGGAGGGCGCTGCCATGAGCCTGTACCGCCTGGAAGGCGTCCGAAAGGGATACGGCGGGCGCACAGTGCTGGACATTGAGGCGCTGACCGTGCACGCAGGTGAAGTGCTGGTCGTGGTCGGCCCCAGCGGTGCGGGCAAATCCACCCTGCTGCGGCTGCTGGCCTTCCTTGAACCACCGGACGCGGGACGCATCCACTACGACGGCCGGGTCATCCCCCCTGGCGGCGCGCCGCTGGACGTGCGGCGGGAGGTGACACTGGTGTTCCAGCGCACGCATCTGATCTCGACCACCGTGGCGCGCAATGTGGCGCTGGGGCTGAGGTTGCGCGGCCAGCACGTCTCACGCGAGTCCATCCACCAGGCGCTGGCCGACCTGGGGCTGAACGGGCTGGGGCACCGTCACGCGCACACGCTCTCCGGCGGCGAGGCTCGGCGGGTGGCGCTGGCGCGCGCTGCCGTCCTTCGACCGCGCGTGCTGCTGCTGGACGAACCCACCGCCGATC
>CAYSXA010000183.1:0-5944 GCA_964435005.1 uncultured Anaerolineaceae bacterium | reverse complement strand
CCCCTGTCGAAAAATGCTACCTCCTCGCCTCTTAGGTGCGGAATGTGGGATAAAACCAAAGAACCAGTAAAAACCAATGAACCAATCTACCAACGACCCAATCAACCAATCACTCACCATTCTCGCCTTCTTCGCCCACCCCGATGACGAGACCATGCTGTGCGGCGGAACGCTGGCGCTGCTGGCGGAATCCGGTGCGGCGGTGCATTACCTGTGTGCCACGCGCGGTGAAGGCGGCGAGGTAGGCGACCCACCCCTATGCTCACAGGAAGAACTCGGCGCAGTGCGCGAGCAAGAAATGGTCTGTGCGGTGCAGGCGCTGGGCGGGCGCAGCCTGACCTTCCTCGGCTACACCGACCCGCGCGTGGGGGAAGACGAGACGCTGTACTCCTTCACCGAGAACCTCACGCTACTCGCCGGCCAGGTTGCCGCCAGCGTGCGTCAGTTCGCCGTGGACGCGATTCTCACCCACGGCGTGAACGGGGAGTACGGACATCCAGCGCACCGCACCTGTTTCCAGGCCGCGCTGGCCGCCGTGCTCTCGCTGGGCGATGACGCGCCCCCCCTCTACTGCGTGATGCCGACCTTCCCCAACCACCCCAGACCGCGCCTGGCAAACAAAGACCAGACCGCGCACATTGTACTGGACGTCACCCCGGTCATCGAACGCAAAGTGCAGGCCGCGTTGTGTCATCGCACGCAGCACGCCCTGTTCACCCGCCGCTCCTCGCAGGAAGCCGGACGGCAACTCTCGGTGGAGGAAGTGGTGCGGGCACTGAACCGGGAAGGGCTGCACCGCGCGCACCCGGCGGTGCAGGAGGAACCGGACGACCCGCTCGCCCGCCATCTGCGTGCCTGGATGGACCCCACATGGGCAAACGGATACTCTTCCCGCTGACCTCCTCCTGGATGAACGCCGCCGGAACGCTGGGCTTCGTCCCTCCCTCGGAGTGGCCGTTGGCGGAGCCTGCCGCCTTCGTCACCGCCCCCATCACCCTGATGCCACGCACGACCGCCCATCCGCCGCGCCTGTGGCGCGTGCCGGGCGGCGTGTTGATTCACAGTGGGCATCCAAACCCCGGTTGGAAGGCAGTGCGGAAGCGGTTCGCCCCGCGTTGGGCGAGCGCCCGCCTGCCAGTGGTCGTGCACCTGCTCGCCACGCACACGGACGAAGTGCGTTATCTGGTCTGGGAACTCGAAGGGCTGGAAGGGGTAGAAGCGGTCGAACTGGCGCTGCCGCCGCATTGCCCCCCCCTCCTGGCGGAAGCGCTGGTGCAGGCCGCGCTGGGCGAACTGCCGCTGATTGTGCAACTGCCGCGCACCCAGGCGTTGAGCATCACTGACGCGTTGCGCGACGCGGAAGTGGCAGCCTTCAGCCTGGCGCCGCCGCGCGGCGCAGCCCGCCTGCCCGACGGCACGCTGCTGGAAGGCCGGTTGTACGGCCCCGCCGTGCTGCCCGACACGCTGGCGCTGGTGCGCGCCCTGTGCACGGCCACCGCGACGCCCATCCTGGCCTCCGGCGGAGTGTACGCCCCCGAAGACATCGACGCCTGCCTCCAGGCCGGGGCGCAGGCCGTGCAACTGGATACCGTGCTGTGGCGGGGCTGGGGAAGCCCGCCAACGGACGCGGACGGGCACGCCGCGTAATTCGGGGAATCAGCGCTCCATCCAGATGGTCACCGGGCCGTCGTTGGCGATTTCCACCAGCATGTGCGCGCCAAAGACACCGGTCTGCGTGTGGACGCCCTCGGCACGCAGCAGGTCGGCGAACCGGTCAACCAGTGGCGCAGCGACCTCCGGCGGCGCCGCGTCCACGAAGGCCGGACGGCGTCCTTTGCGTGTATCAGCGTACAGGGTGAATTGCGAGACCACCAGCGCCTCGCCACCCACGTCTACCAGTGAGCGGTTCATCTTGCCCTGGTCGTCCTCGAAGATGCGCAGACGGGCGATCTTTTGCGCCAGGTAACGCGCCTGCCCCTCGGTATCGCCGTGACCTACGCCAAGCAAGATGACCAGGCCAGGGCCGATCTCAGCCACGGTTTCCCCGTCCACCGAGACGCGGCCCCGGCGCACGCGCTGAATCAGCGCCCGCATCTCAACCTCGCACCTCGCCGCGACGCTCTGGCAACCCCACCGCCGCGCGCACCTCGGCCATGGTCTGCTGCGCGATCACGCGCGCCCGATCCGCACCATCGTGCAGCACATCCCAGATCGTGTCCGGGTCGCGCGCCAGTTCCGCGCGCCGCTCGCGGAAGGGAGCCAGGTGGGCGTTCAGATTGGCCGCTAAGCGTTTCTTGCAGTCCACACAACCAATACCCGCCCGCCGGCACTCCACGTTGATCATCTCCACCTCTTCCTTCGGCGAGAAGATCTTGTGCATGCTGAACACGTTGCACACATCCGGATCGCCGGGGTCACTGCGGCGCACTCGCTGCGGATCGGTCACCATTTGCATCACGCGCTGTGTGGTCTCTTCCGGTGTGGCGGCCAGTTCGATGTGGTTGTTCAACGACTTGCTCATCTTATGCTTGCCGTCGATGCCCAGCACCTTGGGCACTTTGGTCGCTTTCATCTGCGGCTCGATGAGCACGTCAGTCTGGTAACGGTAGTTGAACGAACGCACCACCTCGCGCGCAAACTCAATGTGCGGCGCCTGGTCGATGCCCACCGGCACCAGCCCGGCCTTGTAGAGCACGATGTCGGCGGTCATCAGCACCGGATAGCCAACCAGCCCGTAGTTCACGTTGTGCGGCTGCTGCCGCGCCTTCTCCTTGAAGGTAGGCAGGTCGGTCAACTTGCCCAGCGGGGTGACCATGGAGAGGATAGTGTGCAATTCGGTCACTTCGGGCACGTGGGATTGCACGAAGACGATGGTCTCCTCCGGGCGGATACCGGCGGCCAGCCAGTCGAGCGCCATCTCCACGGTGTTCTGGCGCAGGTTCTCGGTGGTCTCCACCGTGGTCAGGGCGTGCAAGTCCACGATGCAGTAAATGCACTCGTAATCGTCCTGGAGGGCGACATAATTTTGTATTGCACCAAGATAGTTGCCCAGGTGCTGGCGCCCGGTGGGGCGCGCCCCGGAAAACACGCGGCCTTTCTTTTGGGAACTCATCCGGCCTCCTCAAGGAATTGGCGGATCAGGCGAACCACTTCGCCCGGTTCAGCGTGGCGGCCCAGTTGCTTCTTGGAGAACAGCAACCGCCCGTTCACCGTGACCTCGAAGCGCCCGCCGTCCGAGGGGATCAGCGTGAACGATTCGATCTGCGGCTCGAACGCTTTCAACACTTCGGCTGTCAGACCGACAGCCCGGTCGGTGTAGTGTCAAACGGCGCAGTACACGAGTTCGATCTTCAACAACATTTCGCACCTCCTTTGAGATTGGCGAATTGCGGTTTGCGATTGAGGGTCTGCGGGCAACCACTCATGTTAAAGCAAAACCCCGCCGGTGATGCGACGGGGAAGAGTGAGCCAGCCTCACACGCAAGTCCGGCCCGCAAGGGCGAGACCCTGCCCGGATAACGGGGGGCAAACCCGGCTCAGGCTACTGCGGGACGCATCCCCGGTTCACCTGGCGGCTCCGAGGCCCATTCCGCGCCGGCGTGCGGGCCGGTCTCTCACCTCCACCGGCTCTCTGTGCCGCCGTTTCGGCGCGTACTCTTCCTCTTCATCGCCGTTCACGTTTCACCTGTGCACGTGCTGATTTCTAGTATATCATAATTGGCGAATTGCGGATTGCGAATTGCGGTTGGCGGTGCGGTATAATCCGCCAGAAATCGCGGCGCCTGCCCACAGGGTCAACGAAGAGGAATACCACAAAGACACGAAGCCCACAGAGAAGTTTGCTCTGTACCTCAGTGGTTCGATCCTCACGTTCATAAGGGGTGGGCAGTCGCCGCCGGAAACCTCTTTTCAGGAGCATCGCGCCATGTACATTGCCATCGAGGGAGTGATTGGCGTGGGGAAGACCACGCTGGCCCGCATGTTACAACCTCGCTTTGAAGCGGATCTGTTGCTCGAGGTGTTCGAGGAAAACCCCTTCCTCTCCGATTTCTACGCCGACCGCGAACGGTACGCTTTTCAGACACAAATCTTCTTCCTGCTCAGCCGCTACCACCAACAGCAGCGCAGCGTGCCGGAGATTCTGAGCAGCAGCGCCAACCTGATCTCCGATTACACCTTCGAGAAAGACGAAATCTTCGCTCGCATCAACCTGCAGGGCGACGAACTGGAGATGTACCACCGCGTGCACGAGGCGCTGGCGGAGAAAACTCCCACGCCCGACCTGATCGTGTACCTGCGCGCCTCCACGGATACGCTGATGCAGCGCATCGCCCTGCGCGACCGCCCCTACGAACGCAACATGGATCGCACGTACATCGAGCAACTGAACCAGGAATACGAAAAGCACTTCCACAACCATCCGGGTGCCGTGCTGACCATCGGCACGGACGACCTGGACTTCGTGAAGCACCCGGAACACCTGGACTGGATCGAGAATCGCATTCGGGAGCGGTTACACCTGCCTCCGTTTCAGCCCGAACTGCCGCTTTCGGGTTGACCTGTCCCCTGCAATGACAAAACGAGCGAACGCGCGCCGTTCGCTCGTTTTGTTTTCCACCACATCGGCCCCAGCATCACCTCACCCGCTGAAGAACGACATAAAACGTCGAACCTTGTTCCACACCGGGGCTCTCCGCCCAGATACGCCCGTTGTGCAGTTCGACAATGGCTTTAGCGATGGAAAGCCCCAGCCCCAGACCCCCATAGCGCCGCGTTAAATGATGCTCGACCTGGTAGAATTCCTTAAAGATGCTCTCCAGTTCCTCCTGAGGGATGCCAATGCCGGTATCCTGGAAAATCACGCGAACCTCGCGCGTCCCTGGCTGCGCTGTGACCGTAATCTGACCTCCGCCAGGAGTGAATCGCACCGCATTGCTCAAGATGTTGCTGAACGTCAGCACCATCTTCTCACGATCCACCTGCACGAACACCGGCGTTGGTGGCAGGCGAACGATCAGGCGGTGTCCTTTCGCGCGGACAGCGTCTTTGATCTCCTTGACCGCATCCCGGATCAACTCCTGCACTGCAACCCGCTCAGAGGATAGCTGCGCTGTACCCACGCGGAGCAGGTTCATGTTCGTCATGTCTTCAACCAATGACCGCAGCTTCAACGCCGCGTTGAGCACCCGATTGGCGTGCTTGGAGACTTCTCCTTTCGCCTCCTCCTTCAGGAACGCCGCATACCCCAAGATCACGCCTAGAGGCGTCCGCAGCTCATGAGAAGCGATCGCCATGAAATCCGTTTTCATCTGATCCAGGCGGCTGATTTCATCGTACGCAGCGCGCAAACGTTCGACCAAATGAGCATTATGAATGGCCACCGCCGCCTGAGAGGCGATCACCGAAAGCAAGCGCGTGTCGTTCTGCGTGAACCGCCCGTTGCGCTTATTCACTGCTTCAAGCACACCAATCACTTTATCGCGGATGCGTAGCGGCACGGCAATCAGCGACCGTGTCTGAAATCGGATCTTATCCCCCACCTGCGTGTACAGGCGAGGGTCTTCTGCCGCATCATTAATGATTAAGGGGTGGTTTTCCTGAAAAACCATCCCGGCCACGCTGCCGTCCAACGGTACAGGGATTTTTGCCAGATCATCAGGATCCGACCCTGTAGCAGCTGCAAACCGCAACTCGCCCAGGCGCTCATCATGCAGCAGGATGGACGCCGCTTCGCTATCCACCAGATCTGCTGCGGTCTGGATGATAAACTCCAGCAATTCAGGCAGGTCCAGGGTGGAATTCAGGGTCACGCTGATCTCCACCAGCCGCGCCAGCTGATGGATCATCTTCCGTAAGTCCTGCACTTCTTGTTCCGATGGATTCGCCATAACTTATAGTGTACCTGAGTCTCCGCAATAACTCCAAGGCAATTTGGCACATTTTT
>CAYSXA010000182.1:0-5982 GCA_964435005.1 uncultured Anaerolineaceae bacterium | reverse complement strand
ACATCGGACAACGCGGGACAGGGCAACCAGACCACGCAAATCTTCCTGGATATGTGGCGGGACGGGCGCAAATACCGCGTTTTCCTGCACCTGATCGCGCAGACGGTGAGCGAGTTACCGGCGGGCATCCTCTCGTCCTGCAACAACGGCTTCTTCGGGCAGACGAAGAACGACCGCGACCGCTCGGCGCTTTTGGCGCACCTAGCGCGGAACACGAAAGGCTTTGTGAACACGCAGTACGACCGCTTCCTGGCACGCATGCCGGTGGCGATGGCGGTGGCGAAGCTGGGGTACTCGATGGACATTGGCGACATCGAGCCGTTCCTGATCCGTCCGCTCATGCTGAGCGTGGAAGAACCCAGCGACGAGGAAATCGCGCACCGACGACGGGTGCGGTTGCTGGGTCAAACTGCCGGAGGGTTGTGATGAAAGGTCGCTATTGGGATGACGACGCCCTGGAAGACGAACGCCTGGAGTATTTTCCTGGCGGTTGGCACAATACGCTGATTTGCTGGGATTGTGGAGAAGTGATTGAAGAGGACATCATTCGCTACGGGTTCCAGCGTTACCCGCTGTGTCTGGTCTGTTTTGAAAAGCGGACATCCGCGTATCCGCTACTGATGGACAGGATCTACGCGATGGCCCTTTACGCCAAGGAAACCGGGCAGGATTTGTACCCAAGAGAGATCGAGCGCGCGATAACCGAGCACCTGTCGCGCCTGAACTGACCACCACAAATTACAGAAACGGAGGTCTCGAAACGCACATGAAACGCTCGTTCTACATCATCCTGGGGCTGGCGGTGCTGGCTGCGCTGCTGGTGGTCTCGCTGTTACAGGGGGTGGTAAAGCCCACGCGCGTGGTGGTTGCCAGTTACGACTTGGCGGCGGGGATGCGCCTGACAGCGGACGTGGTGGAACTGAAAGAAGTGCCTGCGGGGGCCGTGCCGGAAGGGGCGTACACGCGCATCGAAGACGTGGAAGGCAAGGTGCTGACCACGGCGCGAGCGACGGGGGACTTCATCACGGCGTATGTGGCCGGGGACGAGAACGCCGCGGCGGGCATCCCGGCGCAGTTGGAGCCGGGCCACGTGGCGATCTCGGTGAAGGTGGACATGGCCACCGGCCTGGCGGGGGTGGTGCGACCTGGCCAGCGGGTGGCGGTGATCGCGGTGATCGACCCGCAAACGATTTCGCTGAACAACTTTTCTGCACCGGTGAGTGCGCCATTGGCGGTGACTATGCTGGCGACGCCGAACCCAGAAGAGACTCCCACGCCGACGCCCACCCCGCAGCCGCCCTTGTCGCCCGCGGCGCGGTTGACCATTCACGGCTTGCGGGTGCTGGTCGTGCCGCAGAGTTTTCGCTACGAGGAGCTGCCCACCAGCAGCGGGAAGAACGGGCAGGACGCCTTGTTCGCGGCGGCGCGCACCACGTCGGCCAGCCGGTCGGGGAGCGTGATCCTGCTGGAAGCGCCGGTGGAGCCGGTGCCGATTGCGGCGGGGTACTCGGCCAGCCCGGCGGCCTTGCTCGCGCTGCTGAACAAGGTGGCCACCATCCATCTGGTGCTCGAACCGGCCAAGGGGTTGGACGGGGTGAGCATCCAGGCGGAAGCGGTGGACCTGGCGCACCTGTACGAGGCCGCCACCGGTCTGGACTTGAACCAGTAAGGGGCGGCTATGCAACAGGGCAAGATTTCGGTCGGCATTGTCGGGCCGTTCAACCAGATCACGATGGACTTCGGCTTCGTGGCCTCGGCGGAAGAGACGCGGATCGCGCACCTGTCGGGCACGTGGGAGCAGTTTCAGGACAACCTGCGGGGCGGGGAGCCGGAGCTGGTCATCGTGTACGCAGAAGCCTCGCCCAGCCCCAAGGCGCTCATGGACACCCTGAGCCAGTTGAAGCGGGCGGTGGCGATTGTGCTGCTCCCGCCGCAGTGGGCGGACATGGCCGGGCAGATCGAGCAGGTGCACACGGTGCGCAAGGTGTACGTGATGCCGGTCGCGCCTGCCGAGGTCATCCGCTACGGGATCACGGCGGTGAACACGGAGCGGGCGCGGGCGTCTTCGACCGCGCCGCTCATGGTCGCTGCACCCGGCGGACGCGCGGCCACCGTGGTGGGCACGCGCGTGATGGCCTTTGTCGCAGCGGAAGGCGGGGTGGGGAAGTCCACCATCGCCGAGGCGCTGGGCTTCGAGCTGGCAGCACGGCGGGGGATCAAGACGCTGCTCTTCTCGCTGGATTTACCCCCGGCGGCCATGCTGCACTTTGCGCCTGCGGGTGGGAAGCGGAAAACGCTGGGAGCGACACCGAACGCCACGGAGTACCTGGTGCGCCCGGAAGTGGGCTTCCAGGACAGCATCCAGACCACGGTGGATGGGCTGGACGTGATCATGGCTCCCTCTTCGTCCTATGCGTATGCGGACTGGGCGCGACCGGAGAAGTCCGAGATGCTGCGCCAGATGGTGGCGGCGTCCTTCATGCACCACTATGGGGCGGTGCTGCTGGACTTGCCTGCCGGTGAGGGAGCCTGGACGATTCAGCCGTTACTGGCGGCCAACACGATTTTCATCGTGGCGCGGCCCACGCTGCGCGGGGTGCAGGCGGTGGCGCACACCACGCGCCTGTTGACGGAAGAGCTGATCGGCCAGCATCAAGTGCCGAAGGAGAGCATTTACGTCATCCTGAACCAGCGGACGAAGAAGTCGTTTACCCCGGACTACTTCCAGAGCGAAGGGGCGGCGTATGCGGAGACCTACGGCGGCTGGTTCCCGCCGGTGATTGCCACGGCGGAGTACGACCTGGAGATTCCGGCGGCGCAGGACACGCAACGTCCGGTGGTCAACGTCTCGGACACGATGGCGAAGCTGGTAGCGCACCTGGCGGACAGCATTTACGGCCAGGGATACCGCGGCGAGGGCGCAGTGAAAGCGGTCAAACGCGGGCCGTTCGGCATTCGCATCAAGGTCAAGTGAGGGCGGCGTCATGGTGCTGGGACTGATCCACGAAGAAGACCCGCAGCGCAGGCCGGGCGTGGACGAAGCGGTGGACTTGAACGAGGCGATCATCGAAGCGGTGATCGGCCAGGTCAATCGCGAGTACGAGCGCAGCGAACTGCGGAACGGAGACGAAGCGGTCAAGGAGCGCATCCGCCAGCGAATTCACGTACTGGTGGGCAACGAATTGCGACGGCGAGGGATCGTGCCCACGGTGCAGGATCAGACGGCCTTGCGCGACGAGATTGCCCGCCGCTTGATGGGCTGGGGCTTTCTGGACTACTTCCTGCCGCCGGTACGCAATGATTTGACCGAGGTGCGCGTGTACTCCAGCGGGCTGATCCAGGTGATGAAGAAGGGGTCGGTGCGCTGGTCGGATTGGGAAGAAGACCGCCGCGTGCCACGGCAAGAGGTGTGGCGGGTGGTGAACACCCTGCTGGGCGAGCAGTCCAAGTCGGTCTCTGAGGCCACGCCGATTGCCTACGCCAAACTGCCACGCACCAAACACATCCCCGGCGGCGGGCGGCTCACGGTGGATCACCCCGTGATCGCCCCAGGAGAGGGGTATCCGGTGATTGCCCTGCGGCTTTTCGAGCCGAAGCCGGTGCGCCCGGAGTGGATACTGGAGCGCGGGGCGATGAACGATGCAATGATGGCCTTCCTGCAGGAGCAGGTGCAGGCGGGTAAGCGCATTCTGATCACCGGCGGGACGCGCACGGGGAAGACCACTATGCTCTCGGCGTTGTGTGCTTTCTTGCCGGAGCATTGGGTGATCGTGACCATCGAAGACCCGCAGGAGATTTTCCTGGCGCGGAAGACGGTACAGCCGCTCGAGGCACGGCCGGTGCCGCCGGGGTCGGACGCCGCGCCGATTACGCTGGCCGACCTGGTGGACAACGCCATGCGGCTGTCGCCGGACTACCTGATCCTGGGCGAGGTGCGCGACGGGCGGGCGGCGATGGCGATGGTGCGGGCGCTGCTCACCGGCCACAGCGGAGCGACCACCTTCCACTCGGACACCCCGCGCGAGGCGTTCATCCGCCTGGCGGCGAACATCGGGGCGGACATGAACTTCACTTCCCGACGGGACATCAACCAGATGATCGCAGGCGCGGTGGACGTGATCGTGCAGATCGGCATTCGGCACGACATCCGCCGGGTGACCACGATTGCGATGGTGGAAGACGACCTGAAGGGTGGGGAAGTGTGGTTCACCCCGGTGTGGCGGTACGACGAAAGCTCCCCGCCGGATCGCCCGCAGTGGCGGAAAGCGGATAGTAAAGGCCGTGACCTGTCCTATCGGCGCTTCCAGGCGCTGGCGGACGCCTGGCACAAACTACCCGAAGAGAAGCAGAAGGCGGTGCTGGAAGTGGCCGGTATCAAAGTGCGGGAACCGAAAGGAACAAAAAAATGAGCGCCGGAGCCACGATAGCCCTGATCGGACTGCTGGTCGCCGTGATGGTGATGATCATCGGCTGGGAAATGGCCGGTCGCGCGGCAACCATGCGCTCGCGCACAGCGCGGCTGCTGGCCCAGGTGGATGAGGTGGACGAAGAAGACGTGGCGTTGACACTGCCTGCGGAGAGCTGGGAAGGGAAGCTGCGCAGCGCGGGGTTGGGCCTCACGCCGGTGCAGTTTGCGCTGGGGTGCGTGCTGCTCGGCCTGGCGGCGACGGCGCTGACCTGGGTGTTCTTCGTGCCGGGCGTGCCTGCGCTGGCGCTGGGGGCGCTGGCGGGCTGGGCGCCGGTGTCTTACGTGAACGACAAAGCGGCGCAGCGCGGGCTGGAGATGGAGAAGCTCCTACCCGTGGCGATGTCGCGGATTGCTTCGGGGTTGCAGGCCGGGCACGGCCTGGCGGTGGTGCTGGAAGAAGTGGGCGAGTCGCTGGAGATGGACGCGCCGGGTAACCCGTTGTCGCCCGAACTGATCCAGGCGGCCAAAGACGCGCGTTCGCTGGGGGTGGAGCGGGCGTTGCGCGACTTGGCGCGGCGGTCGCCATCGCTGTCCGTCTCGAACGTAGCCATGCTGCTGCTCAGCTACCACCGGGCGGGCGGCGGCCAGTACGCAAGCGTGGTCATCGAATCGGCCAACGCCATGCAGCGGCTGCTGGCGCTGCGGAACCACGTGCGGGCGAAGGCCGGGCAGGCGATGGCGATTGCCCGGGTGCTGCCGGTGGTACTGGGGCTGACCGTACTCACCCTAGTCAACGACCCCTTTGTGGGGCCGTCCCTGCGATACCCCATCGTGCAGCTGGCGATGGGGGTGGTGATTGGGATCATGGTCTTTGGCTACCGCGTGATGCGGAACGAAGTGCGGAGGGCGATGTGAGCGGACAAATCATCCTGGCTGGACTGCTTGCGGGAGCCGCTGTGTTCCTGGCGTTGTACCAGGGGGTGAACTGGATGGCCGTGCGCGGCGCGAGCAAAGTGCTGGTCGAAAGCGACCAGGCGGATGAGGGGCGCTCCACGGCGCAGGCGCTGGGGGCGTTCGTGGGGCAGCGCGTGCCACAGGTGATGGAGAGTATTCGGCGCGATCTGTATTGGGCGACCACGGTGGAACCGAAGTGGCGCGGGCTCACCCCGGCCACGGTGCTTGGACAGATGGTGTTGTACAGCGTGGGGCTGATGGTCTTGTTCTGGATGGGCGTCGGCGACCCGTTCTTCGCGCTGGTGGGGTTGGGCGCGGGCTACCTGTTGACCGTCTCGCCGTTGCACCGGAAGGCGGAAGAGGTGCGCCGTCGGATTGCCCAGGAGCTGCCGGAATTCGTGCAGTTGATGGCCGCCGAAGCCGCCAGCGGCGCGTCGTTGCACACCGTGGTGACGCGGGTGGCCGAAGGGGAAGGGACGGTCGCGGCCTGGTTCCGACACGTGCTACGGCCGGCGCCCGGCCGGGGTTTGTTCGGCGTGGAAGGGGACCTGGTGGGAGCGGCGGCCGCGGCGGTGGTCATGACCACGCGTACTTCGCACCCGTTTTCAGTCAACGACCGA
>CAYSXA010000181.1:0-5992 GCA_964435005.1 uncultured Anaerolineaceae bacterium | reverse complement strand
TTGGAGCCGTGTGTTATTCATTTTGAAAGGTTCGATTTGGACAAAGTCCAGATCATGTACCAGCCATTTTCCCGTTCTATGCTTCTTATTATTGCCTTCTTCCTTCTCGTCGGACTGGCATGCGGAGGGCCATCGACTACACCGCCCCCACCAACTTCTCCACCTGAGCAATCGCAACCCTCAACCCAACCCACGAAAGCTCCCCAGGCCGCAGCCAGTGGCGCGGTCAATAGTCTGGAGGACGTTCAGAAGGCCGTCATCCAGATCGAAGCTACTGGCACACTGGTCAACCCCGGCGAAGTACAGCTCAACCAGAAATGGTATGGGTCCGGCTTTCTCATCAGCCCCTCCGGTCTGGCTGTGACGAACAACCATGTGGTAACCGGCGCAGCCGCACTGACCGTATGGATCGGCGGCGACCAGAGCAAATCCTACCACGCACGGGTGCTGGGGGTGTCGGAGTGCTTCGATCTGGCCGTGATCCAACTTGAGGGTGGCCCATTCCGCTATCTGGAGTGGTACACCGGCCCGATTAAAGTCGGCATGGATGTATATGCTGCCGGCTTCCCCCTGGGCGAACCGCAGTACACGCTCACGCGCGGGATCGTTGCCAAAGCAGATGCGCCCGGTGATACCCCCTGGTCATCCATTGACTCGGTGATCGGTCACGACGCAACCATCAACCCCGGCAACTCGGGCGGCCCTCTGGTGACCCCAGACGGGAAAGTGGTCGGGGTGAACTACCGGGGGCGCCCGGACTTCAATCAGTACTTCGCAATTTCCGCGGAAAACGCCATCCCCACCGTGAACAAGCTGAGCCAGGGACAGAACGTTTACACCCTGGGCATCAATGGCGAAGCATTCATCCTGAACGATGGCTCGCTGAGCGGTATCTGGGTATCATCGGTGAAATCGGGCTCCCCTGCCGACAAAGCCGGCGTGGAACCAGGAGACATCGTGTGGCGGCTGGAAAACATCGTGCTGGCGACACAAGGCACCATGAAGGAATACTGCGACATACTCCGCAGCCACGGCCCAAACGATACGCTTGCAATTGACGTACTACGCTTCTCCACCGGCGAGTACTGGACCGGCCAGATCAACGGGGAACCGCTAACTTACAGTGGATCCCTGGGAGGCGGCTCAACCGGTGGTGGAGAAACCGGCGGCGGAGAAACCGGTGGAACCACAGCCGGGGGCGGTAGTTACGATGAGTTTGTGACCGTCTACGACGACTCCGGTGCCATCCGGGTAGAGATTCCCACCATCTGGAGCGACGTTAATGGCCAATACTGGGAAACCGACTGGGGCGGTCAGCCGTTTGTCGCAGCTTCGATCGCCGCGGCTGCGGACTTAAACGCCTTCTACAATACCTATGACGAGTCCGGCATCTTCTTCGCCGCCTCCAGCCGGCTGGGTCAACTCGGCGGGTACATCGAACTGCTGGACGGCACAAAACACTGGTTCCAGGACGACTGTACCTTTGACAGCCGGAATGATTACGACGACGGTGTGTACGAAGGGAAATTCGACCTCTGGACGAACTGTGGGTCTTCGGGCGCGGAAGAAGTCGTGATCTCCGCACGACCGAAGAGCAACCCGACCGCCTTCCTGGTCCTGGTGCAGATCCAGATCACCCGACAGGAAGACATTGACGTCATTGACCGAATCGTGCAAACCTTTGAGGTGGTGGGCGATCTTCCGTAAGCCATTTGTGTAAACCCGGTGCGGTGCAACAGGAGGTCATCCACGAGGGAAAAGGTGGATGACCTCCGCCGCTTTTAGGCACAACTCATCCCCCATCTCCTCCCCCCTTTTCGGCTTCCCTGTCCACAAGTTGTCCACAGAATTGTGGATAACTCCTCTTTTGGTGTGGATACTTTTGAATTTTAAGGTTTCCCTTGCAGTTTCCCGAACGAACAAACGTTCTTGGCCCTGTCATTCATGCTTGCGATTTTTTAAGCTTATTGTCTGGACAACCACGAAGGAAATTGGCTGGACAACACGAACCCCCACATATGGGGGTGTATACGCCTTACTCTCCCAACGTGTGGGTATGAAATAAATTTCCGATTGGCACAGCCCGGAACCCCAGAGGGCCGGTCGAAAAAGATCGCTTTAACATTTCGAAACTTAAAGAATAAGATTTTTTTAAGATTCCAGAACGTTTACACGTTGCGTTTTCCCTGAGGGTTTGTTACAATGGCAACGCCTTTGGACAATTGCGCCCCCATCCATAAGTGTAGTGGACTACCAGTTGAATACAGGGGCAAAGCCGCGCAGCGTAGCGGCGCGGATGGTATGCTTTTACGTTGCGACCGAGGAGGTTACCACATGGATGCTGCTCGAGCCTGGCAATCTGCCATTGGCCAGTTGCAGATGGATATGCCAAAAGCGGCTTTCGACACCTGGGTACGCAACACCGAATTCCTCTCTTACGAGGACGGCGTGTTTGTCATTGGCGTGCACAACGCCTACGCCAGGGATTGGCTGGAAAGTCGTTTGAGCAGCACAGTGCGCCGCCTGCTGGCGGGTTACATGAAACGCACGGTGGACGTGCGCTTCGTGGTCTGGCAAACCGGCATGGAGCGCGAAGAACCCGCCTATCTGACGACGCCAGCTCACGAAGAAGACGAGCTCTCCCTGCCCGAAAACGCGACGATCAACCGGCGCTACACCTTCGAGAACTTCGTGGTGGGCGCGAGCAACCGGCTGGCGCACGCCGCCTGCATGGCCGTGGCGGAGAACCCGGCCCGCGCGTATAACCCCCTCTTCCTCTACGGCGGCGTGGGACTGGGCAAGACCCACCTGCTGCACGCCATCGGCAACGCGTGCACCACGCAGGGGCTGCAGGTGCTCTACGTCTCCTCGGAAGAGTTCACCAACGACCTGATCAACGCCATCCGCAACCACACCACGCAGGCCTTCCGCGACAAGTACCGCCGCATCGACGTATTGCTGATCGACGACATCCAGTTCATCGCCGGCAAGGAATCCACGCAGGAAGAGTTCTTCCACACCTTCAACACCCTGCACGGCCAGGACAAACAGATCGTGATCTCCTCCGACCGCCCGCCGAAGGCGATGGTCACGCTGGAAGAACGGCTGCGCTCGCGCTTTGAGTGGGGGCTGACCGTGGACATCCAGCCGCCCGACTTCGAGACACGGGTAGCGATCCTGCGCTCGAAGGCCGAGCGCGCCGGGCGCGACGTACCACCGCCCGTGCTCGAACTGATCGCCCGCCGCGTGCAGTCCAACATCCGCGAACTGGAAGGAGCACTGAACCGTGTGCTGGCCTTCGCCGATCTGAGCGGCGCGCCGGTGTCCACCGACATGGTGGAGACCATGCTGGTAGATATGTTCCCCAAACGCACGGAACTCGCCCCCGACCAGATCATCTCCGCCGTGGCGCGCGCCTTCGGCGTGGAACGCGACCGTCTGCTGGGGCGCGGGCGGACGCGTGAGATCGCCCTGCCGCGTCAGGTGGCGATGTACCTGCTGCGCGAAGAAGCCAACCTCTCCCTGCCGCAGATCGGCGCAGCGCTCGGCGGACGCGACCACACCACCGTGATGTACGGCTGCGAGAAGATCGCCGACCTGCTCGAACGCGATGACCGTCTGCGCCGCCAGGTGATTGAAATCCGGGAGCAACTGTACGGCGAAGCCGTCCCCATTCCCCTCTAACTCGCCTTTTCCCCTGGAAATGCCCTGCTGTGCTTGCCTTCCTGCAGCAGGGCAAAACCAGTGCGACGCACCCGTTGAGGTGCGTCGCTTTTTTTACTACACGGCCAAACAGCTTTAAGCGGAGTGTTCTGTGGGTATTTCGCGTCCCTGCGATCCGCCCGCGCGTCGGGCTCTGGCCGCCTTCAGAAAGGCCACAAACAGCGGGTGCGGGCGGTTGGGGCGCGAGAGGAACTCCGGATGGAATTGCGTGCCCACCATGAAAGGGTGATCGACCAGTTCCGCGATTTCCACCAGCCGCCCATCGGGGGATAGCCCGGAAAAGCGCATCCCGGCCTGGCCCAACGTCTCGCGGTAGGCATTGTTGAACTCAAAGCGATGACGGTGACGCTCGTCCACCTGCGGCACGCCATAAGCCTCCGCCGCGCGCGAGCCTGGCTGCAACACGCAGGGATACACGCCCAGGCGCATCGTGCCGCCTTTGTCGATGATGTCCCGCTGGTCAGGCATCAGATCGATCACCGGGTGCGGCGTGCTGGGGTCGAACTCGGTCGAATTGGCCTCCTCATCGCCCAGCACATGACGGGCGAACTCCACCACCATCAACTGCATCCCCAGGCACAGACCCAGGTACGGCACGTTGTGCTCGCGCGCGTAGCGGATGGCCTGAATCTTGCCCTCAATACCGCGTGGCCCGAAGCCACCGGGGACTAAGATGGCATCCGCCTGCTTCACCTCTTCCCAGCCGCGACCTTTCTCCAGATCAGCGGAGTGCACCCAGGCGATGTCCACGTCCACCCCAATCGCCAGGCCGGCGTGGTAGAGCGCCTCGCGCACGCTCATGTAGGCGTCATGCAGTTCCACATACTTGCCGACCAGCGCCACGCGCAGCCGGGGCTTCTTCGCCTTCACCCGCGCCACCAGGTCTTGCCATTCCGTCCAGTCCGGCTGCTGCCTTGCCTTCAACCCCAGCCGTTCCAGCACATAATCCGGCAAACCGGTCTCTTCGAGCAGCAGCGGGATTTCGTACAACACGTCCACCGTGACCATCGGCACAACCGCACGGCGATCCACGTCGCAGAACAGCGCGATTTTGTCCACCACCCCGTCATCCACCTCATAATCCGAGCGGGCGATGATGGCATCGGGCTGAATGCCGATGGAACGCAACATCCGCACAGAGTGTTGCGTGGGCTTGGTCTTCAACTCGCACGTAGCGCGGATATACGGCAACCAGGTCACGTGAATGTAAAGCGAATTCTCCCGCCCAACGTCCGAGCGCATCTGGCGCAGTGCCTCCAGGAAGGGCTCGGACTCCATGTCGCCCACCGTGCCGCCCACCTCAACCAGCACGATCTCCGCGCCGGTGGTCTTGGAGACCAGCCCGATGCGGCGTTTGATCTCGTTCGTGATGTGGGGGATGACCTGAATCGTGCCGCCAAGGTAGTCGCCGCGCCGCTCTTTGGCAATCACCTCAGCGTACACCTGACCGGTGGTCACGTTGCACACGCGGTTCAGGTTGATGTCAATGAAGCGCTCATAATGTCCCAGGTCGAGGTCGGTTTCCGCGCCATCGTCCAGCACGAACACTTCGCCGTGCTGATAGGGGCTCATCGTGCCCGGATCGACGTTGATGTACGGGTCGAGTTTCTGCACAGCGATCTTGAAGCCACGCTCCTTCAGCGTGCGCCCCAGCGCCGCCGCCGTCACCCCCTTGCCGACGGAACTCAACACGCCGCCGGTGATAAAGATGTACTTGGTCGTCATGCCAGGTTTTGCCTCCTTACCAGACTACAAAGAAGTAGGGAGGGTCGTTGAGCGACGCCCTCCCTACGAAAGTGCGTTTCCATCTCTGCTCACAGCAGTCGTCCCAGATCTTCTGCCGCACGGCGCATCTCCAGAAAGACCAGCCCCAGTTTGGCGCCCTCGCGGGCCAGCGCCGTGAGCACGGCTTCTTCACCAACGGCGGTCAGAATCACATAGCCGTGATCGCCCCGGATGTACACCTGCTCCAGCGCGCCACGCCCCAGTTCCGAGGCGATGCGTTCGCCCAGGCTGAGCATGGCCGCCGACATCGCCGAGACCCGATCTTCTTCCGTATCGCCCGGCAACGCCGAGGCAATGATCAGCCCGTCCACCGACACCACCGCCGAGGCCTCGATGTCCGGCGAGGCTGCCTGCATCTCTCGCAAACGGTCAACCATCTGTTGCGCGCGGGACTTCGTCATGCTGCACCTGCCTCTTGTTCGTCCAATAAAACCCACATTCCGCACCCTAAAATTGCATTTTGGGGTAATTATTTCGCGAAACC
>CAYSXA010000180.1:0-6043 GCA_964435005.1 uncultured Anaerolineaceae bacterium | reverse complement strand
CACGGTCTGACGTCCGTTCTCCGTCTTCACCTGGCCATACGCGCCGACGGGTACGGAGCAGCCGCCGCCCAGCCCGGCCAGGAAGGCGCGTTCCGCCGTGACCGCCCGCGCGGTGGCCTCGTCGTGGATGGCGGCCAGCAGACGCAGGGTCTCTGCATCGTCGGTGCGGCACTGCACCGCCAGCGCGCCCTGACCAGGGGCGGGTAACATGGTTTCTGGCGGGAGGACGCGCACCTGGTAGCCGTCTCCCTTGTCCAGCCCCAGGCGTTGCAACCCGGCTGCCGCGAAGACCACCGCGTCGTACTGCCCGTCCAGCAGTTTCCGCAGGCGCGTTTCCACGTTGCCGCGAATGGAGCGGATCTGCACGTCCGGACGGACGGCCAGTACCTGCGCGGCGCGGCGCAGACTGGACGTGCCTACCACTGTGCCCTTGGGCAGGTTTTCCAGGTCGAAACCGCCCCGTGAGACCAGTGCGTCACGTGCGTCGGCCCGCTGAGGGATCGCGCCAATCGTCAGGCCAGGCGGGTTTTCGGTGGGTAAATCCTTGAGCGAATGAACGGCGGCCTGTACGCGTCCGCTGTGCAGGGCTGCTTCCAGTTCGGCGGTGAACAGCCCTTTGCCGCCGATCTGCGGCAGCGGCTTGTCGAGCACGCGGTCGCCGCGCGTGACGATCACGTGCTCCTCACAGACCACGTCAGGCCAGGCGCGTTGCAGCAATCGGATCACGTGGCCGGTTTGCCAGCGGGCAAGGTTGGAGGGGCGGGTGGCGAAGTTCAGTTGCATGGGTTGGTTGGTCTTATTAGTCTGGTTAGTCTTATTGGTCTAATTGGTCTAATTGGTCGGTCAGTGGGTGGACTTGGCGAGGGTGAGAGGCTGGTGCTCCCCCACCGCTTGTGGTCCATCGTCTGTAGTTTGTCGGTCACTTTCTAATCCAAAGAACGCGCGGGCGTATTCGGCGGCGGTAGGGTTGTCCACTGATCTGCGCAGGTACGTGATCGGGTGGTGGAGCAGTTTCTTCACGATGGCCTGCGTCATGGCGTCCAATCGCTTGCGATCGTGCTCGGAGAGGTCGCCCAGGCGTCGTAGCGTTTTCTCCAGTTCGGCCTGGCGGATGGCTTCTGCCGTCTGGCGCAGCTCAGCGATCAGCGGGATCACGTCCAGGCTGCGGAGAAAGTCCAGGAAACGGGCTTCTTCTTCCGCAAGGATGCGCTCCACGTGAGGAATTTCGTGCGCTCGCGCTTCGAGTGAGGTTTCCAGATATGTCTGCAATGCGTCCAGATCGTGGACGGCCACGAAAGGGATGTCGTTCACGGCAGGATCAACGTCGCGCGGCAGGGCGATGTCGATGAAGGTCAGCGGACGATCAGGGCGTTGCGCCATGATCGCTTCCACGATCGGCGGATGGATCAGCGTGTGCGGCGCGCCCGTGGAGGTGATCACGATGTCCGCCTGGGCCAGCGCCTGCTCCATCTGTTCGAAGGTGGCCGCCTGACCGTGCCAGCGGTCGGCTAGCAGACGGGCGCGTTCCAGCGTACGGTTGACCACCAGGATGCGCTGTGCGCCCTGTTTGCGCAGCGATTCCACCACCAGTTCGGCCATCTCACCGGCGCCGAGTACCACCACCTGCGCCTGGGGGATGTCCGGCGTCAGCCGCGCGGCCAGCCGCGCGGCCACGGACGCCACCGAAGCAGGATTGTGGCTGATCGCTGTCTCCGTGCGGGCGCGCTTGCCTGCGTGGATGGCCGCCTGGAACAGCCGCGAGAGCAGTGAACCCACCGTGCCCTGACCGCGCGCCAGTTCCAGCGCCCGCGTGACCTGTCCCAGGATTTGTGGTTCGCCGATCACCATCGAATCCAGCCCGGCGGCCACGCGGAACAGGTGATGGACGGCGTCTTTGTCCAGCAGGCGGTACAGGTGTGTGTGAAAGGCTCCGGTCTCCACGCCGCGTGCTTCGCTCAGAAAGGCTTCCAGTTCGGCGAAGGCGGGTTGCGGTGCCACGGCGTACACTTCCACCCGGTTGCAGGTGGAGAGGATGACCATTTCGGAAACCGAATCGGGGCGCAACTCGCCGCAGCCGATGCGGGCGAGCGCGGCGCGTACGGCTTCTTCGCCGAAAGCCAGTCTTTCGCGGATTTCTACAGGGGCGGTGCGGTGGTTCAATCCCAGGCAGTGAAGGTGCATGATGGTGTCCCTTATGGTGGTGTCGCTATCAGCATACCAGTGGGAAGCGGCTGCGGATAGTGAAGTTTTGCACATTTTGCATTAAGGCTTGCTGAGAGTTCGGCGGGCAGATTGTGACGATAGTCACAGTTTTTGGGCTTGAACGCAGGTACACTTATCGTGGTTGTAAAGAAATTCACAATGTAGAGGAGTGTATTATGGCCAGTCTGGATCGAGTGAACCGCCCTTTGCTGTTAGGGCTGATCGTTGTGGTCGTTGTACTGGGCATTGCCCTGGCGGTGACGGCGATCGGCCAGGGACGCGTGGCGGGGGATCAGTCGCCCGCGACCCAGGTCAACGTGCTGGAAAACAGCAAAGATGACTGTGTGGTGTGTCACAAACGTACCACGCCGGGCATCGTGGAGCAGTACGGGCGGAGCACCATGGCGGCTGCCGAGGTGACCTGCCGCGACTGCCACGAGGTGAAGCCTGATTACCCCGGCGCGAAGGAACACGAAGGCACATACGTGCTACCGTCGCCCACCACAGCGATGTGCGAGGCGTGTCACACGCAGGAAGTGGCGCAGTTCTACCAGAGCCGCCATGCGTTGCCCGCCTTTGTGGCCTACAACGGCGCACAGGACCTCCCGCCTGAACTGTTGGCGATGTACGAGGCTGTACCTGAAGGTGGCTTTAACCCGGACCGCTCGCGGAATGCGCTTTTCCAGATGGAAGGCCCCGAAATCACGCGCTTTGCCTGCCAGAGCTGTCACAACATCGGCAAGCCGGCGGCGGACCAGTCGGTGGGGCAGTGCCAGAAGTGCCACCTGCGCCATGAGTTCAGCCTGGAGCAAGCGCGCAAGCCGGAAACCTGCAACGCCTGTCACATCGGCCCGGATCATCCGCAGTACGAGATTTACGTGGAGTCGCCGCATGGGATCGCCTACCTGACCAACGGCGACACGTGGAACTGGGATGCCGATCCAGGAACGCTCACGCCGCAGGATTTCCCCGCGCCGACCTGCGCTACCTGCCACATGAGCGGATTTGGCGGCGCGGCTACCACGCACGATGTGGGTGAGCGCCTGAGCTGGTATCTGTTTGCGCCGGTCAGCGAGCATCGCCCGGCCTGGCAGGACAACCGGAGCCGTATGCAGAGCGTGTGTCTGGAGTGCCACAACAAGGAGTTCGTGACTGACTTCTTCGACGCGGCGGACAAGGCCACTGAGCGCGTCAACGAGTGGGTGCTGGAGAGCCGGGACATCATCCAGCCTTTGAAGGATCAGGGATTGCTGACGGCAGAGCCGTTCGACGAGCCGATCGACTTCACCTTCTTCAACCTCTGGCACCACTGGGGACGCACGGCCAAGTTTGGCGTGTGGATGCAGGGGCCGGACTATACGCAGTGGCACGGCGCTTACGAAATCCTGCGCGAACTGGCTGAGTTGCGCGAGAAGGTTCAGGAGAAGCTGCAACAGCACAACGCACCGACGGAGCCGTAGTATGGGCTATCTGGTAAAAGCGATCCCCTCTGCCCGACGTTGGCGACTGCCGCTCTCGCGTGACCAGTTCGTGCTGCTGCTGACCGCGTTCAACGAGATCATGCTGGGAGTGGAAACCTACCTCTCCCACCTGGTCAGCGGCACGGTGGTCACCTGGGAGTGGATCCCCATCCTCTTTGGGCCAGCGGCTGGCGTGTTGTTGATCCTGGCCGGGTTGCTGGCCTATCGGAAGCGGGTGCTGGCGTCTGCGCTGGCGACGGCGGTGCTGCTGGTCAGCATCGCCGTGGGGGTGCTGGGCGCGTACTTCCACTTCCTGCGTGCCATCCTGCCCTATGCGCCGGCGGGGGAACGCATCTCGCTGAGCCTGCTGATGTGGGCGCCGCCGGTCTTTGGCCCGCTGGCCTTTGCGGGGGTAGGCTTGCTGGGGATCAGTGCCGCGTGGCGGGAAGAACCGCCGGATAGCGGCGTCCTGGTGTTGCCTGGCGGGCGTCGGTTGCGGATGCCGTACCCCAAGACGCGAGCCTATCTGTTCATGGTGGCGCTGGGCGCGTTGACCGCGATGGTCAGTAGCGTGTTCGATCATGCCCGCACCGGTTTCGTCAACCCCTGGCTGTGGGTACCCACGCTGGTCGGGGTGTTCGTCACCGTGGTGGCAGTCACGCTGGCTGCGCTGCCCGACCCGCGACCGGAAGAGGTTCGGGTTTATGTGGCCAGCATGGGCTTGCTGATCGTCACCGGCGTGCTGGGGGTGGTCTTCCACGTCCGGGCGGACGTGCTCGCGCGCGGTCTGATCGTGGCAGAGCGCTTCCTGCGCGGCGCGCCCGTGCTGGCCCCGCTGCTGTATGCGGATATCGGCTTGTGGGGGTTGATCGTCCTCTTGCCCCCGGACGAGAAGTGATGCAATTTCAGGGCAGCCAGGTTCTCTCTGGCTGCCCTGCTTCTTTTGGGGGACGTCATCTTTTTTCGGGGAGCATGGCACACTCGCGCAGCAGGCCGGGGTTCTCCACGTAGATGCGGCCATGTTGCAGGCGGATGGCACCCATTTGTTGCAATTCGCGCAACGCGCGCGCGACCACCTCGCGCACCGTCCCCAGGCGAGCGGCCAGTTCATCCTGGGTGAGCCGCTGGTGGCCATGCAGTTCTTCAGGTTTCAGGTGGGCGATCAGACGCGCCAGCCGGCAAGTCACGCGGTACAGCGAGAGTTCTTCCACCATCTGCACCAGATGCCGCGCCCGGCGGCACAGCGTCTGGATCGCGTTGTACATCATGCGGGGAGATTGTTGCAACGCGGCCTGGAAGTCCGCTGTAGAGAGATGCCAGACGTGGCATTCCTCAATGGCCATCACGTTGACCGGGTTGTTGCCCTGGTCGAACACGCTGACCTCGTTGAACGTCTCCCCGGCTTTCGCCAGCCGGATGATCACCTCGCGACCCTGGGGGGAGAGACGGAACAGTTTGACTGCTCCGCGAATCAGCATGAACAGCCCGGCGCTGGGTTCGCGTTCCCAGAAAAGTGCCTCGCCGGCCTCGTAGATACGCAGCGTGAGTGCCTGTGCCAGGCTCTCAGCGATGCCTGGCTCGATGCCCTGGAAGTAGGGGTGGCGCGCGATGACCTGGCGGCGTTCTTCGTCGGTAGTGTGCAGGGTGCGCATGATGGAGAATTATACCCGGCGCGGCGGGCGAAGTCGTTGCTGGGCGACGGTTTGCATCCAGCCTGCGCGGTCACGCAGGCGGCGAGCCAGCGCCGCAGAGGGAAGTCCGCGCCCCTGGCGCAGCGTTTCGGCCAGCCAGACCAGGCGGGCCAGGCGGAGGGCGGTCGTCCGGGCAGCGGGGTGGCTGAGCAGACCCTGGTCGGTGTGGTGCAAGCCCAGCGCGGTTTGAGTGGCTGGCGTTTGCCACAGGGCCAGCGATAGCCGCCGGGTGCTATCCACGCGATCCAGGCGGCTGGGGAGGTGGCGCAGCCAGGGTAGCGTGTTCAGACGGCGCTGCACCTCACCGGCGTCCAACCCGGCACGATGGAGCAGCGGCTCGAAGGCGCGATCGATGGATTTCGTGGGCTGGAAGGGGGAGATGGTGACGACCAGTGCGTCGGTGAGCGCCCAGACCAGCAACGTCAGCCGGTCGGCGGCGGAGAGGACGCGCAGTTCGGCGGTCAGGGCGGTGTAGCGCGGCGAGCGGCGGTACGGGACGACGTCCTTCAGGCGGGCCAGGTCGCGGATGGCGGCCAGGCGGCTTCGCGTGACCAGAACAAAGTGCGCAGGGTTTGGCGCGCCCTGTGCTCGCAGAGCGCGTTCCAGCGTGCCGAGCAGCGCCTCCACGGGGATCGGTGCGTGCGGGTCGGCGGCGAGCGGCGTGAGCGCCGCGACCAGGTCGTCCAGTGC
>CAYSXA010000179.1:0-6137 GCA_964435005.1 uncultured Anaerolineaceae bacterium | reverse complement strand
CCCCCGCTGCCCGCGCCCTGGCCCGCCGCCTGCGTCCCCTGCTACCCAAACATTTGCGTTGACAAAGTTCATACCCCCAAACTGGTGACCAGACTATTTTGCACAGCACAGGGGTGAAAATCAGATTCATCCAGCGTAACCCTCAAATCTGCTTCTCCATCCGAAACCCCGGTTCGTGCATCTCCCGAAGTTCGCCACGGTGATCCAGGTACGCCCAGCGGCCTTCTTCCAGCGCGACCACGCCGTACCCGAGCTTTTCATACAAACGGCGCGCGGTCAGATTATCTCGCCCCACGACCAGCGTCAGGCGGGAATAGCCCAGCTCGCGCACATACTCCTCGACCGTGCGAATCAATCGCGTGCCGATCCCCTGTCCCCGCCAGGCGGGTCGCACGCGCAGCCCGAACAGGTACGCCCGACTTGCGCCATCGGCCAGATCGTGGCGCCGAGAGATCAATTGCACAAACACCTGCCCCACCACACCCTGCTGCGGGTGCTCGGCCACCCACATCATCGCCTGGCCGCGCCGCATGGCGTGATACACCTGGCGATATATGCGCCGCAAGTGGAGGTACTCCCTTCCCCATTCCAGAGCTGGGAGGTCGGCTTCCTGTACAGGGCGGATCAGGATGGACATGAGGAATGAGGCAACAAGGCAATGAGGTGATGAAGTAACGAGGGAGATGGGATCAGGTCTCTTCGCGGAGCAGGCGTTCGAGCAACGCCTCTTCCTCCACCGCTGAGGTTACCTCGCCGTCCAGCCAGGCGGCGCGCAGCGCCTCCAGGATGCGGGCGTAGCGCGGGCCGGGCGCCAGGCCACGCGCACGCAGGTCGTCGCCCGTGGTCTGTGGGCGCAGATGTTGCCAGCGCCACACGTACGTCTCCAGCCGCGCGCGCAGCGGATCATTCGCCTCTAACGCCAGGAAGAAGGCATATCGGCTGAGCGGGCGCACCGCGTCTAGCAGGCGGGTGATCTCGCTCGGACGCATTTCGCTCATCACGTTTCGTTGCACCCACAGCGACTGCGCGCCACGGATGCAATCCGCTAGCAGCCGCGAGAACTTCAGTCGGCGGATCGCACCCTGAAGCGCGTGCGACGGCAACCGCATCAACCAGAGCACATAACCCAGCGCGCGGTGCAACGGCACGCGCAGCGAATCCACCTGCACGTTCCACTCCGATGGCGGCGGCGCGCTCACCCGTTGTGGGATGCGCGTGGAGAGCCAGGCGTCCCAGGTCAGTGCGGGATGGATAGCGCGCAACAGGCCGAGTTCGTGCAGCCGGGCGAACATCGCCGCCACCTGCGGTTCATCCAGCATATGATCCAGCTCGTGGCGGATGCGATCACCCGAAACGCGGTCGAGCAGCGAGAGCGCGTTTTCCATCAGTTGCAACGTGCGATCTTCAATGCAAAAACCAAAGCGCTGCTCAAAGCGCACCGCGCGCAACATGCGTGTCGGGTCATCCACAAAGGAAAGCGAGTGCAACACACGCACCAGTCCCAGTCTCAGATCGTTCAGGCCGCCCCAGTAATCGTGCAGTTCACCGTAGTGCGCGCCGTCCAGGCGCAGCGCCAGCGTGTTGATGGTGAAATCGCGGCGATGCAAATCGAGCTTGATACTACCGCGCGCCACGGTGGGCAGCGCCGTAGGATGAGTGTAGAACTCCGTACGCGCGGTGACCAGATCGAGCGTGGCCGGCAGATCATCCGGATCGAGGGCAACGTCGGGAAGCAGATCAGCCAGTTGCGCGGCCACCGATTCGCGCACCGCGTCCAGATGCCATTTCGCCGTACCGAAGCGGGCGTGACTGGTCACTCGCCCCCCAAAGCGACGCCCCAGCGCGCGCGCCAGCGCAATCGCATCACCCTCGACCACCAGGTCGAAGTCCAGGCTGGGGCGGTCGAGCAGCAGATCGCGCACAAAACCGCCGACGATGTACAGCGCAGCGTGCTGCTCATGCGCCATCGCCGCTACAGCCTTGATCAGCGCCAGGCGTGCGGGCGGTAGCGCCCGCTCCAGGTGCTCCGCCAGGTTATGCCGTCCAGGCAGGCGCGGTTCAGGCGTGAGCGTCTTCAGCAGATCGGTGCGCGTGACGATGCCGATCACGTGGCGGGTTTCTCGATCGACCACCGGCACCTGTCCCCAACCGCTGTCCACCATCACCTGTTGCAGGTGCTCGATCGGGTCGTCGGGAAAGACGGTCACTTCGCCCGCCTCCATCAGATCCGCGGCGGTCAGGTTCAGGCCGTGCGCCAGCGCGCGATCCACCGCACGGCGGGTGAGCAGGCCGATCACGTGCCCATCGCGCACCACGGGATAGCCCTCATAGCCAAAGCGCTGCATGCGCTCCGCCGCCTCGGTGACCGGCGTATCCGGCGCCAGTACCTGCGGCCCGCGCGACATGATCTGCGCCACAGTGATCGGCGGGGAGACAAAGCGCGGCAGACGTTCAAGCAGCTCCGCGCGCACGGCGTCCAGCGAAGCGTCCTTAATCAGTGCCGCCGCCGCGCGGTCGTGGCCGCCCCCGCCAAAGGCGCTCACCACCGCCGCCACGTTCACACGGTCGCTGGTCGAGCGGGCGATCATCTGCACCCCGCCCGATGTGGTCACCAGTAGAAAGAGCGCGTCGGGGTCGAGCAGGTCGCGCATCTTGTGCGCCAGCGTGGAGAGTTCTTCCGTATTCCCCTGCACGTTGGCCGTGGAGATCGCGATCACCTGCCCGTGGATGGTGATCGTCTCCAGATTGGCGAGCAGCACGTCATACAACATCCATTGCGCGGGCGAGAGCGGCGGGTTGATGTACTCTATCCCCAGGCGCAAGCTGGCACCCTGTTCGAGCAGGAAGGCCACCGCCCGCGCGTCGCGCGCGGTGGTGCTCACGTAACTCAACGACCCCGTGTCCTCGTAGATGCCGAGCAGCAACAACGTGGCCTGCACCGGCGAAAGCACTACCCCGCGCTCCTGCAACGCTTCGACCAGCAGCGTGGTCGTCGCGCCGACCTCCTCCACGGTCACCAGCCAGTCCTCAGGCAGCCCTTCCCGCTGCGTATGGTGGTCGATCACCTGCACCTGCAAGCGGCGCGCCATGCCCTTCAGACTGACCAGCGACTGCGTATCCACCAGCGTCACGTGATCGATCACCTCGCCGTCCAAATCGGTAGGGCTCACAAAAGGCAGCTCCGCGCAGTACAGGGTGAGGAAGGCGCGCACGTTGCGGTTGATGCGTCGTGGCAACACCGGCACCGCATCTGCCTCCAGCAGATACGCGCCCAGCAGCGATGCAATCGCATCAAAATCGGCCTGTTCGTGGGTCAGAATAACGTGCATGGGTACTCCATCAAAGTAAATCTATTGTATCAGACGTGGTGTAGGATGTGCATCATCCGCGACTTCACGATAACCGCCTCTAACCGCATCCCATTGGACAAATGCTGAGATATACCCATCACGTAACGCACATTCCCCCCTATTTGTGCAACTTGACACATTCTCCGCTCACCTGTACAATCATCCCGTTTATAAATGTAGCTCCAAGCTACCATCCCAATTGTATAGAAAGAGGAGGTTCAATGTACGGACTGACGCCATTTGAGCAGATCGCCGTATGGAGCGTCCTGGGCATCGCCATCCTCGGCCTGCTCTACGCCATCTTCCTGCGGCAGCAGATTCTCCAGGAAGACATGGGCACCGAGAAGATGCAGGAAGTCTGGGGCGCGATCCGCGACGGGGCGGACGCTTACCTGCGCCGGCAATTGAAGACCATCCTGCCGCTGATCGGCGTGTTGACCATCGCGCTCTTCCTGTCGGTGTACATCGTCCCGCCCACGCCCGAAGCGATGGAGCGCTTCCAGGGCATGAGCACCGATCAGGTGCGGCTGATCATCGGCCTGGGGCGCGCGATCGCGTTCGTGATGGGCGCTTCGTTCTCCACCGCGGTGGGGCAGATCGGGATGCGCATGGCCGTGCAGGGGAACGTGCGCGTGGCGTCGGCGGCGCGCCGCTCCTTCGGGGATGCGCTGCGCATCGCCTACCGCGCGGGCACGATCACCGGTATGCTCACCGACGGTCTGGGCCTGTTCGGCGGCACGCTGATCTTCATTGTGTTCGGCATCGCCGCACCGGACGCGCTGCTGGGCTTCGGCTTCGGAGGCACGCTACTGGCGCTGTTCATGCGCGTGGGCGGCGGTATCTACACCAAGGCCGCCGACGTAGGCGCCGACCTGGTCGGCAAGGTCGAAGCCGGCATCCCAGAAGACGACCCGCGCAACCCCGCCGTGGTCGCCGACCTGGTGGGCGACAACGTGGGCGACTGCGCCGGCATGGCCGCCGACATCTTCGAATCCTACGAGGTGACCATCGTCTCTGGCCTGATCTTGGGTCTGGCGCTGTGGCACATCACCGGGCATCTGGAATGGATCATCTTCCCGCTGATCGTGCGCGGTATCGGCGTGCTCTCCTCGATCGTCGGCACGTACGTGGTTAAGGGCGGCCCGGAGAAGAAGGGCGACGCGATGGGCGCCATTTTCCGCGGATTCCTCTCCTCGGCAGCCATCTCCACCGTGCTGTTCTTCGCCGTGGCCTACATTTACATGGGTCGGATGGCGAGCGAACCGCTCCCCGGCGGCTGGTGGCGTCCGCCGATGGCCGTGGCCATGGGCGTGCTGCTGGCGATCATCAACGACCGCCTGACGGACTACTTCACCAGCACGCACTTCAGCCCGGTGAAGGAGATCAAGGAATCGGCAAACACCGGACCGGCCACCCTGATCCTGCAGGGCGTGGCCGTGGGTTATGAGTCCTCGGTGTGGGCTATCCTGGTGATCGCGGCCACCATCTTCACCTCCATCGTGATCTTCGGCACCATCCCCGGCCTCGCTGCTGCCGACAAGGTGAACTTCATCCTGTACGGCGTGGCGATGACCGGTATCGGCATGCTTACCCTGACCGGCAACAACGTGGCGATGGACTCCTTCGGCCCGATCGCCGACAACGCCGCTGGCATCGGCGAAATGGCCTGGGCCGGCATCGAAGACGATCCGGAAATCGAAGCCGCGCAACAGATCATGGCCGACCTGGATGCGGTGGGCAACACCACCAAGGCGATCACCAAAGGCGTGGCGATCGGCTCCGCCGTGATCGCGGCGGTGTCGCTGTTCGGATCCTTCCTGGTGGACGTGAGCCGCGCGCAGCAAACGCTCGGCATGCCTGCTTCGGAGTGGATCAAGAACATCGGTATCCGCGTGGACATCCCGCAGGTATTCGTCGGCATGCTGATCGGTGGCGCGCTGCCCTGGCTGTTCTCCTCCTTTGCCATCCAGGCGGTGAGCCGCGCGTCGGCGAAGATCATCGAAGAAGCCCGGCGTCAGTTCAAGATGGGCGTGCTGGAAGGCAAGATCAAGCCGGATTACCGCCAGGCGGTATCCATCTCGACCACGGCGGCGCAGAAGGAACTGGTGCCGCTGGCGTTGCTTGGCGTGCTCTCGCCCATCCTGGTGGGCCTGACGCTGCAGGTGGAAGCTCTGGGCGGCTTCCTGGCTGGGATCATCCTCTCCGGTCAGTTGCTCGCGGTGTTCATGAACAACGCCGGCGGCGCGTGGGACAACGCCAAGAAGCTGATCGAGGACGAGCCCAAGGACCCGGCGAACAACCTGGGCAAAGGCTCCGATCGCCACAAGGCCGCGGTGGTGGGCGACACGGTCGGCGACCCGTTCAAAGACACCGCCGGTCCAGCGCTCAACCCGATGATCAAGGTGGTCAACCTGGTGGCGCTGATCGTGGCCCCCATCGTGGTGAAGTACCACAACCTGGGCCTGGGTGGCTGGCTGGTGGTGCTGCTGCTGCTCGCCGGCCTGGTGTGGGCCATCCGCACCAGCAAGCGTCCGGCACCCAAGCTGGTCTCCGTGGAAAGCCCGGGCGACTGAGCATCCCCTCAACGAGTCAAGTGCGACGCATCAGACAGGTGCGTCGCACTTTTCTTTTTTCCGAAAAAGCTGGTGATTACCCAGAACTCTGCATTGAAAAGGCTCTGCTCCTTTGGTACAAAGAGTACCCAAACCAATCCCTATATCAGGAGCAGAGCTTATGGGAAGTTTACCGCAAAATGGGCACCATTTGGCTCAAGCCACGCAGGAATCC
>CAYSXA010000178.1:0-6143 GCA_964435005.1 uncultured Anaerolineaceae bacterium | reverse complement strand
GGGCGTAGCCGCGACCGGGCAGCGCTGGCAGCAAGCGAAACGCCAGCGGGAAGGTCAGCCAGCCGAGGAGGGTCAGGGCAAACCACCAAAGCAGTGCAGAAAGCATGATCACCTCATCTGTTTCACCACAAAGCCACAAAGGGTACAAAAGCCAGGTGGGGGCTTGGCGTTGATGCCCGCCTGACAACCCCACGCCGATCGGGCAAGATTACATCAAACATTACACACCTTTTCCCGACCGGGGAGGGAACCCATGCCCAAATACCGCACTCAGATTTTGCTGGAGCCGGAGCAATACCGGCTGCTCAAACAAATCGCGGAGGCCCGCAGCCACATCAGCGGACGCCGCATCAGTCTGAGCGCCGTGGCGCGCGACCTGCTCAACCGCGCGCTGGCCGACGAGGTGCTGCGCCGCGAAGAGGACACGAATGAACTCCTCACTGGCCGGGGGACAAGCCATGACCACGACGAGACGGAAAATCGTTCCTGATGCAGGGATCGGCATAGCGCTGGTTATGCCGCATCCGCTGAACCAAGAGGTGCAATCGCTCTGGCAGGGCTGGCTTGGCTCCCAGGCCGAACTGCACGCGCCGCATCTCTGGATCGCCGAAACACTCTCCGTCTTGCGGCGGATGGCGTTCATCGGCTACCCCACAACCGAGCAGATCCGCCAGGCTGCCGATCTGATACTCCAATTGCCCGTCCGTCTGGCCGACGACCGCGCGCTGGAAGACGCGCTGACCTGGGCCGAACGGCTGGGTCAAAAGCGGATGCATGATGCGCTGTACGTCGCCCTGGCCGCGCGCCTGGAAGGGGAGTTCTGGACGACCGACCAGCGCCTCTTCCACCGCGCCCGCCAGTTGGGCCTCGATTGGATTCACCACCCCGCCGAAACCTGAGCGCAGCCCACGTTCTCACACAGCACCTTGTACACTACCGTATTCCCAACGCGGAAGACCTCTTGCCAGAGCCGCCCGTTCCAGGCCGCGAACTTGTCCAGGCCGGGGCCGGGGTAGTACGCCTGTTCCAGTTGGCCAACGACGATGTAGCGCACGTCGTAGCGGCGCAGGAAATCGCGCACGGCGGCCTCGTCCGTGGTGGTGTAGAAGGCGGCCACGTCCGCGATGCGCTGGAACACCCACTCGCCAGGGTTGATCGCCCGCTGCTGGCGCTGGTGCCAGTTCCAGCCGATCACGCCCGGCAGGCCGGTGTATATCGTGTAGCGCGTACCCCAGCGGTACTCCACCGTGTTGGCCTCCACAATTACCGGTGACCCGCTCACATGCGTCTGCAACCAGCGGATGGCCCGGGCATCCTGGCTCAAATCCATGTCCACGCCCTGGTCGAAGTAGTGCGCGTAATCCATGTACGCCATGCCGTCCAGGGTGTGCGGCGCGTCGGGCGCCATGCGGTCTTTCACCTTCGCCATGCCGCCCATCAGCGGGAAGAGCACCGCCCCACCGACCAGCGCCAGCAGCGCGACCGACCACCACGCGCGCAGACGAGGCGACCAGTCGGGCAAAGCATCCAGCAACCAGCCCAGCGCCGCCGCTGCGCTCACGGCGAACAGCGTCCACACCTGCAGGTAGAACTTGAACACCGTGTTCATGCGGGCGATGTCGCCGTGCAGCACGACCACCTCGACGGCCAGCGTGAGCGTCAGCCCGGTGCCGACCAGAAAGAGCACCACACGCTTGACGTCCGCCAGGCCAGGGCGCAACAGGAGCACTCCCGCCCAGAGCGTCAGAGGGAAGGCCAGCCAGGCGATCTTCACACCGAGCGCCAGCAGCACGATCAGCCAGACGCCCGCCAGCAGCGCCGCCGTCCACAGCAACGCAAGGTAGGGCCGCAGCCGCGCCAGGGCGGTCACCGGCGTGTTCGCCAGCCAGTCCCGCGTCTCCCAGAGCATCCAGGAGACGATCACGAACAGGAACAGCCCCCAATGCACCAGATAGGCCGAGGTCGGCGTGCGGGTGCCCTTCCACCAGTCCACTTTGGTGTAGGCCTGGCCGTACCAGCGGGCATAAGGGTGGAAGAACAACAACGCCAGCGCGGTGAGCATGATCACGCCGAGCAGGGCGGCCAGCAACCGCCGTTCCCCATGCGGGGCGTCCGCCGGCGAGGGCGCGAACCAGTGCCAGGCCGCCCAGACCACCGCCACCGCGCCAATCGCCAGGTAGGTGGGCAGATCCCAGGTGTTCGTTGGGCGCAGCACGCCGACCGCCAGCGCACCGAAAGCCAGGGCCAGCGCCATCCGGGGGCGGGAGGGACGCGCCCGGCGCGCCCACAGCACCACCGACAACGCCCAGGAAAGCGCCAGCAGCGTGAGCGGCAACGCCATCATATGCGCGTGCAGGTCGGCGTACAGGAAGGTGAACATGGGAAACTCGGTGATCGGTTCCACCTCACCCGGCGCAGGGATGGCGCGGCTGGGCAGCCAGTACCAGTCGCCCAGGCTGTACGGCAGCGAACGCCCGGCCAGCGTCTGGAAGAAGCCGCGAAACGCCCACACCGCGCGCGTGAGCGTTCCGCCCTGGTCTATGTCCCCGCCCGGTGCGGCCAGTTTCTGGAATCCACGATAGATCATGCGCACTGTGCCCAGGTTGCCGAGCACCGCCACGCCCAGCGTCGCCGCCAGGCCCGAAACCCACGCCCGGCGCCCGCCGGAGGCTCGCACCAGGTTCGTCCCCAGCGAAAAGGCGCCCAGCGCCAGCAGCGCGTACAGCGTGGGCAGGATCAGATTGTAGGCCACCGCCGGCGTGATGCCCAGCCACTTAACCAGCACGCCCACCATCACGAAGCCGTAATAGTAGTAGTTGATGTACCCGCCGGCGTACCACGGGTCATAGGGCGGGAAGGAGGTGCTTTTCAGCACCGCGTTGAAGTAGGAGAAGTCCATCGGCTTCTCGCCGCCCTTCCAGGGGTGCCACAGATCGGGGTTGCCCCAGCGCACCAGCAGAAAGGCCAGGAAGAAGACCAGGAAGAGGACTTCCACGGTGAGGAATTCGCGTTTGCGGGCGCGCAACTCGCGCGCCAGGTCGTCCCGCTGCACCCAGGTCGCCGCCACGCCCGCCAGGAGCAAGCCCAGCCAGGCGACGGAAATCGTCAGCGGGCGGAAGGGAACACGGAACGACCCGGCCAGCCAGACCAGATAGGACAGAACCAGCATCCCCGCCGTGCGCGCCAGCGGGAAGCCGCGATCCGGCAGCCCGCCCATCACCAGCCGCAACCAGGGGTAGGTAATCCAGCCCAACAGCGTGACCGCCAGCATCCAGACCGCCACTGCCAGCGGCTGGGAGCGGTTCAGTGGATTCTCCGGCGGGAAGAGTTCCGCCCAGGTGCCACCGTGCCGCTGCTCGGCCAGGCGTTCGGGCGGCAGCATCAGGTCGCCGGGGTACGAGGCCGCCTTACGTGGCGTGAGGTGCACCACGTGGCTCAAATCCACCGCACCGAGCAGCGCCGCCACAGCCTCCGGGTCGTAGTCCGCGCGCTTCTGGAAGATGAAGACCTTGGGGTGGTCGTACACGGTGAAGGCCTCTTCGGCGGGCTGGTCGTTCACGCGCACCTGCCCCAGCGCCGGGTCGGACTGGAAGACCGCCACCAGGTCAAAACCCAATCCCCCCTGGAACGTGCCCACATCGGCCACGTTGTAGCACCATTCGATGCTGCGTTCCGCCGGGCAACCGAGCAGGGCGCGGTAGTAGGCGCTGGCGAGCGGATAGCGCTCCGGCAGGCGCGGGATGCTCCCCCACTGGCGGCTGGAGGTAATCAACAGCACATCCGCCTGGTTCAGGATGTCCAGCATCCGGGCGCGCTTGTCCGCGTTGTCGTCCCAGTACATCTCCAGGTTCAGCCCCTGGTAGATGCCACCGAAGCCGTCGAAACCGTCCACGCGCAGCGGCAGGCCGTCGTCCCAGGACGTTTCGTTCGCCAGCGTGGCGCCCTGGAATTGCAACGGCGTGGTGTCACTCGCCACGTGCAGGAAATACTGCTCCCCAGCCTTCAACACGACCGGCGCGTCGAAGATAAGGCGGACGGGGTCGCCGCGCGGGTCGTCTGTGGGCGCGAAATCGGAGCGCAACGCGGCCTCGGCCAGCGGCTGACCATCGGCGGACTGCAACTGCACGGTGAGCGTGGTCGGTTCCGGGGATGCCGCCTGCTCACGTGTTGACTGGAGCGTAACCGCAGTCAGCGAGCCCTCCGCCTTCGGGGAGAACGTCCACACCACCGGACGGTCGGCGCGCGCCAGGCAATCCACCGGCGCGGGCAACACCTGCTCGACCTCGCCCTCCGTCGCCAGCAACCGCAGCTGCACCTCGCCGCACACGTCCACGCCCTGTAACGCCGGATCAGGAATCATCAGCAGGCTGATGCGGTAGGTCTTCCCCATCTGAAGCGGCACAGGCGCCGACAGGGTAAACGTCAGCGGCTGTTCCAACGGCCCTTGTGCATCGGCCTGTCCCAGCGGGACGTCAAGCGCGTCCTCCGCTGAGATCGTGAGGAACAGCTGCGCCGTAGCCTGCACGGCTGGCCGCACGTGCGGCAACAGGATCGAAGTGACAGTAGCGTCCTCGTTCAGGGAGAAAGGAAACGACTGCGGCGACCCCGGCATCAGCTGACCCGCCGGGAACGCGATCGGGCGCAGGGTTTCGCCCGCATCCCCCTGAAGCGTCAGGTTGATCGGGCCAGGGATGTGCGCGTAAATCCAGCGGCTGGCCGCCACACGGGTGATCGGGCGCACATAGATGCTGCTGAAAGCGAACGCCCAGGCCGCCGTCGCTGCGAGTACGACCGTTGCCAGCGCCCACTGTAGCGTCTCCCAGCGGGCACGCCGCGCCGCCCTCAGCAACAACAGCGCAGCGGTGATCGCCAGCGTCGGGTAGATCGGCAAGAAGTACCGCAGCGTGGGATTGAATTGCCCACCCTGCCAGAAGAAATAGACCGCTGTCCACAGCCAGAGCAGTCCGACCGGATGCCGCCAGCCCTTCAACAGCCGCCACCCAAGCCAGGCGAAGCCGATCCAGGCGGTCACGCCCAGGGGAAGCCCCATCCCCCACAGCACCATGTTCTTCAGCGGGAACCACCAGCGCGTGCGGCGCGCCCATTGCAGCGCGAAGGGCACGTCCACGTCGCCGGACACCTGGGCGCGCAGTTCGTGCAGGTTGTCCAGCCACTTCGGGTTGGGCAGCAGGCCGAAGAAGCCCGGCCCACGGAAAGCATACGGTTGCCCGACCCGAAAGACCAGCAGGCTCAGCCCCGCCGCCAGCAGCCCATACTTCATCACCTGCAGGAACCAGCGCCCCTCGTCCTCCGTCCGACCGCGCGGCCAGGAGAACAGCATCGCCGCAGGCAATATAAGCGCCACGGGCGCCGTGTTGATCTTGGACGCCACCGCGCAGCCCAGCGCCAGGCCGAATCCCACCGACGGCCAGAACCAGGGATGTTGGTGGAAGGGGCGCGCTTCCTCCCACCGCGGTCGTCGCAGCGCTACTTCGACTGCGAAGGCCATCGCCAGCGCGGTGAACACCGCGGCGAAGGTATCCATGGTGAAAAAGTGCGATTGCTGAATGGGGATTACGGCAAAGGCGTAGAAGGCCGCCGCGAGCAGCCCCACGTGTTCATCGAACAGGCGCGCTGCGATCCAGAAAACCAGCAGGATGATGCTCAAATCCGCCAGCGCAGAGAGCGGACGCCCGACATTCGTCATCTCGCGGAAGCCGGAATGTCCGTACACCGCCTGCACGATGTAGCGCGTGACGAACATCGGCAAGGTGCCGTACACATAGAAGCCGTGGTTCCGATTGTGCGGGTTCAGGCTGGAGCGTGCTGTGTCGAAGTACTCCCCCAGGCTCTGAACAGGGCTGATGTCCGTGCCTACCCAGACCAGGAAACGCTCATCAGGGTGCAGGTACTGATACTCCCCCCAGTACAGACCGCGAAAGCGGACATACGCACCCGCCAGCACGACAAACAACAACGCGAAGTACACCCAAGCATGGCGTCTGGACTCCAACTCGGCCTCCATCAACACAGCGTCATGCGATGATCGCCTCAAACAGGCTCCCTGACAGGGAGAATCTCTCCCCCCTTCCCCCTCTATAAAGGGAGGGGAGGGGGTGCCGCGCCGAGCGCGGTGCGCCGCG
>CAYSXA010000177.1:0-6187 GCA_964435005.1 uncultured Anaerolineaceae bacterium | reverse complement strand
TTGGAGCCGTGTGTTATTCATTTTGAAAGGTTCGATTTGGACAAAGTCCAGCTCAAAATACACATCCTTTGAAACCGCAACTGGTATGAGGGCAATCATGACACGCAAACCTTTATTATATTTATATGTCTTCTCTATCGTTACATCTATGGTGATCGGATTTCACAACAGCCCAGCACATGCAGCAGGAACAGAAGATATTGCGGCTCTACAACTAAAGCAATATTTACCAGATGGGTATAAAGAATGGGAAATATGGTCGGTGGAAAGAGCCGGTAACTGGATGTATCTTACGTTGGTAAAAATTGAACACTCATCTACAGGAGAGAGCTGGATAAGCGGATTCCATATCGCCCTTGCAGAGCCGATTCAGGGTACCTGGAAAATATATGTAGAAAACACTAAAGAATACTGGGCCGCACTGGGCAGACTTCCAAGAGATTTAAGATGGCTTGCAAAAATTGAAACTGCAAGGTTCTCTTCGCTAAAATCTCCTCAGACAGTTTACTCTATTCCAGGTTTGCCGTGGCAACTAGGCTCCTCATGGCGATATAATCAAGGACCCGCGGAAGCAGACCACCGATACGAATTTGATTTTGGCGTACCGACAAGGGGAGTGCAAGACAATGTCTACGCAGCCGAATCGGGAACCGTTGTCGGAAGAAACGGGACTTGTGTTTGGATTCAGCGTTCGTCTGATGGGTTGAGACTTTTCTACCAACATCTTGAACCGAGTGATGTAAACAATCTATACATTGGCAAACCGATCAACTACGGCGACTGGCTAGGGCGAACTACGCTATCCTCAGGTTGCGGAGGGTATACCACTGGTCACCACGTCCACTTTTCTTTTTACTCACCCTACACAGGGGGAGTACTCAATCCTGAAGGCTTTACAATGAATGGGTGGTTGGTGCAAGGAAACACCTTGACCAAGAATGGACAGACCCGAAGAGCAAACTACAGCGACACAATTTTGCATAGTAACGCTTCCAGTGGAGGTTGCGCAAACTACTCATACAACGGAGTAGTCCTTTTTGAACATGCAAACTGTAATGGTAGAAGCAAGCCATTCAGCACTCCACTATTCACCAACCTGCCCGATTTCAACGACCTGACTTCTTCCATTCACGTAGGCAGCGGCTGGTCGGTCAAGGTCTACGAACACAACGACCGGGGAGGTTCCTCACGGTGCATTACAAGCAGCATGTGGGATCTGTCCAAAGACTACTACACCAGCGGCAACACGGGGTTGATCATCAACGATACCATTTCGTCAGTAGACGTGTTCCATAACAGTAACTGTGGCAGTGGCTCAGGTAGTGGTGGCGGCCCGCCAGGATACACCTACTGTGCCGATGAAGGCGGGCGATGCAATTTCAACGGCACTGCCGATGTAGCCTATGGCGCAAACGGGAAGTTCAATTACAAGTATAGCGTCTCCAACGGTATTGACTGCAACAACACCGTTTTCGGCGATCCCATTCCGGGTACCCGCAAGGCCTGTTACTACAAACTCAAAAGTAGCGGCGGCCCGCCAGGATACACCTACTGCGCTGATGAAGGCGGGCGATGCAATTTCAACGGGATTGCCGATGTGGCTTACGGAGCTAACGGAAAATTTAGCTACAAATACGACGTTTCTAATGGAATCGATTGCAACAACGGCATCTTTGGTGATCCCATTCCGGGCACTCGTAAAGCCTGTTATTACAAACTGAAAAGCGGAGGACCGCCAGGATATTCCTATTGTGCGGATGAAGGTGGGCGATGTGATTTCAATGGCTACTATGCTGATGTGGCCTATGGAGCCAACGGAAAATTCAATTACAAATACAATGTAATGAATGGTATTGATTGCAACAACACTGTATTTGGTGACCCCATCTGGGGAGTACGTAAAGCGTGCTACTACAAGATTCGGGCGTCTATCCCCACCCTCACACCCACGTTTACTCCTTCCCCCTTACCAACCTGGACTCCCACTCCTCAGCCTACCAACACGCCTCCTCCTACCCCTACGCATACTCCAACCCTGACACCAACTCCAACCTTCATGCCAAGCAACACTCCGACGTCCACACCCAGCAACACTCCAACCCCCACACCGACTACCACTCCGACGTCCACACCGAGCAACACCCCGACGCCCACGGCTCCTGCCCCACCTGCCGCCAACTTCACGGCCAGCCCCACATCAGGCACCGCCCCGTTGACCGTGCAATTCACCGACCAGTCCACGGGTTCCATCACGTCGTGGTCCTGGGACTTCGGCGACGGCACTACCTCCACCGTCCAAAACCCGCAGCACACCTACACCGCTATCGGAACGTACACGGTCTCGCTCACGGTCTCCGGGCCCGGGGGTAGCGATACCTACACCCGCACAAATATTGACGTCACCGCACCGCCTAATGCCACGGTGGTGCACATCGCTCCTCCTACCGCCTCAGCGAACGTCGGCGTGCCGATCACGGTGGGAGTAGCCATCACCAATGTAACCGATCTGGGTTCCTTCCAGTTCACCCTGACCTACAGCCCCTCCCTGGTCACCGTTCAGGGTGTCACGCTGGGCGAATTCCCCGGCAGCACCGGACGCTCCTTCTCCCCTGTCGGACCGACGATCGACAACAACAACGGGCAGACCACATTCGGTGCCTTCAGTCTGGGGAGCACCCCTGCCGGTGCCAGTGGGTCGGGCACGCTGGCCTACGTGCGTCTGTTGCCACATCAGGCTGGCACCGCAACGGTGCGCCTGCAAGGCGTCCAGGTCACCGACGTGAGCGGTCAAAGCATCCAGGTAGCAACTCAGAATGGCGTCCTGCACGTCAATGCCTGCCTGGACGACTTCGACGGCGATGGCGACGTGGACATCCTGGACGTGCAGCAGGTTGCCTATCGCTGGAACACCGCCACTGGGAACCCGCTGTACGACTCACGATACGATCTGGATCAGGACGGCGACATTGACATCCTGGACGTCCAGCGCACAGCCTATCGCTGGGGGACGCAATGTGGTGGAGCAGCGCCAGGCAAACCGCACCGGAAGGCAGGCGGCGGGCCGCCACCTGCCACGTTATCCATACAACCCTCGGCACAACAGGTCTCAACGGGTGATGTCTTCACCACCAGCGTGGTGATCAGCGATGCGGTGGATCTGGGAGCCTTCGAATTCACCCTGGCTTACACCCCCACCGTGGTCAAAGTGATCACCGCCACGCTGGGCACATTTCCCGCCAGCACAGGACGCACCTTCACCCCCATCGGCACGCAGATCGATACTATCGCTGGCACCATGACTTTTGGCGCCTATAGCCTGGGAAGCTCGCCTACCGGCCCCAGCGGCAACGGTACGCTGGCCGTACTTACCCTCGAAGCGCTGTCCAGCGGCACCAGCGACCTGATCTTCCGCTCCGCTCAGGTCAGCGACCGGACCGGGAACGCCCAGACGATCGCCGCCATGCACAAGGGACAGATCACAGTCACTGCTGCTACCTATCGCATCTTTTTGCCTGTGGTGGTACGGTAGGGCTTTCCCAAGTTTAGTCTCTGGCGATCGTTTTGCTTGGCTGAGGTGCGGCGAGCCGGTTGGATGCGGCCCGTTCATTCGTGAACGGGCCGTTTTGGTGTTGGGAAGACCAGTCGCGCGTGGTGGGCGGCGCCGAGCGCCAGCGCCGCTTCCATTGGTTCGGCGTCGCTTTCAATGATCTCCTCGATGCGCTCCAGCGCAGCGCGAAAGCGGTGCAGGGCTTCCTGAATCGGGGCGCGGTTGGTGGCGATGATGTCGGCCATCATGCGCGGCGAACTGCTCGCCAGCCGGCTGGTGGAGCGGAACCCCGGTCCGATCAGCGGCGCGGTCTCTTCCGGCGTGGCGAGCGTCAGCGCAAGGCTGACCAGATAGGGCAAATGGCTGGTGGCAGCAATCCAGTGATCGTGCGTTTCTGCGTCCATCCAGAGGGGATGTGCGCTGAGCGCTCGACACAGTGCTTTGGCAAAGGCGCGCGCCGCCGCGCCGGTGCGCTCCAACGGGGTGAAGACGAACGGCGCGCCGCGATAGAGCGTCGCGTCGGCGTGCCCCAGCCCGGCGACCGCTTTGCCGGCGATGGGGTGCCCGCCAATCGGGTCGAAGCGCGGCGGCAGCGCGGCCATCGCCCGGCAGATGGCTGCTTTCGTCGAGCCGATGTCCATCACCACCGCCTCGCCGGGATGCCAGTGCGGCAGGCCGCGCAGCAGGTCGAGGATGGCGCGCACCGGCGCGGCCAGGATGACCGCGTCGGCGTCGGGAAGGACGTCCTGCGGATGCGCGGCAATGCGTTCCGCCGCGCCCAGGGATGCCGCCAGATCGCGCGTGGCCGGGTCGGGGTCGGCGGCGTACACCGTGACGCCCTGGGCGCGCAGCGCCAGCGCCAGCGACCCACCCATCAGCCCCAGCCCCAGGATGGCGACGCGCGTAGAGCGAAATGCAGGCTCGTCCATGTCACACCGCCGCCGCGACCGCCTGAGAGGCCGGGGACAGCGCCTCGGCGATGCGGTGCACCTGCTGCACCAGCTCGGCGAAGCGTTCCGGTTTGAGCGACTGCGCGCCGTCGGACAGGGCGGTTTCGGGGCGGGGGTGCACTTCGATGATCAGCCCGTCTGCGCCGGCGGCCACGGCAGCGCGCGCGATGGCGGTGACATAGGCCCAATGCCCGGTGCTGTGGCTGGGGTCGAGGATCACGGGCAGGTGGGTGCGCTCCTTCAGCGCGGGGATGGCGTTAATGTCGGTGGTGTTGCGGGTGGAGGTTTCGAAGGTGCGGATGCCGCGCTCGCACAGCACCACGTTCGGGTTGTGTTGCGCCAGGATGTACTCCGCGGCCATCAGCAACTCGGTCAGCGTGGCTGACATACCGCGCTTGAGCAGAATGGGGTGTCCGCTTGCGCCGGCGGCGCTGAGCAGAGCGAAGTTCTGCATGCTCCGCGCGCCGATCTGGAGCATGTCGGCGTATTGAGTGACCAGAGGAACTTGTTCGGGTGCCATGACCTCGGTCACCACAGGCAGGCCGGTCACTTCCCTCGCTTCGGCGAGTAGTTCCAGGCCGCGCTTTCCCAGTCCCTGGAAGGAGTAGGGTGAAGTGCGAGGTTTGAACGCGCCGCCGCGTAGCATGTGCGCGCCCGCCTCGCGCACCGCGTGGGCGATTTCCAGAATCTGGCTCCGGTCTTCCACCGAGCACGGCCCGGCGATGATGGTCAACCCTGCGCCAAACGTGACTGGCCCCACGCGCACCCGGCTGTCCTGAGGGTGGAACTCGCGGGAGGCCAGTTTATAAGGCCGCGAAATGGGCACCACGCGGGCCACACCGGGCAGGCGGGTGATGCGCTCCAGATTCGCGGTGCGCGTCTCGCCGACCACGCCGATAATGGTGCGCTCATCTCCCTGCGAGAGGTGCGCTTTGAGGCCCATCGTTTCGATCGTGTGGACGACCTGATCGATTTCCTGATGGGTGGCATGACGCTGCATCACAATCATCATGACAACCCTCCGGACGTAATGGCGAATTCGGGGCGCAGTGTGACCGCTCTCCTCAGGTACACGTGCTGGATGGCGCTTTGCGGGCGGTCGGTGTTCCAGTGCAGCAGAACGCGAATGCAGCGGGGCAGGCCGTTCGGGTTGGCGATCTCCTGCGCGCAAAGCAGCGGCACCTCGCGCCATCCGAGTTCCCGCGCGGCTTGCGCCGGGAAGGCCGAGGTCAGGTCGGGGGTGACGGTGAACACAACGCTGACCATGTCCTCCGGCGCCAGCCCCGGGTTGGCTGCCAGGATGGCCTGGAGCAACGCGCGGCTGGCGTCCAGAATCTGGTCTGGCCGGTCGTCTTCGACCGTGATTGCGCCACGGATTCCTCGAACGGGCATGGTTTGTACCTCCTTCTCCCTGGTGATAAAAAGAAACCGCGAGGCCGTTGGCCTCGCGGGTGTGTTACAAGGGAAGCGTGCTTGCGTCGCTTAAACACCGCCAACGGCAGACCGCGGAGGGTTGCCGTAAAAGTAATAGTAGGCGAAAAAGCGCGCAGTGTGGTTCGTCATAGCTCCAAATTGCGGCGCATTATAGGGGAGATGCCGGGATTTGTCAAGCAAAATCATTTTCGTAATTTTGTGACTGGTGATTACCCACAAGTACCGCCACCTCTGGGGAAGGGGTGGTGGGCGGCGA
>CAYSXA010000176.1:0-6210 GCA_964435005.1 uncultured Anaerolineaceae bacterium | reverse complement strand
CGCTACTACCTGGCCAACCCTACCCTGACCCTTCAACCAACTGCGTAACTCCTACTGAAAACACCGGAGGCGACCCCTTTATGCGAGTATCGGACTCATACAAGATTGAGGTATCCTGACAGGCACGCGTAGAACCCGCGTGCCTGTTTTCATTTTTCAGACCAGCGAAAGGAGTGCGACCATGGACTACGGAATGATCGGCAAGATCGAGAAAGCCAAGCGGTACGCCCGGGAACGTGACCGCTTCAAATTCCTCTCATTCAGCGTCGCCGTGCGGGGAGCGAACAACGACCACCAGGTGCATTTTGAGAACGGTGAATGGGAATGCGATTGCGACTTCTTCAAGACGCGCGGGCGATGCAGTCACACCATGGCGTTGGAAGAAATCCTGGAAGGGATGCTCCCAGGCGCGTGACCTGACTTCACGGGAAACGAAAAGAGCGACGCACTTCAACTTGCGTCGCTCTTCGTTTTCTGCGGAGAGGGTGGGATTCGAACCCACGGTGGCCAAAATGACCACAACGGTTTTCGAGACCGCCCCGTTCGTCCACTCCGGCACCTCTCCAGTGCAGCGCAATTATACCTGAAACGGCTCAGATTTCAACGGCTGTGTGCATATCCGGGTAGTGCACCCGATCCATGCCGTTCGCTTCCAGCCGCTCCTGCAACGCGCGGGCGGCGGGCGGCTCGCCATGCACCAGGTACACATCCTTCACCGTGTCCCGCACCGCCAGCGCGTACTCCTCCAGGAAGTCGCAGTCGGCGTGGGCGGAAAATCCGCCAATCGTGGCGACCTCGGCACGGCGCTCGAACACCTCGCCGAAAATCTTTACCCGCGTCTCGCGGTCGGCAAGGCGGCGCCCCAGCGTGTGCGGCGCCTGCCAGGAGACAATCAGAATCGTATTGCGCGGGTCTTCGATGTTGTTCCGCAAGTGGTGCAGGATGCGCCCGGTCTCGGCCATGCCCGACGCGGAGATAATCACCATCGGCTCTTTGCGGTGGTTCAGCGCCTTCGATTCCTCCACCGAACGCACGTACCGCAACCGACTGAAGCCCAGCGCTTCGTGATGCCGGTCGTGGAGTATGAACTCCTTCGTTTCCTCATCGAAACACTCGCTGTGCTGGCGGTAGATGTCCGACACGTTGACCGCTAGCGGGCTGTCCACAATCACTGGAATCTCCGGTATCTCGCCCGCCGAGATCAGGCGGTGCAAGTCATAGACCAGTTCCTGTGTGCGCCCGACAGCGAACGCAGGCACGATCACCTTGCCGCCGCGCTCCACCGTGCGCTTGACCACATCCCGCAGTTCGAGGAAGGCCGCTTCGGGGGCGCGGTGCGGCTTGTGGCCGTAGGTACACTCCATAATCAGATAATCCGCGTCTTGCGGCAAGACCGGGTCGCGCAGCAAGGGCAAACCGCGCCGCCCAATGTCACCCGAAAACCAGAGCCGCGTGCGCTTCCTTTTTTCCTCGATGTCCAGCACGATGGCCGCCGAACCGAGGATGTGCCCCGCTTCCACGAAGCGCGCCACCACCCCCGGAACCGGCTCGAACGGACGGCCATAGGACACAGGCTCCAGGTAATCCGGCACGCGCTCGGCGTCCTCGCGGGTGTATAGCGGCTCGATGGGCGGTTCGCCGCGCCGCGCGCGCTTCTTGTTCACAAAGCGCACATCGGCCTCCTGAATGTGCCCCGAATCTTTCAGCATCACCTCGGCCAGGTGCGTGGTGGCCTGGGTGGCGTAAATCCGCCCCTCGAAGCCCAACTTGATCAGGTTGGGCAGGTTGCCGCTGTGGTCGATGTGCGCGTGAGAGAGCAACACCGCGTGGATGTCGCTCGCGTCAAAGTAAAAATGGCGGTTGCGCTCGTAGGATTCCTTCCGTCGTCCCTGGTACAGGCCGCATTCCAGCAGCAGTTTGTGGCCGTTGACCTCAATCAGATGCCGGGAACCCGTCACCGTGCGCGCTGCGCCGTGGAACCAGATTCTCATCGTTGCTCTCCTTTCGCGGATACCCCTCAGGCCGGTTCGAGAACGCGTTCTTACCCACCAACACAAAGGGCGCAGGGGGGCTTCCTCTGCGCCCGGCCGCGGTTCACACTGCAATGCCCTGCAACACGTCCAGTATCTCCGCGCCAAAGTGCTGCACGCGCCAGGGGATATCGGGCAGACAGGCGGCCAGTTCGTCCAGCGAGTGCGGCGCGACTTCGGCCAGGCGGTGCATATGCTCGCGCGGCAACACCACATCGGATTCCACCCCCATCTCGCGCGCACGCTGCTTGCGCCAGGCTTTCAATGCATCCAGGCGCGCCAGGTAGGCGTCGGAAGGGCGTCCGTTGCGCTCCGCGTGCTCTGGTGGCGCCGCAAGCCCGTGCTTCACCGCCTCGATCAGCCCCTCGCCGTAGCGCCGCACGTACCCCGCCGAGACATCACGCAGGTTGTACAAATCCTGCACCCGGTGAGGCATGGCGCGCGCGATGGACAGCAGCGCCCTGTTCGAGATCACCTTGAACGGCGGCACGTCCCGCTGACGGGCGATCTCCTCGCGGAACGTCCACAGTGCGCGGAAGACCGCCGCCTGACGCGGCGTGAGGTCACGCACCCCGCGCACGCGCCAGAAACCATCCGCCGCGTGGGGGTCGTTCGGGTCGAGCGGCTGGCACACGCGGGCGAAATCTTCCTGCGCCAGTTCCCAGCGCTCCAGGCGGTGCAGTTCGGCTTCCAGCCGGTCGCGCAGCGGGAGCAGGTAGCGCGTGTCCAGCACGGCGTATTCCAGCAAGGCTCTGGGCAACGGACGTTGCCCCCAATCCGCGCGCTGGAAGCGTTTTTGTGTGTGCACGCCGAACTCGTCGGCCAGCAGATTACCCAACCCCACCGCTGAGCGCCCTGCAATCCGCGCGGCGATCATGGTGTCGAACAAATGGGAAAAATCGAAACCAAAATCGCGGTGCAGGCAATAGACATCGTACTCCGCCGCGTGGAACACCTTCTCCACGTTTGGATCGGCGAACAGTGGCTCTAACGGCGAAAGGTCGTCCAGCGCCAGTGGGTCAACCAGGTAATCGGCTTCCGGGGTGGAAAACTGGATCAGGCAGACCTGTTCCTGAAAGGCATGCAGGCTGTTGGATTCCGTGTCCACCGCCACGCTCGGCTGGCGGATGAGGCGCGCGGCCAGCCGCTCCAGGTCGCGGCGGCAGGTAATCAATTGCGGTGCAGTTGGGATTTCCGACATGCGCCCATTATATCAAAGGCGTTTCTTCCCCATGACCACCGCATCCTCGCCGCCGTGGTAGTACGCCGGCCACACGTCCACCTCAACGTACCCCAGGCTGCGATACAGGTGAATCGCGGCGCGGTTGCTGCGCCGCACGCTCAGTCGGATGTGCGAAGTGGCGACGCGCGCCTCGGCAGCCTGCATCAGCGCACGCCCCAGCCCGCGTTGCCGATAGTCGGGATGCACCCCCACGGTGGCAATCCAGGTGACATCCTCGCGCCGACGCACGTCAGCGGCAAGGAAGCCCACCAGCCGCTCGCCGTGCTCCGCCTTCAGTCGCACCACGGCGGGGAAAGTAAGCGCAGCGAGCACGTCCCAGATCGGCCAGGCGTCCAGCGGGAAGCAGATTTTCTCCAGTTGCCACACCGCCCACGCATCTCGCCAGGACGCCTGGCACAGCCAGATTTCACCGATTTCGGGCAGGCGAATCGCCTCCCCCAGGGCGATACGCATCGAACGTCCGATCAGGCCTGGTCGCTGCGCTTTACGAAGTTCTCCAGCATACTGGTGAACTCCATGGGCAGGATGAACTTGGTGGACGCGCCCGCACCGAGCGCTTTCAGCGTCTCGAAGTATTGCAGCGTCATGGTCTTCTGATCTACCGTCTGCGCCACGGAGAAGATGCGCTCCAGCGCAGCGGCGAAGCCTTCGGCGCGCAGCAATTGCGCCTGCTTCTCGCCCTCGGCACGCAGGATGGTGGCCTTCTTATCGCCTTCGGCCTTCAGAATGGCAGCCTGCTTCTCACCCTCAGCAACGTTGATCGCTGCCTCCTTCTGACCGGTGGACTCTGTCACCAGCGCACGGCGCTTGCGCTCAGCGGTCATCTGGCGGTTCATCGCCTCCTGCACCTCGCGCGGCGGGATGATCTCGCGGATTTCCACGTTGGTCACCTTCACACCCCAGCGCTCCGTGACCTCGTCCAGGCGGGTACGCAGCAGATTGTTGATGTGCTCACGCTCGGAGAGCACATCGTCCAACGGGATGCCGCCAATTACCGAACGCAGCGTGGTGGTTGCCATGCCCTGCGCCGCTGCCTCGAAGTTCCCCACCTGCAGCACCGACGACGCGGGGTCGAGCACCCTGTAGTACCACAAGAAATCAATCGAAATCGGCGCGTTGTCTTTGGTGATCGAGGTCTGATGCGGGATTTCGCGCACCTGCTCGCGCAGGTCAACCTTCACGCCGCGATCCACAAAGGGAATCAGGAACACAATCCCCGGCCCTTTCTCACCGACGCAGCGTCCCAGGCGGAAGACCACCAGCCGCTGATACTCCGGCACGATACGGATGGCGCTCGCCAGCAGGAATAATCCGACGAGCACCGCCACGCCGACCAGGCAGAACAATGCCCCGCTCAGACCGGCTGCAGATTGCATCATTATATCGAACAACATCGTTCACCTCCTCATTCAAGTGATCCTGTCTCTTCGGAAACAGGTTCGACGACCAACACCAGCCCTTCGCGCCCGATCACGCGCACCAGGCTCCCCACGGGGATGGGTTGTTCCGCGCGGGCGCTCCACAGTTCTCCGGCCACCTGCACCGACCCTTCCAGATGGACGTCCGTGCGCGCTTCCCCCACCACGCCGATCAGGTCATCCAGGTCATGAGCAGGGCGCAGGTGTTCGGCTTCCACCACCTTGACGGCCATAATCCAGAAAAAGGCCACCACCCCGATGGAAACCACCGTCGCCAGCAGGGGATGCACCGACGGGCGATACCAGGTCTCGCCGCGAAAGAGGTACACCGACCCGAGCACCAGCGACGCCGCCGAGGCAAACAGATACACCCCGCGGCGGGTGCGGCGCACCGCCATCAGGAAGGGGATAACACCCAATACCAGCAACGCCAGCGCCCAGCCGTTGATCGGTAGCGAGTACACCTCCCAGCCCGCAAACACCAGCAGGAACAGGGCGATCAACTCCAGCAGGCCGGTTCCCGGAACCAGCACGGCCAGGATCGCCGCGCCAAAGCCCAGCACAAGCGCCAGATAAGCCAGGTTGGGGTTCAGCAAAGAGTCCATAGTGGACTTCCTTTCAAGGAATCCGCTCCCCCCTGTCCCAACGAGAAGGGAGCCTCAGATCAAATTCACGTCATGCGGGCCGGATTCGCGCTGCCCGGCGGGCGTGATGCGGATGAACTCCGCGTTCCGCCACAGTTCGGGTAACGTGCGCGCGCCCGCGTAACTCATACCGGATCGCAGACCACCCACCAGTTGAAACAGAATGTCGCGCACCGAGCCGCGATAGGGCACCACCGCCTCCACGCCCTCCGGCACCACCTTCTCCCATTCACCGGGGTCGAGTTCGTCGCCACGCTCTACCCGACGGCGATCCACGTTCGCGGTGAGCGAGGCCATGCCGCGCACCACCTTGTAGCGTCGCCCTTCGCGCACCACTGCCATGCCGGGGCTTTCGTCCGTGCCCGCCAGCAGGCTCCCGATCATCACAGCACTGGCGCCAGCGGCCAGGGCCTTAGTCAGGTCGCCAGACGTGCGGATACCGCCATCGGCGATGATCGGCACGCCCAGTTCGTGCCCGGCGCGGGCGCATTCCAGGATAGCAGTCAGTTGCGGCACGCCGAAGCCGGTCACCACGCGGGTGATGCAAATCGAACCAGCGCCCACGCCCACCTTGACCGCATCCGCACCGGCCTCAGCCAGATCGCGCACCCCCTCCGGCGTGGCGACGTTGCCCGCAATCAGCGGGATGTGAGGGAAGCGCGCCTTCAGCGCGCGTGTCATCTCGATGGCATGATCCGCGTGCCCGTGCGCGATGTCCAGCACCAGCACGTCCGCGCCGGCCTGCACACAGGCTGCGGCGCGATCCATATCAGACGGCCTCACCCCCACCGCCACCCCCCCGCCCACGCCCCCTTTGGCTCCCTCCACCCCCCTCCGGTCCCCCCCCCGGCTGCCGACGTCCGTCGCCTGTGCCG
>CAYSXA010000175.1:0-6223 GCA_964435005.1 uncultured Anaerolineaceae bacterium | reverse complement strand
AGTGGAGAACCCGTGCCGATCAACCTTTCATCCCTTAAAGTGTCCGGTGGCTAGCCTACACTTCACCGGTGTTCGAACCGTTTGACCGGTTTATCGCTGTCAACGGTGGATATGACCTGATCGGATACCCGCTGGCCCCGCCGCATCCGTTTGGCCGTGGGGTGCGCCAGTGCTTTACCAATAGCTGCCTGTACTACGATCCCATGCTTTCCGAGGAACATCAGGTCACCTTATTACCGGTAGGCCGTTATTACTGGGAAGGGTTTCACGACAAGACACTCACCAACCTGGTGCTCTCCCCCTCGGGCACCACGCTAAAGCTCGCCCTGGCGACCAGAAACCTCATCCCCGGTCAACCGTTGAAGGTGTGTGCCTACCTGGCCATACTGGGAGAACCCGCGCCCGAAAGGATTCTGCGGCTGACTATAAGGATCAATGACCAGGTGGTGGGCAGCGAACTGGAAGCCAAGACGGATTACAACGGCCTGGTTGCGTTCACGGTTTCCCCAGAAAATCCACCAGCAGGCCTCAAGCTCGGAACGGCCATTGAAGTCAAGGTGTGTTACGCCGGTGTACCCGGCGGTGATCCGGTGTGTGCCTCAGACGTAATTTTCCTCTGGGACGAACCATAAGGCGCCCCCAGCCCCCCTCCAGCTTGGGCTTGATCCGCTGATCTACAATGCAGAATGATCACTGTCTCTGCCAACAACATTCAAGAGGGAGACCACCTGATCAGCAATCCGGCGGAAATTCAACGGCAAGTTATCGGAAATCGATCACGTCTTCCTTCCAGTCCGAGTCACCCTGTCTCAGAATCCCCCAGATACGCCCGTAGCAGCGCGCGGAACAGCCGACCGTGAGGTATCTTCAGGTGCAGCAACTCGTGCATGATGACCTGCCGGCGGAACTCGGCGGGCTGGTGGAGCAGCGCTGCGTCAAAGGTCAAATTGCCGTTGCTGGAGCAACTGGCCCACTTGCGCTTCATCAGGCGGATGATGATCTGCCGTGGCTCCACGCCCAGGCGCGCACCTTAGTCTTGAAGACCTCTTTGGGCACGCTCTCCGCCAGTGGGGGCGGCAGGGACTTCGGTTTGGAACTCATGCAGCCTCCCTGACGCGTCCGGCGACCTGCATCAGACGGCCCACCCAGGCCTTCATCTGCGGCACGCTGACTTCATCCACCTTCCCCGCCGTGCTGCGGGACGCCTGCGCCCGCACCAGCACGAAGATGTTGTCACGGGTGTTCAGGTCGGCGGGCAGGTTGTCGAACCTGTGGATCATGCCCACGATCAGGTCACGCCGGTCGCTCGCCAGCAGATCTCGCAGATGCCGTCTGGATCGCGCCACATCGAGACATGACCGAAGCCCCCACCGCCTCCAGGTTGGCGAACAGTTGCGCCTGAAGCTCGTTGCGGGCCACCAGCATGAGCACAGTGGGGTTCTCGAACAGCGGGTTTTGCAGAATCCGCTGGGCGGCGACGATCATAGTGTAGGCCTCGCCCGATCCCTGGGTGTGTCCCACCAGGCCGCGGCGCTTGTCAGGGTCGGCAGCGCCGCTGCGCCTTCGTACCGACTGCTTTCCCCTTCCTTCCGCAAAGTGGAAAGACTCTGCATCCGCGTACGCTTTATGATACACTCCAGTTATGAGGCCCTTTTTCCCTGAACCTGCTTTCGCCGAAGCACCCATTCACTTTGGCCCCCTGCTGATCGTAGTGGCACTGGCCTTCGGCGTGCCGATCGTGTTGAGCCGTTTCCGGCGCCTGCGCGTGCCGATCGTGGTGGGTGAAATCCTGGGCGGCATCCTGGTAGGGCGGGCGGGATTCGGTTGGGTCGCACCGGACGAACCCGCCTTGCACCTGCTCTCCGAGATTGGTTTCGTCTTCCTGATGTTCATGGCCGGCATGGAGATCGACTTCAGCCTGCTCAGCGGTGGTTCGAAACGCGACAAGGCAGAGGCCAGCCCGTTGTCGCTTGCCACCGGACATTTCCTCTTCACGTTGCTCGCCTCTGCCGCAATCAGCTGGGGACTATACCTGAACGATCTGATCGCCGAGCCGTGGCTGATGAGCCTGATCCTGTCCACCACGTCGCTGGGCGTGGTGGTGCCCGTGCTCAAGGAGCAGCGGCTGAGCAGCACGCTATTCGGCCAGACACTGCTGCTCGCGGCGCTGGTCGCCGACTTCGCCACCATGCTGCTGATCACGATCAACGTGGCGTTGATCTCCACCGGCCTGACGTTGGAGATCCTGCTGATCGGCCTGCTGTTCGTGTTCATGCTGCTGGTGTACTACTTCGGCGACTTTCTGTTCAACCACATCCCCGGCGCACGCGCAATGCTGGAAGAACTCAGCCACGCCACCGCACATATCAAAGTGCGCCTGGCCTTCCTGGTGCTGCTGGTGTTCGTGGTGCTCGCCGAGACGCTGGGTGCAGAGATCATCCTGGGCGCCTTCCTGGCCGGCCTGATCGTCTCGCTGTTGCAAGGGCCGGAAGACGAAGCGCTTGTCCACCAGCTGGAGAGCATGGGCTTCGGCTTTTTCATCCCGATCTTCTTCGTGATGGTCGGGGTGGAGTTCAACCTGACGGCGCTGATGGAAAACCGCAGTGCGCTGATCCTGTTGCCATTGCTGTTGATCGCGGCGGTGATGGTCAAGGGGCTGCCCTCGCTGATCTATCGGAAGCGCTTCGGCAGGCGGGCGGCACTGGCCGCCGGGGCGCTGCTTTCCGCCCGCCTGTCGCTGATCATCGCCGCCTCGGAGATCGGCCTGCGCGTGGGCGTGATCAGCGAAGCGGTCAACGCCTCGATCATCCTGGTCGCGCTGACCACGGTGACCATCGCACCGAGCACCTTCCTGGCGTTGCTACCCCGGCGCAAGGAGCCCGTTGAACCGCCCATGGTGGTAGTCGGCGCAGGCGAGCTCGGTCTGCAGGTCAGCCAGATTTTACAGGGACACGGAGAACGCGTGCTGGTGATCGACCGCGACCCGGCACGACTGGAGCGCGCGCGCCGCCTGGGCATCGAGACCGCACCGTACCCGCCGCCAGACGAAACATTACTGGACGGCGTACGCGCACTGGTGTGCACCCACAGCGACCCCGACCAGGCGCTGGAAACCTGCCGCTGGGCGCGTGGACGCCGGGGCATCGAGCACGTGGTGGCACTGGTGGCCGATCCGGCGCACGAGAGCCGCTTCACCCACCTGGGCGTCATGCCGCTGGTCCCCGGTATCGGCCGCGCCCACATGCTCGCGCTGATGGCGCGCAACCCGGACGTGGTGGAACTGCTCACCCGCACGGACGACACCCGCGTGGTCAGCGAAGTGGTACTGAACGATCCGTCGCTGGACGGGCGACTACTACGCGAAGCGCACCTGCCGGGCGACGTGCTGGTGCTCAGCCTGCACCGCGGCGGGGACATCCTGATCCCCCACGGCGACACCCGCCTGCAGCGCGGCGACCGCCTGACCGTGGTCGGCTCCCAGGAGCACGTGGACGCCTTCCGGCGCGCACAGGAGGCCGCATGAACCCAATCCAGGGCAAACGCATCCTGCTCGGCGTGACCGGCTCGATCGCGGCGTACAAGGCCGCCGACCTGGCGTCCAAATTGCGCCAGGCCGGCGCGGAAGTGGACGTGCTCCTGACCGAAGCCGCCGCGCGCTTCGTCACCCCACTCACCTTTCAGTCCGTGACCGGGCGGCAAGCATACACCGAGGCCGACCTGTGGGGCACCGAAGGGCACGTGCTGCACATCGGGCTGGCGCACGCCGCCGACCTGCTACTGATTGCACCCTGTACGGCGAACACGCTGGCGAAGCTGGCACACGGCCAGGCGGACAATCTGCTGCTGGTGACCGCCCTGGCCGCGGAGTGCCCGCTGATGATCGCCCCGGCGATGGATGGCGGCATGTTCCAGCACCCGGCCACGCAGGCCAACCTGGAGACGCTGCGAACGCGCGGCGCGCAGATCATCGGCCCGGCGGAAGGGCACCTGGCTTCCGGGCTGGTCGGCGTGGGACGCATGGTGGAGCCGGCGGAGATCCTGGCGCACGTCCGCTACCACCTGTCGCGCCACGGGCCGCTGGCCGGGCGTCGGATCGTGGTCACCGCTGGCGGCACGCAGGAGCCGATCGACCCGGTGCGGGCGATCACCAACCGCTCGTCGGGGAAACAGGGCTTCGCGCTGGCGCAGGCCGCGCTCGACCTGGGCGCGCAGGTCACATTGATCGCCGCCCCGACCACCTTGCCCACGCCCTTCGGCGCACAACGGGTGGACGTGCGCACCGCAGCAGAGATGCGCGACGCCGTGCTGGGCGCGATCGAGGACGCGGACGCGCTGCTCATGGCCGCCGCGGTAGCCGATTTTCGTCCCGCCGCGCCGGCGGATCACAAGCTGAAGAAACGCGACGGCGTGCCCCAGATCGTGCTGGAGCACGCGCCTGACGTACTGACCGCGGTGGCGACGTTCCGCGAGCGACACGGGATGCCGCGCGTGGTGATCGGCTTTGCCGCCGAGAGTCACGACCTGCTGGCCAACGCGCAGGCAAAGCTTGCCGCCAAGCGACTGGACATGATCGTGGCAAACGACATCACCGCCCCCGATGCCGGGTTCGCCGTGGACACCAACCGTGTCACGCTGCTCTACCCGGGCGGGCGACAAGAGCCGTTGCCCCGAATGAGCAAACGCGAGGTAGCTGATGTGATCCTGCAACAAGTGAGCAAGCTACTGATCAAAGGATGACAATGAACAACTGGGAATTTACTCTGGAAGTGATCAACGCGCTGCTGGCCCTGGGGCTGGTGGCGATGGCCTGGCGAACATTACGCCGGTTCACTTTTCCCCTCCAACGCAAGGCCGTGCGGATGATCAGCGGCGCTATGGTGTTCTTCCTGGTGCGTGAGATGCTGGCCTTCGTGGGTTCGTACGGCACACTATTGTGGATCCAAATTGTGCGCGAGGCATCCGAAACCATCACCACCTTGCTGGCGATCGGTGCGCTGTGGTCGATGTGGCAGTCTGAGCAGCGCGAGGTGGAAACGTTGCGCAAGGAAGCCGATCGGGATGCCCTGACCGGGCTGTACAACCGACGCTACTTCATCCAAAAGGCGGAACCGCTCATCCGCCGCTGGAAAGGCGACCCGGAGCAGTTATGGCTGCTCCTGCTGGACGTGGATGACTTCAAGACTTACAACGACACATACGGGCACGATGCCGGCGACGTGGCGCTCAAACGCATCGCCAGCGTACTGCGCGCCTCGTTGCGTCAGAGCGATCTGGTCGCGCGTTTTGGCGGGGAAGAGTTCGTTGTCCTGATCCAGGGGAGCGATGAGGCGCACAGAGTGGTGATCGACCGCATTCAGGCGAACATCGCCACAATGTGCCTGCCGGACGAGGAACTGCACCGCAAGATCACAGTGTCCATAGGTGTAGCGACGTGGTCGCCTCACCACAACACACTGAACGCCCTGATCAAGGCCGCCGACCGCGCACTGTACCGCGCCAAGTGGAGCGGCAAGAACCAGGCATGCTTCTACGATCCAAGGCTGGATGGCGAGGGCACCATCGTGCATCTGTGCCCGCGCATGGACTGGGAAGCCGCGCAGCAGGCCGGCGCATATCGCCCCACCTCGCTGGATACCGAGGGCTTCATTCATTGCTCCCGACCGGAGCAGATCGCCGGTGTGGCCGAGCGCTTCTTCCAGGGGCAACGCGACTTGGTGCTGCTGTGGATCGACCCGGCGCTCGTGCGGGCGCCCATCCGCTGGGAAGCCACCGATGGCGAGCTGTTCCCCCACATCTACGGGCCTCTCAACCTGGATGCAGTGATCCGGGTCACGGCCTTCCCAGAAGCCTGACCCGAACCCAGACAACCGACAGCCAAATGCATTGAGCCCATCGAGTCGCCCCCCAGGGGGGCTTCGACGGGCTCAGTGTATGGATTGAGGGCACCTCTCCGGCGCTACGGCAACAGCACTTCTGCCAGTTTGGTCAGGTTCTCGGCGGCGATGGTCAGCGCCACATCCGCTGTGGCCGGGTCGTCGGGCAGGGCGTCCTGCGCGATCTGCAGCCGCTTCAGCGTAGCATCGATCACATCCTGTTGATCCGACAGCGCCGGACCTAACGTATCCAGCGCCCTGACCGCGGCCTGCAGGTATAGGCCGGCGCCTTCAATAGACCTCTTGCATAAGTGAGGATGTGTCATAATAGGCACATGAGATACGCCGAA
>CAYSXA010000174.1:0-6270 GCA_964435005.1 uncultured Anaerolineaceae bacterium | reverse complement strand
TGGAGGCCTCCGCCCTCTTTTCACCCTTTCGGAACGACTTTTCGAACTCCCTGCTCGGCCCTCGCATTTGGTTTGACACGTTTCCCCTTCGCGAGTATAATCCCCTTTTGCGTAAAGGCCGCCCGGGGAGGTCCCTGGAGCGGTCTAAGCAGCGATAACCGTCTTTTGCCCGACGGGCTTCTGCCGCGTGGGCAAAATTCAGCAAAATTTTTTTACAAAGGAGAGTCTGCCATGGGAACGGATGTTGAAATCAAGCGCAAGATGCACTTCACTGGAGAAGTGGTCAAGATCACGCTGACCGGCGCCTTTGTGGACATCGGCCTGGACAGGCCAGGCTATGTGCACATTTCGCGCCTGCGGAAGGAACCCACCCAGCGCGTGGAGGACGTGGTCGAGGTCGGCCAGAAGGTGGACGTCTGGGCGCGTCGCGTGGATCCGAAAACAGGGATCGTGGATCTGACCATGATCAAGCCCCTCGACCTGGAGTGGCGCGAGATCAAGAAGGGCATGGTGGTCAAGGGGAAGGTGGTCAAGATCGAAAACTACGGCGTGTTCGTGGATATCGGCGCGGAGCGCCCGGCCATGGTGCACATCAGTGAGATGACGCACGACTTCATCAAGCACCCCAGCGAGGTGGTCTCTGAAGGCGACGAGGTTGAGGGCAAAGTCATCCTGGTCAACCGTCGCAAGAAGCAGATCAAGCTGAGTATGAAGGCGTTGCAGGAGCCGCCGGTCAAGCTGGCGAAAAAGGTGCAGAAGGCCGCGGCCAAAGAGGCCGGCGAAGAGCCGTTGCCGACCGCCTTCGAACTCGCCTTGCGCGAAGCGCTGGAGCGCGCCAAGCGCGAAGAGAGCGCCCGAAAACGCAAGGAGCTGGCCGAGCTCGAGCGCGCCCTCAAAGTGCGTTAGACGGCCTCTGTATCGGGGAAACGCCATCCAACTGACAGGAGGTGTCCGTCCGGTTTGGGTCGGCGTTCCCATGGCGAAAGCAAAAACGGCGGAGCAATTGCTCCGCCGTTTTTCGTTGTCAGGCCGAAGGCTTACTCCCGACGGCCGCCTTTCAACTGCGCTTGGAGAGCTTCCAGGCCTTTCCAATCACCAGCTGCAGCCAGTTTCGCCTGCTCAGCCCAGGTCTCCGGGTCGCTGATGCGGGCAATCCCTGCTTCGTCCAGAATGCGTTGTAGTTCTTCGGTCGATTTCGCGGCCAGTTGGGCGAAGGTCTTGATCCCCGCTTCTTTGAGCACTTGCTCCAGTTTGGGGCCAATCCCCTCGATGCGTTTCAGGTCGTCCTCTGTGTGCGCCTCGTGGTGATGTTCTTCTTCCTCCGGTGGCACCTGCGCCCGCGCGTACTCGGCGATTGGTTCCGAAGGGGGAACCTCCTGCGCGCCGCGCGAAAGCAGCCACGCCACCAGCAAAATCACCACCAGTGCCACGATGAACAGTACGGCGCCACTGGTTGCCAGATCGTTGGAAAGTGTCCATGTTGTCATATTCGATCTCCTCTTTGTATCATGGCGATGGTGCGGGAAGTTATTCTGCCTGCTGCTCCGAGTCTTCGTTAATCATCAAAGGGCCACTGCTGGCTTTCACGTGGTACTCACCCGGACGCTCGTGCTCTTCAAAGCCAGCCAGCACAAACATTGCTTGTGTGGTTTCGTTGCTCACATTCCGCCAGGTGTGCTTCAGATGTGCCGCAAAGAGCAAGCTGTCCCCGGGCTGTAACAGGTATTTCTGCTCCTCAACCGTGTATTCTAACAATCCTTCCAGGCAAATCACAAATTCATGCCCGGTATGGATCATCGCATGTCGTCCGCTGTTGCCGCCGGGTTCCAGGGTGAGCATAAACGGCTCCACACGTCCGACGAAGAATTCCCCGCCCAGGCCCTCCCAGCAACCGCGCGCAAAAGGGATACGGGTGCGATCCGCAGCTTTGCGGTACACGATCGGCTTTCGGCGCGGCTCCTCACGGAAGAACGCGGTCACAGGCACTTCCAGGGCGTCGGCCAGCTTGTACAGCGTACTCACCGACGGGGAAACTTTGTTTCGCTCGATCATACTCAGCGCGTTTGCTGACAATTCACTCGCTCGCGCCAGCGCGCGTAGGGAAAGTCCGCGCTCCTCCCGCAGGCGGCGGATTCGTGTCCCCAGATTAATAGTGCTGGCTATTTCGCCCATCTGTCCATCCTTTCCCTTCTCGTAAAGCTGTACCACTCTATTGTACACAAGAAAGGGGCTCTCAGCAACGTTCCGTGGGAGGGCTTTCTGCTTGATCTGTGCCGAATGCTTTCCAAACCCTCCTTTCGTGATAAAATCAGGTACACTAAGAAGCCGGGCACTGCGCCCGACGAACTTTTTTGAAGGAGGTTGCAATGCGCAAGACTCTGGTTTTTGTGCTGCTGGCACTCAGCCTGCTACTGGCCGCCTGCGGCGGCAAAAGCTCGGCTCCAGCGGCTCCGTCTGGCGGCGAAGGTGCCGCGATGAAGGGTGATCCTGCCCACGGCAAAGAGCTGTTCAACTCTGCAACCCTGGGCAACGGCCCTGGTTGTGCTACCTGTCATTCCCTGGAAGATGGCGTCACTCTCGTCGGCCCCTCGCTGGCAGGTATTGCGACTGAGGCTGCTGGCGACGCTGAAAAGGCAGGGGTAACGCCTGAGGAGTTCCTGCGCGAGTCCATCGTCGATCCGGACGCCGACGTGGCGAGCGGTTTCTCCCCCGGCGTGATGTACCCGAACTACGGCAAAGAACTCAGCGAACAGGACATCGCCGACCTGATCGCGTTCCTGATGACGCTGAAGTAAACTTCTCCTGGCAGGCTTAGAAGACAAGGCCTGATCGGTCTTCACAGACCGGTCAGGTCTCTTTTTGTCCCATGTGGGCTATAATTCCCCCGAGAATTACTCAGCCAGCCAGAGGAGGCATGAGGTGACTGATTTGCTTTACCAGACCGACAGCTATCTGCGCGCGTTCGAGGCCACCGTTACCGCTGTGGACGAAGACGCGCATGGCGTGGTGCTCGACCGCACGGCGTTCTACCCCGGCGGCGGAGGTCAGCCCGCCGACCACGGCACGCTGACTTTTGGCGGCGCCACCCATCCCGTGACACGCGCGAAGAAACATCCCCTTGGCGTGATTCACCTGCTGCCGCCCGACGCGCCGCTGCCAGCTGTGGGCGCGTCTGTACACGGGGAGATCGATTGGGAGCGCCGCTACGCGCTGATGCGCACGCACACCGCGATGCACATCCTGTGCGGCGTGGTGTTCCGCGACTATGGCGCGCTGGTCACCGGCGGCAACATGGAGCCGCTGAAGGGGCGCATGGACTTCGAGTTCGAGACGCTGCGCAAAGAGTTGATCGCCGACATCCAGGAGGCGGTGAACCGCGAGGTGGCCGCCGCCCGACCGGTGCAGGTGCGCATCCTGCCGCGCGAGGAAGCCTTCCAGATCCCCGATCTGATCCGCACCAAGATCAACCTGCTGCCGGAGAGCATCCGCGAGGTACGCGTGGTGGAGATCGTGGGCCTGGACCTGCAAGCCGACGGCGGCACGCACGTGCGCAACACCGCCGAGGTCGGGTACATTCGCATTGTGGACTACAAGAGCAAAGGACGGATTAACAAACGGATCTACGTGGAAGTCGGGGAAGGGGGATGAAGGGATGGGGTAATGAGGTGATGAGGGATGACGCAACCCGGTAAGGGCGGGACGTCGAACCCGGTGACCGCCGTGATCCTGGGCGTGGTGATGGTCCTGGTCGGCGCGGTGATGTTGCTGGCCGTGGCAGGCGTGCTGCCGTTGAGAACCACGCTGTATGCCCCTCGATGGGTGGCTGCCGCCATGAGCGTGGTGTTCCTCCTGGGCGGCTGGCTGCTGGCGATTACAGCAGCCCAGAACGTGTTCGAGGCCCCCTGGCTGACGCCCCTCCGCAATGGGTTGGTGCTGGGCACGGTCATCGCGCTGCTCGTACCCCTGCACTGGCTCGCATCGCGCAGCGGTGACCCGATCACCCGCTGGACGCTTCGCTTCTTCCTCGCATTGCTCTATGCCACCGCACTGGCAAGCTGGTGGTTGCGCCGCAAACTCCCCCCGTCTTCCTGAGTGCAGGCGGACAGAAGAAAAACGGATGCCGCTCATGCGTATTCGATGGCGCTTCGTGGCCTGCGCTACGCCGTTGGGACTGCTCACAGCAGGCATTGTGGGGGGCAGCGTGTTGCTCTGGCAAATGAACCGCTCGCTGCCGCCGTTGCCACCCCCGCCCACCATCCAGGCACCGCACGGTGCTTTGCCCGTCCTCAACGTCGCGTTGCAAGAGCATCTGCTTACTCCGGAAGGAGATTCCTGGGTGGGGAGCGGCTTCCTGCTGCAGGTTGCACCGGGACGGGTCTTCCTGGTCACCACAGCGCACAGCGTGGATGGTGCGCCGCTCGCTGGGGCGCGGCTGGCGCTACGCGCGGCGGACGGACGCACACTGGCCGAAGCGACGCTCACCAACGCTCGCATTGGACAACCTCGCACCACGGACGATCTGACCGTGGACTATCTGCTTGCGCCGCTGGATGCGCCGCCCGACCCCGCCTGGGTGCTGTATCCCGACCCGCGCCCCTTACCGCAGGTGGGTGAGCGGGTGACGCTGTACACCAGCACCCACCCGCCGATCCAGGCCACCGTGCAACAGATTGAGCCGCACGCCGTCTGGCTGCGCATGGATACGTGGTTCCTGCCTGGCCTGAGCAGCGGTGCGCCGGCGCTCAGCCAGCACACTGGTGGCGTGGTCGGCATGGCAATCGCCGCCCGCTTTGTGGGCACACATCTGTTGATAGGATTGCATCCCATACAATTCCTGATGAAACACATTGAGGAAGTTCCATGACCATCCCAGCCACACAACCGCTCGAAAGCGACGAGGTTTTTCACACCGGCGAAGTGCTGAGCATTGCCGGTGCGCACTTCACCAACGACACGTTCTCTGCCTTCCTGGCGCCGTTGCTGCCCGCGCTGATCGAGAAACTCTCGCTCACCCTCACCCAAGCCGGTGCGCTCTCGGCCTTTCTACAACTGCCCGCTATTCTGAACCCTTTCATCGGCTATCTGGCGGACGTGGTCAACCTGCGCTATCTGGTGATCTTCGCCCCGGCGGCAACTGCCACGTTGATCTCGCTGAGCGGGCTGGCACCTACCTACCTGGCGCTGGCTGCGCTGTTGCTGATGGTCGGCGTGAGCATCGCCAGTTTCCACGCGCCGGCGCCGGCGATGATCGCCCACGTCTCTGGCAAACAGGTCGGGCGCGGGATGAGTTTCTTCATGGCCGCCGGCGAGATGGGGCGCACCGTCGGCCCGCTGCTGGTGGTCAACGCGCTGGCGCTCTGGGGACTGGAAGGCATCGCCCGCCTGATGGTGATCGGTTGGGGCGCCAGCCTGGTGTTGTGGTGGCGCTTCCGCTCCGTACCGGTGCGGGCGAACAAGCCTCGCGGTATCCGCGAGGCGCTGCCGCGCATGGCGCGCCTGTTCCCGCTGCTGGCGGGCATCCTGATCCTGCGCCACCTGATGGTTGTCGGGTTGCAGGTCTACCTGCCGACGTACATGCACCTGAAGGGCGCCAGCCTGCGCATGGCCGGGGCTTCGCTGTCCATCCTGGAGATTGCGGGGGTGATCGGCGCGCTGACCAGCGGTACGCTCTCCGACCGGTTGGGGCGCAAGACCGTGCTTGGCGGCGCAATCCTGAGCAGCGCGCTGCTAATGGTGCTCTTCCTGGCGGTGGACGGCGTGTGGATCGTGCCGCTGCTGTTGCTGCTGGGCTTCACTGCGATCTCCACCGGGCCGGTGATGCTGGCGCTGGTGCAGGATCACTTCGAACACCACCGAGCGGCGGCCAACGGCCTGTACCTGAGCATGGCCTTCTTGCTGCGCTCGCTGGCGACCGTGGTGGCCGGCATGATCGGGGACACCTGGGGGCTGCCGGTGGTGTATCGGGCCGGCGTGGTCACCAGCCTGTTCGCGCTGGTGTTGGTGTGGCGGCTGCCGGAGGAAAGGCGCGCATGAATCCCAAAGAGCAAAACCCGATGGGCCTGCGGCGCGTGCTGCATACCTGGTGGCCGCTGGCAGCGTCCTGGCTGCTGATGGGCGTGGAACTGCCCACGCTGAGCGCGGTGGTCGCCCGCCTGCCCGACCCGAAAATCCATCTGGCAGCCTACGGCGGCGTAGTGTTCGCCCTCTCGCTGATCATCGAAGCGCCGATCATCATGCTGCTTGCCGCGTCCACCGCGTTGAGCAAGGACA
>CAYSXA010000173.1:0-6371 GCA_964435005.1 uncultured Anaerolineaceae bacterium | reverse complement strand
TTCCCCCATGGCTTACCCCGTCATGCCCTTCCGCCTGACTTTTCGAACCCCCTGGAAATTTTTTGCACCCTGTGGCGGGAACCATTTGCGGTGTTTCTTCGTCAGGGGTATAAATTACTAAGGAGGTTTCCCATGAAGAAGAACGTGATTTTGTTGATTCCCTTGATGCTGTTCGGGGCGCTGTTGGCCGCCTGCACCACGGCCTCTGCAGCCGGGTCGGCGCTTCCCGCCACGCAAAACGACGCTCAGCCGACACAACGGACGATCAGCGTGAGCGGCACGGGTCAGGTGTACCTCACACCGGATATGGCGACCGTGTCCATCGGTGTACAAACCGAGGGGAAGAAAGCCGCACGTGCGCTGGAGGAGAACAGTCAACGTACCGCTGAAGTGATCAACACGATTCGCAAGTTTGGTATCGCTGCCAGCGACATCCGTACGACGAACTTTAGTATCTCGCCGAGCTATGACTATGGCCCGAATGGGGAACGGCTCGGCATTTACTACGTGGTGAACAACACGGTGGTGGTGACCGTGCGCGACCTGGAGGTGATCGGTGATCTGCTGGACGCAGTGGTGCAGGCCGGTTCCAACCAGATTTACGGCATCCAGTTTGACGTGAGCGACCGGACGAGTGCGTTGGCTGATGCCCGCCGGGCTGCGGTGGCCGATGCGCGGGCTCAGGCCGAGCAACTGGCACAGGCGGCCGGGGTGCAACTGGGCGACGTGATCAGCATCACGGCATCGGTCAGCGGCGGCGGGCCGGTGTACCGCATGGCAGCGATGGCTGAAGCCGCCTCTGTGCCGATCGAGTCCGGCCAGATTGCCCTGTCTGTCTCGGTGCAGATGGTGTACGCGATTCAACCGTGAGGTGTGGCAGAGCTCTCTGAAGCTAATAAGCGGCTGCATGTCGCTTGCAGCGAGATTCGCCGGGTGTGCATGGACGGAGAATTGCCACGGATTCCTGCGGAGACCTGAGGAGGGGCGACGGGTAAAACCGTCGCCGCTTTTTTATCTTTGAACGATGCCCAAGCCTGTTTGAAGCGAAACCCCTTGCTACGCACCGTTGCTTGACACTTTTTCTGCGTTGTGCTACATTATACTGCAGTTTGGACGCCCTTAGCGGGTAAGGCGAGACACACCAGTAGCCAGAAGGAGTGCAGCCTTGACGAAATCGAGAACCCAAATCATGGTGGATCGTCTGCGAGACCTGCAGGCTTCGTCTCCCGACATTGAAGCATCCGCAATTGTCAGCGTGGATGGTTTGACCATTGCCTCTGCCCTGCCGCAAGACGTGGAAGAGGATCGTGTTTCTGCCATGTCGGCGGCGATGCTTTCTCTGGGCGAGCGGATTGCTTCCGAACTCGGGCGCGGTACGCTTGACCAGGTGTACATCAAAGGACAAAACGGCTATGTGGTGCTGATGGCGGTGGGCGAAGAAGCTGTGCTCACGGCCCTGGCGCGGGAGAAGGCCAAACTTGGCTTGATTCTGTTGGACATGCGTCGTGCTGCAGAAGACCTTGTGAAACTGATCTGAACGGTGCATTATGGATCCTATCCCCAAGAGCGGCTATCATTATCCAAATAAATTTGCCCTGATCACCCTCCACGCGCTGGAAGAGGTGATGGGCAAGAACGGTGTAAATGCCATCCTCAACCTGGCGCACTTATCTCATTTGATCGACAATTATCCCCCGGACAACCTGGCGCTGGAGTTCGACTTCGCCGACTATTCGGCGATCAACCAGGCGTTGGAGGAAATGTACGGCCCACGTGGTGGGCGTGGTCTGGCCTTGCGTGCCGGGCGTGCTACTTTTGCGGATGGGCTGCGCTCATTCGGTGCACTGGCTGGCGTCGGCGATCTGGCGTTCAAGGTGTTGCCGTTACCCACCAAACTGCGCATCGGCATCCCGGCTATGGCGAAGATCTTCAGCCAGGTGTCCGATCAGGAGACCACGGTTGAGGAAAAAGAGGACACTTTTGTCTATACCATCCACCGTTGCCCGGTGTGTTGGGGGCGCTCCGGGGTGGACAAGCCGGTTTGCTTCATCGCAGTCGGGTTGTTGCAGGAAGGTTTGAAGTGGGTCTCCGGCGGCCACGAATTCCGCGTGAACGAATCCAAATGCGTGGCGAAAGGCGACGACGTGTGTGAATTTATCATTCAGAAAGAACCCATCAGCAGGTAACCGGTGCCAGAGAAATCCACCCTGTTGATCATCGAGGATGACCTGGACGTGGCGGAAATGCTGAACGCTTATTTCCGCGTCCAGGGGTATGAAGTGCATGCCGTAAACTGGGGGGAAGATGGCGTGCGTGCCTGCATTGATCTGCGGCCCGATTTGGTGATCCTGGATATCCGCCTGCCGGACATTGACGGCTTTGAAGTGGCCGAGCGTCTGCGCTCGAATCGCCGCACAGCCGATATTCCGATCATTTTCCTCACGGAAAAGCGCGAACGGATCGACCGGCTAAAGGGGCTGGAACTGGGGGCGGACGATTACATCACCAAGCCATTTGACATTCAGGAGTTGCGCCTTCGGGTGCGTAATGCGCTTCGCCGCACCAGCCAGGCGGCGGTGAACAACCCGGTCACCGGGTTGCCTGAGGGGGTGCTTGTGGAAGAACGGCTGGGCGAATGCCTGGCACAATCCGGTTGGGCTTTGATGGCGGTGAGCCTGGACCATCTGGATCGCTTCCGGGAGCGTTATGGCTTTGTGGCTGCGGATGACGTGTTGCGGGCGGTCAGTCTGATGATCCATAACGCGATCCGGGATATCGGGTCGGCGAACGATTTTCTTGGGCACCTCGCCCCGACGGATTTTGTGGTGGTGACCAAGCCGAGCCATGTGAAAGCCCTGGAAGAGCGCATCCGCAGCCGGCTGGAGCAGTCGCTGGATTATTTTTACCCGCTGAAAGATCGTAACGGCAACATCCCGCCGGACGAGCGGTTGCGGGTGCGTATGGGCGTGGTGCTGCCCTCTGATGCCATTTTTACCAATGTGGATATGCTGAAAACCGCACTGCTGCGCGCTCGTCAATAGTTCCCTTGAAAACCACGCTGATCGTTCCAACGTACAACGAAGCGGAGAACCTGCCCCGGCTGGTCTCCGCTTTGTTTGCTTTGCCGCTGCCTGAGTTGCGGCTGATTGTGGTGGACGACAACAGTCCGGACGGCACTGGTCGGATCGCGGATGCGCTTTGTGAACAGCACCCCGGTCGGATGAGCGTGATTCATCGTCCGGCGAAACTTGGCCTGGGCACGGCCTATCTGACCGCTTTTCGGGTCGCACTGGAAAAGGGAGCGGAAGCCGTTGGGCAGATGGATGCCGATTTTTCCCACGATCCGGCCAAATTGCCGGAACTGATCTCGGCGTTGCAACAGGGCGCTGATCTGGTCATCGGCTCGCGCTATGTGCCCGGAGGAGCCGTGGACGCGCGCTGGCCGCTGTGGCGCAAAAGGCTGTCTGCCTTCGGGAACTGGTACGCGCGCACCATCCTGGATCTACCGGTGCGCGATGCCACCGGTGGCTATCGTTTATGGCGTGCGGACGCCGTGCGCCTGCTGTTGCAACATGACATCCGTTCGACGGGGTACGCTTATCAGGTGGAGACGGCGTACCTCGCTGTGCGTCACGGCCTGCGCATCGTCGAGGTGCCGATTTATTTTGCCGACCGGAAGTGGGGGAAGTCCAAGATGTCGCTGCGCATTCAGATCGAAGCCGCGCTGCGCGTCTGGCAGGTCAGGTGGCGTTACCGTCATGTTGGGCCACAAACGCCTGGGTGAGACGCGCCCATTCGCTCAACGAAACCGTTTGTGCCCGTCGTTGCGGATCAATGCCCAGGGATTGTAACCAGTCTCTGGTGCGTGTCTTCGGCCAGGCCAGGCCGGCGCTGAGTGCGTTGGCCAGCGTCTTGCGCTTTTGTGAAAAGGCGGCCTTCGCCAGCCGGAAGAAGGCATCAAGATGTTCTTCGGGCACGTACGGTTCGGGGTAGAGATCGACGCGCACCACCGCGGAGTCCACTTTCGGTGGGGGGTAGAACGCGCCGGCGGGCAGCCGGGCACGGATGGACGGCGCGCCGAACACCTGAACGCTGACCGCCAGCAGGCTGAGGTCGCCGGGCACGGCGCAGATGCGTTCAGCGACCTCGCGCTGCACGGTGAGCACGATCCGTTGCGGGCGATGGGCGGCGGTGAGCAGGTGCCGGATCAGCGCTGAGGTGATGTAGTAAGGGATATTGGCCACCACGAAGTAGCCGCTGTGGGCGAAGAGGTCGTCCGGCGAGATTTGCAGCGCGTCGCCGGGGATCAGCTCCACGTTGGTATAGGGGGCGAGGACTTCGCGCAGCGGTGGTAGCAGCGATTCGTCCATCTCCACCGCAACCACGCGCGCGGCGACCTGCGCCAGGTACACCGTCAGGCTGCCCAGGCCAGGACCGATCTCCAGTACCTCGGCCTGCGGCGGCAGCTCGGCAGCCTCGACCACGCGCTGCAACGCGCTTTCCGCGATCAGGAAGTTCTGTCCCAGTGACTTTTTTGGGCGCAGCCCATAGCGCCGCAACAGATCGGGGACGTTTACGGAAGGATCCATTGAATCTGGTCCGGTGGCGGGACGGGGGTCAGGAAATACACGGTGACGTACTGGTGCCAGGAGACGTAGTCATCGTCGCTGTAGCCCAGGTCGATCCAGTAGCGGCCAGGGATGCCGGCGCCGATGTCGGCGATCGTCGCCACGCCGTAGCCGGGGACGTACACCTGTTGCCCGCTGAGGTAAGGATACCACGAGCGCACCACAGCCGCGATCCCCTTCTGCACTTTCTGGCCGCTGTACGTTTGCTCGTTGCAGTAGTTCAGAATCCCCAGCCGGCAGGGGGAGTATGAGGTGGCGTACATGGTGACCGCCCGCCAGTACTCGATCGGCCCGTCTGGGGTGTTCAGGGTGCGCACCACGATCTTCGTGCCGTAGCCCAGGATGCGTGGTCGGGGCGGCTGCGAGACCCAGGCTTCTTCTACTTCGCGCGAGACTTCTTCGCCGTTTTCGTAGCGCACGCGCACACGCCGCGTTTGCAGGCCGTAAGCGCCGACCTGTACCACGCGCTGCTGGTCGATTTCCAGGTCGGGGAGCGGCTGGGTAAGCGTCTCAAAGGGGATAGGCTGGTCTTCGAGCACCACTTCCTCACGCACGTGGACGATTTCGATACGCCCGTCCGCGGGGATCGGAGCGTCTTCCGGCGGGCGGCTGTAGTCCAGCCCCTGCAGTGGCATGCCCAATTCGCTCAGCGCCCCGCCGACGGTATCTGCTACCGTCCAGCCGTCGGTTTCGCCCTGGGTGGTGACCACTGTCACCGGGCGGGCGCGGCGCACGACAATCGTCAACCCGTCGCGGAGCAGCGTGTCCGGCGCCGGGTTGACGCGATCGTGGGGGCCGACGGCGACGCCGGCTTCGGCCAGCAGGTCATCAACGGTGGTTTGGGTGGTGCGCAGCGTGCGGGTCTCGCCGTCGGCGATCAATTCCACACTGACTGCACGCAGCACGTGCAGGTCGTGGTCACCCGGGGAGAGCTGTACGTCCGGGTCGGTCGGCTGGCCGTCCACCAGCAGCACGTCGCCGGGGAAGAGCGGCACACTGGCCTGCGCCAGCACGTTTGCCGGACGTCGGTCGGTGGTGCGGACGGTTTGGGGTGGTTCGTCGTTTACCTGGATGGTGAAGGTCGTGGCGTGGGTGACGCGCACGGTCATCCCGTCGCGGAGCGGTGTGTCCGGCGGCGGGAGTACGGCATCGTCTTCGGTGATGGTCACCCCCTGCTCACGCAGCACCTCGGCCACGGTGCGCACCCAGGTGGTCACCGGGCGCGACTCCTCGTCCACGATCAGGGTCACGGTCGCGCGGCGGGCGAAGGTCAGCAGCGCCCCGCCGATCAGGATGAGCAGAATGGGGGGGATCAGTCGTTTCCACATAAGCGGTAGAAAAATGCCCGCGGGCAGGCAACCCGGCGGCACCCAGAGGGACTTCCTTAGTGCTGCTTCCTCTCGGACCTGACACGGTTCGGAAGGCTCTGCCGCGCCGGACCCACCCGTGGGCGTCTGTAGGATACCGCAGGTTGGTAGCTGTGTCAACAAAAAAGCCTCCCCGCTGGGGGGAGGCTACAGGCGGAGAGGGTGGGATTCGAACCCACGGAGCCGAGTTACGGCTCACGCGCTCTCCAGGCGCGCGCGTTAGGCCAGACTACGCTACCTCTCCGTGAGGCGGTCTCGCCCGTGCGGCGCGCATTATACCATAACCCGCCAGGAGCTTCCAGGCTTTCAATCCGGGGGACGTTGGGCGGTGAAGGGGGAGATCGGGGTAATCACCGCTTTCAATGCCCCACCGATG
>CAYSXA010000172.1:0-6380 GCA_964435005.1 uncultured Anaerolineaceae bacterium | reverse complement strand
CTACGTCAGGGACCCCCCCCCCCCCGGCACCCACCCGCTCCCCGCCGTCGGCGGCGGCAGGTGTGTACAGCGCCGCACCGTCACCCGCCCGCGCGCCTTTCTGGTCGAAGCCGCCCCGTTGCTTCCACCCGGCGGCCTAGCGCTGGACGTGGCAATGGGACTGGGCGGCAACGCCGCTTTCCTGCTACGGCGCGGCTTCCGCGTGGTCGGCGTGGACATCTCCGGCGTGGCGCTGCGTCAGGCAAAAGCCCGCCTGCCGCGCCTGATGACCGTGCAGGCCGACCTGCGCGCCTTTCCGCTTCCCGCCGAGACGTTCGACCTGATTCTGAACTTCTACTACCTGCAACACGACCTGTGGCCGGCCTTCCGCCGGGCGCTCAAACCCGGCGGCGTGCTGGTCTTCGAGACGCTTACCCAGGCCAACCGCACCCGCTGGCCCGATCTGAACCCCGACCATCTGCTCCAGCGCGGGGAACTGCGCGCCGCTTTCGCCGACTGGGAAGTGCTGCGCTATCGCGAAGGCTGGTTCGGACAGGATTGCGGGCGTCCGCGCGCGGTGGCCGGCCTGGTCGCGCGAAAACCTGCGTATGGCCGATAAACGCTTCATCATCAAAGGACCAGACGACGAACCGCTCACCGTCTGGGTGCGCCGCGACAAACGACTGAAGAAATCTTCCCGCTGGCAGCGGCAGACAGATAGCAGCGTTCTGCTGCGCATCCCCTTCCGCTTCCCCAATCGCGAAATCGGCGTCCTGCTGGAGCAACTGCACACGCAACTGGTCAAAGAAGCCAGCAGACGCCGCAGGCACGCGGAGAAGGCCACGGACTACGCCCTGCAAATCCGTGCCGAGCACATTAACCGCCGCTACTTCGGCGGACGAGTGCAGTGGAATGCCATCCGCTGGGTGAGCAACATGGAAAAACGGCTGGGCAGTTGCACCAACGGCGGTGCGACCGACGGCTTCATCCGCATCAGCGACAAAATCCGCCACTGGCCGGATTGGGTGGTGGATTACGTGATCGCCCACGAACTGACCCATCGCCTGCACCCCAACCACAGCGCAGACTTCTGGCACACGCTGGAAGAAGCGTATCCGCTCACCGAGCGGGCGCGCGGGTTCATCCAGGGCTACTTCTTCGCACGCGGCGAGGATGTACCCACAGATTGACGATGAATCCACAGATTTTCATATAAAATCCAGAGAAAACCGCGCCCTCTCTGGACAGACTGAGGATCGAGGTGCCGGTTATCGAGTTTCGCTTCTTCGGCGCGCTGAACGACTTTCTCCCCCTTCACCGCCGCGAACGGTGGTTCGAATACGCTTTCACCGGCCCACAGAGCGTGAAGCACCTGATCGAGGCGCTGCACGTGCCGCACCCGGAGGTCGGCGGCATCCGCGTCAACGCGCAGGGAGTGACCTTCGACTACTTGCCCCGCCACGGCGACCGCATCGCGGTCTATCCCATTGGAGCGGTGGACGGCTGTCCGCCGCTCCGCCCGCTGCTGGAGCGCCCGCCGCGCTTCCTGGCCGACAACCATCTGGGGCGGTTGACGGCCTACCTGCGCCTGCTGGGCTTCGATACGCACTACGACCCCCATCTGGACGACGCCGACCTGGCTGCCCAGGCTGGCGCGCAGCAGCGTGTGTTGCTCACCCGCGACCGGCGGCTGCTGTTCCGCAGCGCGGTCACTTACGGCTACTGGGTGCGTGCGCAGCACCCCGAAGCGCAAATCCGTGAGGTAGTGATCCGCTTCAACCTGAAGGTGCTGGTGCGCCCGTTCTCCCGCTGTCTGCGCTGCAACGGGGAACTCCACCGCGTGTCCAAGCAGGCCGTGCTCGACCGCCTGGAGCCGAAAACCCGCCGCTACTTCAACGAGTTCAGCCAGTGCGACCGCTGCGGTCAGGTCTATTGGGCCGGGTCGCATTTTGCGCGGCTGGAGCACATCATCGCCCGCGCGATGGAAGCGTAGGGTAAGCCGGAAAGTCCGAAGGCAAACACCTCACCACAACAGCCGAGGACGATACTGCAACGCTTCGGCCAGGTGGGCGGGCGCGATGGCCTCCGCACCGGCCAGGTCGGCGATGGTGCGCGCCAGTTTGAGCACACGGTGATAAGCGCGCGCCGAAAGCCCCATTTGCCGCATGGCGGAGCGCATCAGCGCACGCCCGGTCTCGTCCAGGCGGCAAAAGCGGCGGATTTCCGCCGGGCGCATGTCCGCGTTGCAGGCCAGGTCGGAGCCCGCAAAGCGGGCGCGCTGGCGCTCGCGGGCGGCTTCCACGCGCGCGCGCACCTGCGCCGAAGGCTCCCCCAGCCGGTCGCTGCTCAGTTTCTCGTAATCCACGCGCGGCACGTCCACGTGGATGTCAATACGGTCGAGAATCGGGCCGGAGATGCGCTTCTGATAGCGGCTGATCGTACTTGCCGAACAGGTGCACTCCTTCTGCGGGTCGCCGTAATAGCCGCAGGGGCAGGGGTTCATCGCCGCGACCAGCATGAAGCTCGCCGGGAAGGTGAGCGTGCCCTGCGCGCGGCTGATGGTGACCACCTTGTCCTCCATGGGCTGGCGCAGCACTTCGAGCACGCGCGTGCCGAACTCAGGGAACTCGTCCAGGAAAAGCACCCCGCGATGGGCCAGCGAGATTTCGCCGGGGCGCGGCCAGGTACCGCCACCCACCAGCCCAGCATGGCTGATGGTGTGATGCGGCGCGCGGAAGGGACGCTCGTACACCAACGGCACGTCCGGTGGCAATTGGTCGGCCACGGAGTAGATACGCGTGACGTCCAGCGCCTCTTCGATGGTCATGCGCGGCAGGATGCCGGGCAGAGCGCGCGCCAGCAGGGTTTTGCCCGCCCCCGGCGGCCCGACCATCAACACGTTGTGCCCGCCGGCAGCCGCCACTTCCAGCGCGCGCTTCACGTGCTCCTGGCCTTTGATTTCGGCGAAATCCGTGGCCATGCTGACCGAGCCCTCCGGCGGGCGGGTGGGCGGCTGGGGCGCAAGAGAACGCCGCCCGGTGAGGTGCAGCACCAGATCGCCTAACGTCGCCACGGGATAGACGGTGAGGTCGGGTATCAGTGCGGCCTCAGCAGCGTCGGCGGCAGGGACGTACAGCGTGCGAAAGCCGCGCTCCCGCGCGACCACCGCGCGCGGCAGCACCCCCGGCACATGACGCAGCCGCCCGTCCAGCGAGAGTTCGCCCACCAGCAGGGCGTCGTCCAGAGCATCCGGCGACAACTGGCCGCTGGCGATCAACACTCCCAACGCGATGGGCAGGTCGTAGGCCGGCCCCTCCTTGCGCACGTTGGCCGGCGCCAGGTTCACCCGCAGCCGTTTGCGTGGGAAGTGCAACCCGCTGTTCTTGATGGCCGACTGCACCCGCTCGCGGCTCTCCTGCACCGCCGCATCCGGCAGCCCGACAATCACCATACCGGGCAGGCCGTCGGTCAGATCGACCTCGACCTCCACCACGGCCCCTTCCAGGCCAACCACGCCGCAGGAATGCACCCGCGCCAGCATGGCATCCCCCTTTCGGAAAACCTCCCTGTAACCACACGTTCACGGCGAAGCCGACCGCACGGCGCTATCCTGTGCCGAACTGTCGGTCGCCCGCGTCGCCCAGGCCAGGGACGATGTAACCGTGCTCGTTCAGATGATCGTCCACCGCCGCCAGGTAAATCGGCACGTCAGGGTGATGCTGCTGCATCAGTGCGATACCTTCCGGCGCGCCGATGATGCCCACGAACTTGATCTTCTTCACCCCCCAGCGTTTCAGGATGTCCACCGTGGCGACCGCCGAGCCACCGGTCGCCAGCATGGGGTCGAGGATCAGGCACACGGATACTGTAGGCTCCACCGGGAGTTTGTTGTAGTACTCCACCGGCTTGAGCGTACGCTCGTCGCGGTACAGGCCGATGTGCCACACTTCGGCGGAAGGCATCAGTTCCCACACGCCTTCCACCATGCCCAGCCCTGCGCGCAAGATGGGCACCAGACCAATCTTCTCAACGAGTTCCTGACCCTGTGCCGTCGCCAGCGGCGTCTCGACCGCCACCGGGTGGGTGAACAGGTCAGCGGTGGCCTCGTAGGTCAGCAGCGCGGCGATTTCGCGAATCAACTCGCGGAACTTCTTCGGTTCCGTGTCCTTACGGCGCAACAGCGTCAACTTGTGCGCCACCAGGGGATGTCGGGAAGGAAACACATTGTCCATCAAATGGCCTCTCATGCCGCGTGGGATGACATCCCACGCGTGTTGGTGCACCTGTCATGCACCATTCAGTCTCCAACTAATTCAGTCTCCAACTATTTTACCTTGACTTCGTACTGCTCAGGCGACAACCAGGTGAACATGGAACGCGGATGACACGGATGACCACAGATAATCTGTGGAATTCCGCTCAATTCACGAAATCCGTGTTCTATCTGCGTTCATCTGCGCCCATCTGTGAACTAAATCCCCAGCGCCTTGCGAAAGACGAACAACAACGCCGCACCCACGCCCCACGCGCCGTAGCCGGCCAGAATCATGGGCAACAGTTTCCAGCCGGCGCGCGCGGCCAGGTACGCCACAATCAGAAAGGCCAGCGTGGGCAACAGACCGAGCAACAGGCTGAGGTTGAACCGCTGCACCACCTCTGCCCGCCCCTCGTTGGCTGCGTACACAATCCAGATCGCCAGCGGCGCGCTGAGCGGCATGGTGGCCGTCAGCGCAGCGAACAGTTTGGAATGCCGCTCCAGCACGGCCACCAGCACTATCACCAGGATGGACAACACCACCGGCAACACTTCCTGCGCTTTCATGCACTCCTCCAGTGAACTATGGACATATCGCCCCCATTGTAGCAAAAAAGTCCGCGTTCAACCGCCAGACCGCGGCCCCACAAACATGCGAAAAAATCCCTGGTGCTGGAATCTCGCCCGTCTCCTGCCGCACCTCGACTGTGGGCTTCGCCAGGCCCAGCCCTCCGCTCGGTACGGCTGCCCCGATGATATAATTTCCCCTATGGACAACCCCGACCGTCTGGTAAACCCGGAGCGCAAGCCGAACGACCGCTTCGACCACGCCCTGCGTCCGCAGCGGCTGGCGGAGGTAATCGGTCAGGAACGGGTCAAAGAGAATCTGGCGATTCTCATCGAAGCCGCCAGGCAACGCAACGAGGCGCTCGACCACGTGCTGTTCTACGGCCCACCCGGCCTGGGCAAGACCACGCTGGCGCACGTGTTGGCGAACGAGATGGGCGTGAACATCAAGGTCACTGCCGGGCCGGCCATCGAGCGCCCCGGCGACCTGGCTGCCATCCTGACCAACCTGCGCGCCGGCGACGTGCTGTTCATCGACGAGGTGCACCGCCTGGGTCGCGCGGTGGAAGAGGTGCTCTACCCGGCGATGGAGGACTTCGCGCTGGACATCGTGATCGGCAAAGGGCCGTCGGCGCGCTCCATCCGGCTGAAACTGCCGCGCTTCACCGTGGTCGGCGCGACCACGCGGCTGGCGCTGGTCACCGCGCCTTTGCGGGCACGGTTCGGGGCGGTCTATCGCCTGGATTACTACGACCTGCCTGCCATGCAGGCCATCGTGGCACGCGCGGCACAGAAACTCGACCTGCCCATCGAACCGGACGGCGTGGACGAGGTGGCCCAACGGGCGCGGGGCACGCCGCGCGTGGCGCTCCGCCTGCTGCGCCGTGTGCGCGACTACGCCCAGGTGCGCGGCGACGGGCGCGTGACCCGCGCCATCGCCCGCCAGGCGCTCGACCTGCTCGACGTGGACGAACTCGGCCTGGACGACCTCGACCGCCGCGTGTTGCGCGCCATCATCGAGAAGTTCAACGGCGGCCCGGTCGGCCTGAACACTATCGCCGCCTCCATCAGCGAGGAGCCGGACACCGTGATGGACGTGGTCGAACCCTATCTGCTGCGGCTGGGCTTCCTGGAGCGTACGCCCCAGGGACGGGTCGCCACGCGGCACGCCTACGAGCACCTGGGACTGACCCCGCCCCAGGAGGAACAGCCCCGCCTGTTGTGACCGCCTGGAAGTGGAAACGGGTTGGGGAAAAGCGAGTTTTACAATGGGACAAAAGTGATGGTACACTAACAGCAGAATGGAATACCCGGAACTACCCCACTCGTTGAGAAGCAATCAATATCCATAGCCCCTACAAATAACCCATGTTGGCCCCTACCGTTTCTTCTTTTACTCTGGCGATCGTGGCGAACCTCCCCATGTACATGTAGAAAGAGAAGAAAAGATTGCCAAATTCTGGCTCAAACCGGTACGATTACAAGAGAGCGGTGGTTTCCGGCCCCACGAAATCCGAACGGATACAACGTCTGGTGGAAGAGCGACAGGCGATGATTCTGGAGCAATGGGATGAGTACT
>CAYSXA010000171.1:0-6419 GCA_964435005.1 uncultured Anaerolineaceae bacterium | reverse complement strand
GGGATGAGTACTTTAGCGATTGATTTGCGAGTGGCGAAAGCCCAGGACGTCAAAGTTACAGAAGATGAACTGATCGTCGCGCTGGAGGATGGGCGGACGATAGCCGTGCCGCTGGTGTGGTATCCGCGACTGTTGCACGGAACCCGGGAAGAACGAGAGAAGTGGCGATTGATTGGGAATGGACGCGGCATACACTGGCCGGAATTAGACGAGGATATCAGTGTAGAACACTTGTTAGCCGGTATTCCATCCGGAGAGAACCAAAAATCTCTGCAAAAGTGGCTTGCGAGACGAGGAAATCCTGATTCGGGGTAAGGAAAATCGTCCCCGCAACCGCGCGTGCCCCGGTGCGACCACGCCGCGCGCCCACGGTTTCGGCGCAGTTTCGCCAGCCGCGGGCATGGGCCGCAAGTTACCCCGTTGACACAACCGTTGAACACCCAGGAGGCCGAAGCAATGCTGGAATCCCTCGGAAGGATGCTCATGGTATTCGGCGTCTTGCTGTTCGTGGTCGGCGGCCTGATCTTGCTGCTCGCGCGGCTCAACCTGCCGCTCGGTCGCCTGCCCGGCGACATCATCATCCGCCGCGAGAACGTGACCTGCATCTTCCCCCTGGCGACGTCCATCCTGCTCTCGCTGGGGCTGACGCTGCTGCTCAACCTGATCGCCCGCTTCTTTCACCGGTAGAGTGGCTGCGAAGCAGTGGCGCTACAATTGACCGCGCTGCCGTCAGCCGTCCATGCCCAACGGCAAGCAGCGGTGCTCTGAAGGTGAACATGCCTGTCGTTCGTCCCTCACAATCTTCTCCACCCGATTCTCCCCAACCGCCCGATGATTCCAGTTCGCCTCCGCTGGCGGCCCTGGGGTGCGCCGCTTTGTTCGCGCTGGCGTTCCTTGTCACCGGGATACTGCCCTGGCTCGCCCTGTTCAACGTCTTCCCGCGGGATGAATACTTCGGCGGCCAGTCGCCCTTTCCCATCGTGGCCGCCAGCGTGGGCTTCCTCGCGGTTGGCGTCTATCTGACAGGCAACCTCATCCGCTCCGCCGCCGGACTGCCGCACTTCCCCAGACGCATTCTCGGCGACATCATCGCCCTCGCCCTGGCCGTTCCCCTGCACTGGTGGCTGTTCTTCGGCAAGAACACACAGGGCTCGGTCACCGGCATCACCCTGCCGGGCGGCGTCACACTCTTTACCACCACAAACCTGCCTTTCGACTTTATCCTGGCCAAAATCGCGGTCGCCTTCCTCTGCATCGTCCTCGACCTGCTACTGATTTCCGAGTTCTTTGGCCTGGGCTGGTTCGTATGGTCTTCTAATGACGAAGAAGAGGACTTCTGAACACAGGCCGGTGGGCCAGGCACCCGCGCAATCCCCATGAGAACCACCGACTTCGACTACCCCCTCCCCCCCGACCGCATCGCCCAGACACCTGCCGAGCCGCGCGACAGCGCCCGGCTGCTCGTGCTGCACCGCGATACCGGCCAGGTGGAGCACGTCATCTTCCGCGAGATTGGGCGCTACCTGCGCCCCGGCGACATCCTGGTACTCAACCGCACGCGCGTGATTCCGGCGCGGCTGTACGCCCGCAAGGTGGACACCGGCGGCAAGGTGGAGATTCTGCTGCTGCACCGCGAGGACGAATGCACCTGGGAAGCGCTGGTCGGCGGCAAGAGGATGCGTGTCGGGAGACGGGTGCGGCTGGAAGACGGCCTGGAGGCCGAGGTGGTCGCCGTGCTGGATGGGCCGCGCCGCCGCGTGCGCTTCGACGAACCAGTCGAGCCGCACCTGGAGCGTATTGGCCACATGCCCTTGCCGCCGTACATCCACGCGCCGCTCCACGACCCGAACCGTTATCAGACCGTGTTCGCCCGCGAGCCGGGCTCCGCCGCCGCACCGACCGCCGGCCTGCACTTCACCCCGCGTTTGCTGGACGAACTGCGCGCCCAGGGGGTGCGCTTCGCCGAGGTCACGCTGCACGTTGGGCTGGACACCTTCGCGCCGGTCACCGAGGAGCGCCCCGAAGAACACAAAATCCATACCGAATGGTGTCAGGTCACGCCGGAAGCCGCCGAGGCCATCAACCGCGCGCACCGCGAGGGCGGACGGGTGGTCGCGGTCGGCACCACCTCGGTGCGCACGCTGGAGACCGCCGCGCGCCACGCCGCGCCGGGCGAGCGCGTCGCTCCCTTCGAAGGCCCCACCGACCTGTTCATCCTGCCCGGCTTCACCTTCCGTGCGGTGGACGCCATGATCACGAACTTCCACCTGCCCAAGTCCACGCTGATTATGCTGGTCAGCGCCTTCGCCGGACGGGAACGCATCCTGGAGACCTACCGCCTGGCAATCCGTGAGGGGTATCGCTTCTACTCCTTCGGCGACGCCATGCTGATTCTCTGAACCCCATCGCCGCAAGACACCACAGGGGGATGTCGTCTCATCTTGCGGCTGTGCCTCCGTTTCAGGTTCTTCACCGAACGCTAACGAAAATCTACCAAAATCTACGTTATCTTTACGCAGAACTTCTGGTACATTCAGGTAGAATTCGCGAATTTCGCCCCACGGAGGCACCATGCCCAAAGAATGGCTTTCTCTCAGCGAAGTGGCCGACCTGCTCGGCGTACATCCCAGCACGGTACGGAACTGGGCCAATCGCGGCCAGATTCCCGTGCACCGCACCAGCGGAGGGCATCGACGCTTCAAACGCAGCGAGATTATGCTCTGGCAACAGGCTCGCGACCGCGACCACAGCGACCCCGACGACCTGATTCACAACGCGCTCAAATACATCCGCCTGCAGATGCAGCACAGCGCCCTGGAGGCGGAGGACTGGTATCAAAAACTGGACAGCGAAGCCCGCGCACGCTACGGTCACAGCGGGCGCGCCTTGCTCCAGGGGCTGCGTGCTTATCTGTCCAGCGATGGCGAGGCTGCCGTGGCCGAAGCCCGCGCGTTGGGGTTCGAGTACGCCGCGCTCGGGCACCGCTACCACCTCAGCCACCGCGAAGCGGTGAGCGCCTGTCTGTTCTTCCGCACCGCGCTGCTGGACTCGTTCTTCCGCCTCTACGAGCAATCCGTAGTGCAATCGCCGCGCGCGTGGGCAGCCATGCTGCGCAAGGTAATCACCTTCACCGACCAGATTTTGCTCACGCTGGTGGAACACTATGAAAAATACTGAGCCGACCAAACGCCCATCAACGCGCTTCGAGGCCAGCCCCCTGGCGCGCTACCTCATCCCGGTGATACTCGGTCTGCTGGCGCTGGGGCTGCTGGCGACGATAGCGCTGATTGTGCTATCCATGCTGGGGATCACCCCCGGCGCATCCCCCTGGTAGGAGGCAATCATGCATTACATTTCCCTTCTTTCAACCGTGGTGACCTTTGGTTTCACCTGGGCGGTATACCACCGCTATCAGCAGCGTGGCGGCAAACACCTGCTGTTCTGGGCGGTCGGGCTGCTGCTCTACGGCCTGGGCACGCTGACCGAGGTGGTGCTGGGCTTCACCTTCAGCGTGGTGGCGCTCAAACTCTGGTATCTGAGCGGCGCGATGCTGACCGCCGCCTGGCTGGGACAGGGCACAGTGCACCTGCTGGTACGCAAACGCGGCGTGGCGCAGACGCTCACCTGGATTCTGGTCGCCGTCTCGCTGCTGGCGGCGCTCCTGATTGCGCTGGCGCCCATCACTCCAGCGGCTGCCGACTTCAACCCCGCCGTGCCCATCTCCACGCAGTACAAGGCGCTGATGGAGCGCAGCGGCCTGATTATCCTGCTCACCATCCTGCTGAACATCTACGGCACCATCACGCTGGTCGGCGGGGCGTTGTACTCGGCCTTCCTGTTCTGGCGCAAGCAGGTGCTGTTCCAACGCATGATTGGCAACGTGCTGATTGCCGCCGGCGCGCTCAGCCCGGCCATCGGCGGCACGTTCGTCAAGGCCGGCCTGCCGGACTGGCTGTACGTGAGCGAGTTCGTCGGCGTGCTGCTGATGTACGCCGGCTTCCTGCAAGCGGTGAAGGGCAAACAGCCCGCGCCGCAACCGGCGAGTGCGGATTGAATGGGGTGATGAAGCAATGAGATGATGAGGAACGAGGTGAGGGGCGCGGGAGCGTCCCTCATTTTGATTCGCGCAGGGCGCAGAGGACAGCTTCCAGTTCGGGCGGTAAGGGGGCATGGAAGGTGCGCGGCGCGCGTTCGCCGGGCAAGGTAATCGTCAGGCGTGCGGCGTGAAGGAAGTGCCGCGCCAGAGGAAGGGTTGGCTTGCGCCGCCCGTACACCCGATCCCCGGCCACCGGGCAACCCAGAAAGGCCAGGTGCACGCGAATCTGATGCGTGCGCCCGGTCAGCGGGTGCACTTCGAGCAGCGTGTGTGCGGGGAAACGCTCCAGCGTGTGGTAAACCGTGACCGCCTCGCGCCCTTTGCCCATCGTCACCACGCGCATCCGCTGGCGGTGGGTGGTGTCGCGCCCAATCGGCGCCTCAATGCGTCCGGTCGGCGTGGGCGGCGCACCGTCCACCAGCGCCAAGTAGACCTTCTCCACCCGCCGGTCTTTGAACTGTGCCTGCAAAAACTGATGTGCACGGTCGTTCTTGGCAAACAGAATCAGCCCGGAGGTATCCTTATCCAGGCGGTGCACCACGCCAGGACGTTTCTCACCACCCACGCCGGCCATGTCCGGCGCGTGCGCCAGTACGGCGTGCACCAGCGTGCCGCGCTCGTGTCCCGCCGCCGGATGCACCACCATTCCCGCCGGCTTGTTCACCACCAGCAGGTCGTCGTTCTCAAACACCACGTCCAGGGGGATGGCTTCCGGTTGCAGGGCGGTCTCGCGCACCGGTGGGACATCCACCGTCACCGTGCCCTGCCCTTCGAGCGCAAAGCCGGTCTTGGTGACCACCTGGCCGTCCACCATCACGCGGCCTTCTCGAATCCACACCTGCACCCTGGAGCGGGAGGCACCGTCCAGTTGCGCGGTCAGGAAGCGATCCAGCCGCCGCGGCGCGCTCAGGGCATAGGGGAACACACGCTGGTCGTCACTCATGCACGGCTTCTTCCAGGGCGACCTCCTCGACCCCATCGGCTTCCGCAGCGGCGTGCTGACGGTCGCGCACGTAACTCAAGATAGCCATCACCACCGCGCCGATGGAAATCGAGGCATCCGCCAGGTTGAACACGGGAAACGTGCCCACAGAGATGAAATCGGTCACGTGGCCGATGGTCAGGCGATCCACCAGGTTGCCCAGCGCGCCGCCGAGCATCATCCCGATGACCAACCGCATCAGCCAGTCCTCACGCGGGATACGGGGAAAGACGTACACAATCACCCCCGCGACCAGGATCGCCAGCAGGGTGAAGAAACCGCCGCCTTCCTGGAACATGCCGAACGCCACACCGGTGTTCCCCCAGTGCACAATGCGGGCATAAGGCGCCAGCCACTCCCACGGCGACCAGACCGCCCCGTAAGGCAACGCCGCACGCACCAGGGATTTGGTCACCTGGTCGAGCGCCAGCACCAGCCCGGCGACGGCGAACAGTTGAACGTAATCGAAAAGATACCTGCGCAAACAAACCTCCCGAAAAGCCGGGAATCCTCCCCACCCCCCATCCTCCTCCCCTCCCTTCCTTGCTAAAGGAAGGGGAGGGAGTGCCGCGCCGGGCAGTAGTCAAGGCGCGGCGGAGGTGGGATTCAACAGTGACCGGGTGCAGTCAAAAGCTGTAGACAAGGTGCTCCTTTTGACCCTCTCCTCTCCCCCCTTCCGTCAGGCTCCTGGGGGGAGGGGAAAGGGGACAAGGCCGCGCCAAGTCCAAACATTTGCGTGCACCCCAGTGACCTCTGATCACTACAATTGTACCGCACGCGTGATACAATCCGCCCATGCGCGTGGAGTTCCATTGTCACACCGTCTTTTCCAAAGACAGCCTGACCTCGCCGGAGCAACTGGTCGCCACAGCGCGGCGGCGGGGCATCGACCGCGTGGTCGTGACCGACCACAACACCATCGCCGGGGCGCTGGCCGCGCAGGCCATCGACCCCGAACGGGTGATTGTGGGCGAGGAAATCATGACCACAGAAGGCGAACTGCTGGCGGCTTTCGTGCAGGAGGAAGTGCCGCCGGGACTTTCCCCCGAAGAAACCATCGCCCCCCTGCGCGCGCAGGGGGCGTTCATCAGCGTATCGCACCCGTTCGACCGAATGCGCAGCGGACACTGGACAGTGGAATCCCTGCGGCGCATCCTGCCGCTGGTAGACGCCATTGAGACCTTCAACGCGCGCTGCATGTGGCCGGGGTTCAACCGTCAGGCGCAGCGCTTCGCGCAGGCGTACGGCGTGCCCGGCACGGTCGGCTCGGACGCGCACGCCGTCTTCGAGCTGGGTCGCGCCACGCTTGACCTGCCGCCCTTTCACGACGCGGCAACGCCC
>CAYSXA010000170.1:0-6517 GCA_964435005.1 uncultured Anaerolineaceae bacterium | reverse complement strand
CCTCCATCCTCTCCCATTGGGAGAGGGGGGAGGGGTGGCCCCGCAGGGGCCGGGGTGTAGGGTGAGGGAAACCACCCCCTGACCACCGGCAACAACACCTTGAGCGAGATAAACGAGGCATCCACGGTCACGAAATCCACCGGCTCCGGTAAACGCGCCAAGTGACGCGCGTTTACCCCCTCCATCACTACCACGCGCGGGTCGTTGCGCAGCTTCCAGTGCAGCACGCCCTTCCCCACGTCAATGGCGTACACCTTCGCCGCACCATGCTGCAACAGACAGTCCGTGAACCCACCGGTGGACGCGCCCACGTCAGCGCACACACGTCCGCGCACTTCAATCGGAAAAGCCTCCAGCGCAGCGAGCAACTTCTCCCCGCCGCGCGAAACGAAACGCGGCCCGCGCGTCACCGCCACCGCCGCGTCCGGGGACACCTGCGCCCCCGGTTTAACCGCTGGCTGGCCGTTCACCGCCACCTGACCGGCCATAATCAGCCGCTGCGCCTGACTGCGGCTCTCCGCCAGCCCGCGCTCCACCAGCAGCACGTCCAATCGCACCTTCGCCATCTCGCCTCCAGCGGGATTGTATCATGCCAGGAAATCACCAGGAGCGACCCACACAGGGGTCGCTCTTGGCGATAGACTGAGCACGTAGAGAGAGAAAGGTCTTCATCATCGTCCCCTTTCACCTCTCCACGAGGGGCAGGAAAAGTGTCTCCGCGCCGATGACGAACGCCTCTTCGGCTACGCGAAGCGGCGTTCGGTCAGCGGCGGCGTAGTAACCGCCAAACGCCGCAGACTTCGGCGTGACCGTGGAAAGCACGTCCTGCGCGAAGGGGTACGACAGCGTCTGGTACAGCATCTCCACCCGCACGTGATACAGACCGCTGCCGTTGCCCGCAATGCGATAGGTCACGATGTCACCCCCCGCCACAAAGTTCGCGTCCGCCGCTGCTGCGCCGCGCACGGCGATGTCGGCGGGGGCATTCGCCTTGTCGAACCCCTGTGGCAGCAGACGGTTGTCTTTGGCGTAAGACGCCGCGCGCAGCAGCGTGTAGGTAACCTTGCCGTCGCTGTCCAACATCACGGGTTCGTAGATCTGCACCTGTGCAGTGCTCGTGATCACGTCGTAGTGCGGTTCGTACGTCGTGGGATCGGCGTCGGCGTCGTTGCCGGCGATCCGCCCGTCGGCGAGCGGCGCACCCGACTCGAAGACCCGCGTGCCCTGCGTGTCGGTCACCACCACGTGCAGCCAGGCACGGCGGCTCGGATAGCCACTGGGGAACTTATGCCCTGTCAGGTTCTGCACCTGCACGGTCAGCGTGAGCACGTCGCCCTGCAGGATCGGCTGCACGATCAGCCGCGCAGTGGCCTCTTGCAGGAAGGTCTGCGTTCGGGTGATGGTCTCGTTCATCTGCGCCGGGGTGGCGGGTACGCCAAGCGCGTCCAGATTGTCGCGCAGCAGGCGCAGCATGAAGACGTTGGCGCCCGTGAAGGTATGCCGATGGAAAGGCTGGCGCGGCGCGAGATTGTTCGGTGTGGTGGCGAGTCGCACCCCACCGACCGCCGTGGGCATGTGGCACGCCTGGCAGCTGAGGTCATCCCCGCCCTGGCCGTCGCCGAAGCGGCTGGCCTCCCACTCGTCGTAAGTACGTTGTTCGGGGAACACGTCGCCCGTGAGCGTGCCATCGGCGCGCACGGCGTGAGTGGTCAGGTTGTGACAGGTACCGCACAGCGCCGCCCTGGTGACGTGCGGGCTGTAGGTGGGCGTGAACCCGACCTGATTGCGCATCGGCATGGTCTGCAGGTTGTCGAACGGGCCGTAGACTGCACGATCCGGCGTGGTAGTGCTGGTGTCGATCACGAAGTTGCCGTCGCCTGGCGCGCTGAAGTTGCCATTCGTGATCTGGTGGCACAGCGTGCACGAGACGCCGTCCATCGCCGCCAAGTGCAGCCCGTTTGCGGGGGAAAGGAAGCCGTCGTCGAAGATCGCCACGGTCGTGCCATTCGCCACGGCCTGGGTGCGTGCCATCGGCATGTGACAGATAGCGCACGTGTCCTCGATCTCGTTGCGCAGGCTGACCGTGCGGCTGATTTCCACACTCACGCGTGCCTGCCAGAGCGGGTCGCGCGCCGAGTTTGCCATCATGGTGCCGCGCCAGTCGTTCACCAGTCCCACGGGGTTGTTCGCCTCGTCCACCATGCCCTCGTTGTGACAGGAGTCGCAGTTCCCCGATCCGGCAAAGTCGCCTGAATCGAATGTGGGTAGCGCCGCCGCACGCGGATTGGCCAGCGCGAGCAGCACCACCAGCAGCGCTCCCACAAGCGCCATGCTGAAACCAGGGAGAAACGTCTGCCAGCGAACCATTTTATCCTCCTTCCCATCGGGCGCGAAGCCACCCCCAGCGAGCGATCGGAGATCGCTTCGGCGGTCTGCGACCGCCGAAGCGATGCCCCCTCCGTTTCATGCAGCGGCAGATTCACTCGCCTTGCAACATCGGCGGCAGGGGCAGGTTGACCAGTTCCCGTCCGCCGGTCAGGTTCCACGCCTGGCCGGTGACGAAGGCCGCCTCGTCCGAAGCCAGGAAGGCCACCAGCGCCGCCACGTCCTCCGGCAAGCCCATACGCCCGACGGGGATTTGCGCCACTGCGCGCTGGAGCACGGCTTCGTAGGGCTGGCCGGTGACCTGCGCTTCCAGGCGCAGCCCCCATTGCTTCAGATCGGTGTCAATGTCGCCGGGTAAGACTGCGTTGACCGTGATGCCGAACGCGGCCACCTCCAGCGCCAGCGATTGAGTGAGCGCCACCAGCGCGGCTTTGCTGGCCGCGTAGGCCGCCATAAAGGGGCGCGGGCGGCGGGCGGCCAGCGAGGCCATGTTGATCACCCGCCCCCCCGCGCCGGATTGCATCATGGCTGGCAAGGCCGCCTTGCAGCACAGGAAGGCGCCGGTCACGTTCACGTCGAGCGTCTTGCGCCAGGCAGCAATGTCCATCTGCACCACCGGCGCGGGCGAGAGCGCCACGCCGGCGTTGTTCACCAGCACGTCCAGCCGCCCGAAAGCCTCCATCGTCTGCGCCACCAGCGCCTGCACGCTGGCGAAGTCCGTCACGTCGGCCTGTACCGCCAGGCAATCCACGCCCTCGGCGCGCACGGCTTCCGCCACCTGAGCGAGCGAGTCCGCGTCCGCTGCGCCGGGGTGGGCCTGGTCGGGCGCAGGCGGGCGGCACAGGTCGCTGACCACCACCCGCGCGCCCTCGCGCGCCAGGCGCAACGCAATCGCCGCGCCGATGCCGCGCGGACGCCCTGCGCCGGTCACCAGCGCCACTTTGCCATCCAGGGCACCCATCGCTCAACCCTCCGCGCGATAGACCATCGAGGTGAACTCCAGGATGCCGGGCGGCGCCAGGTTCGCGCCCTGATCCACGTTCACCTGAATCAGCGCCGGGCCGTCCGCTGCGCGGGCGCGGTCGAGCGCTGGCAACAGGTCGGCCTCGTCGTCCACCACCTCTGCATGCCAGCCGAACGCCTGCGCGATCTGGTCGTAGCGCGTCCCGGCGTAGTGCTCGGTCTCCACCATGCCGCCGATCTGGGCAAACAGTTGTGAGGCGCGCTCCATGCCCCAGCCCTGGTCGTCCGCCAGAATTACGGTGATCTTCACATTGTGCCGTCGGGCGGTCTCCAGTTCCTGGATGTTGAAGCCGAACGCGCCATCGCCGGTGATCAGGTACACCTCGCGGTCGGGCGCAGCCATCTTCGCGCCGATCGCATACGGCAACCCGGTGCCCAGGTGACCGAACTTCGCCGTGTACAGGTAGGTGCGCGGCAAGTAAATCGGGTTGAAGTTAGCGAACCACAGGCTGGTGCACCCACCGTCCATCACCGCGATGGCATCGCGCGGGAAGGCTTCGCGCACCGTGCGCACCATCACGCCGGGGTTCACCCCCACCGTGCCCTGTTCCAGCACCTGCGCCAGTTGCGCCTGCCAGGCCAGCGTCATCTCACGGTAGCGGTCGAAGTGCGGGCCGGGCGCTTTGGGCTCCGTGCGCTCCTTAACCGCTGCCAGCAACGCAGTCAGCGCGGCCTTCGCGTCGGCCACGATGCCAAGATCCACCGGACGGTTCAGGCCGATGCTGGTCGGGTCGATGTCGATCTGGATGGTCTTCTGCTCCGCCGGGTCGCCCCACAGCGGCGCGCGCCCCCAGCCGTCCAGTTCGCCCAGCCGGCTGCCCACCACCAGGATCACATCCGCCTCGCGGCGGGCAGTCTCCAATGCGTCGCGGTTGAGCAGGTGGAAGTAGCGCGGGTGGTCTTCCGGCACCGCGCCGCGCGCCCCCAGCGAGGTGGTGAACGCCGCGCCGAGGTGTTCGCCCAACGCACGGAACTCCTCCCACGCCTCCGCCCAGAGCACCCCGCTGCCTGCGTGCAGCATCGGCCGCTCCGCGTTCGCCAGCCAGTCGGCGGCCTGGGCAATCAAATCCGGGTCGCCAGCGCCAATCGTCGCCGGGCGGTACTGTGCCGCCGGCCAGACGGGGGCGTCCTCGGCCTCGCCCGTGCCGCGCAGCACGTCCTCCGGAATCTCCACGAAGACCGGGCCAGGGCGCCCGCTGAGCGCCACGCGGAAGGCCTGGCGCATCACCTCCGGCAACCGGCGCCAGTCACGCACGCCCGCTGACCATTTGGTCACCGGGCGGTAGAGTTCCACCAGCGAGATGTTCTGGAAACTACCGCCCTTGTGCGGGTCAATGATGCTGCGCCTCCGTTGCCCGCTGATCGCGATCACGGGCGTGCCTTCGGCGTAGGCCGTCGCCAGGCCGGAGACCATGTTCGCCGCCCCCGGCCCGATGCCGCCCACGCACACCGCCGGTTTGCCGCACACGCGCGTCCAGGCTTCGGCCATGTGCGCCGCCGCCGCTTCGTGTCGCGGGCAGACGTACCGTACCCCATACTCGTCCAGCTTCGCCAGAAAGGTGTTGAAGCTGCCATCCAGCACGCCGAACATCACTTCGACGCCTTCCGCTTGCAGGCACTTCAGCAGCAGTTCGCCGCCGGTTATGGTGGTCATGCTTCCTCCTTAATTCGGAACAATTGCGGTCACGCGTTCGTGTTTGCACTCATCGTGCGGGCTTCCTTACGCGCCTGACGTTCGTTCACCAGGGTGAGCAACGCCAGCCCGACGAGCAGGAAGGCTACAATCGACCACAGCGCCATCCGCAGGCCGGCCTTCTCCGCCGCCAGTACCGGCAAGCCCTGGCGCTGATACCAGTACGCCGCCTCCGCCGCAATCCAGCCGAACACGCCGGGGCCGATGAACGACGAGGTGCGCCCGGCCACAGCGAAGAAGCCGTAGAACTCCGCGCTCTGGCCTTTCGGTGCAAACATGCCAACCATCGTGCGACTGACGGACTGGATGCCCGCCATTGCCACACCGGCCACCGCACCCACAATCTGGAAGCCCACCGCCGAGCGCAGGAAGTACAACGCGACCACATCTGCCGCCATGAGCAGAATGGTAGCCGCCAGCGTCGGCTTGCCGCCCCATTTGTCCGTCAGGATGCCAAACAGGTACGCGCCGATCACGTTGGTCACGTGCACCAGGATGATGAACAGAATCAGCCCCTTCTGGTCGATGCCGAACAGCGTGGCGCCGATGATGGCGGCAAAGTCCAACGCCATAATCACACCGTCGTTGTAAATCAGGAAGGCGAACACGAATTTCACGAACTCGCGGAAACTTCCCGCCGTGCGGATGGTGTTCCCCAACTGACGGAAGGCCACGCTGAAGTAATTCTCCCCTGCCGGCAACGGTTTCGGCTGCGCCTTCTCCTTCAGCCAGAAGAAGATCGGCAACGCCGCCAGCGCGAAGAAGATCGCAGTGATCACAAAGGACAGCCGCACGGCAAACGCACCTTCCGCCGCAGCGATCATGGGCAGCACAAGCAGCAGGCTGACCACGCCGCCTGCCGAGCCGACCGCCCAACCGGTGCCCGAAACCGTGCCGATTTCCTCCGGTGCGGCGATCTCCGGCAGCAAGCCGTTGTAGAACACCTGCGCGCTGCGATAGCCGATCTCCGCCAAAACGAAGAACAGCATCCCCTGGAGCACGTCGCCCTTCTGGACGAAGAACAGCAGTCCGGTGAACAACACGGACATGGATGTGAACAGGAACAGAAAACGCTTCTTGGCACCCGAAAAGTCGGCGATGGCGCCCAGCACGGGCGAGGTCACGGCAACAACCAGCATGGCGATGCTCACCGAAAGCCCCCACAGGCGCGACCCTTCGGCACCGCCCACCACCTCCCCCTTAAAGTAAGCGGAGTACACAGCCAGCAGCACAATGGCCGCGTAGGCCGAGTTGCCGAAGTCGTACAGATACCAGGCCCAGCGCTCCCTGCGTGTAGCCGATTCAGTGGTAGAGATAGCGGGCATTTCCTCCTCCTGGGTAGTTCAATGGTTCATTAGTTCATCTAGCCACCGGACAGTTTAGGATCAGAAGTAAGAGCAGAGCGCAACGCGGACA
>CAYSXA010000169.1:0-6539 GCA_964435005.1 uncultured Anaerolineaceae bacterium | reverse complement strand
AAGGTAGTCAGTATCTCCGCCTGAGCGGCAATGGCGGCAATGATGTCCACGCCGGGCACCGACCGCGCCGATCCGCGGGCCAAGTCGCCCGAACCGGTGAGCAGCACCACCGGCTTGCCGAACTCTTCCACCAGTCGGCTGGCGACGATGCCTACCACGCCGGGGTGCCAGGCTTCGCCGTAGAGCACCAGCGCATCGTAATTCAGCAGGCCGGGGTCGCGCGCCACCTGGGCGCGTGCGGCGCGGGTGATCTGCTCGGTAAGGCGACGGCGCTCCAGGTTCAGCCCTTCCAGGCGCTCCGCGAGCACTGCGGCGGTGGTCGGGTCGCTCGTGGTCAGGAAGTCCACCGCCGCGTTGGCGTCCGCCAGGCGACCGAGGGCGTTCAGCCGGGGGGCGATCACAAAGCTGATGTGTTCCTCGCTCAGGTGTTCCGGCTGCAACTCTGCGTTGCGGAACAACGCCTGCAACCCCAACCGAGAGGTATGGCGCAGCGCGGCCAGCCCGCGCTGGAGCAGGTAACGCGCGTCGGCTACCTGAGGCGCGAGGTCGGCCACAATCCCCAGCGCGACCAGGTCGAGGTGCTTTTCTGCGTCCGTGGGGCGGTCGAAGCGGGCGTACAGCGCGGCGGCGAGTTCCCAGGCCACGCCCACCCCCGGCAGCGAGCGCAGCGGGTGTCCCTCCGGCAGGCGTTGGGGGTTGACCCTCGCCAGGGCGGGCGGCAACGTCTCCGGCAAGGCGTGGTGATCCGTGATCAGAACATCCACCCCGGCCTGCTGGGCGATCTCCAGCGCCGCGTGCGCGCTGATCCCCGTGTCGCAGGTGAGTAGCACGTCCACGCCGCGCGCGATTTCCGCCTGCAAAACCTCCGGACGGATGCCGTGGCCTTCCGTCTCACGCAGTGGGATGTGGAAGCGCACCTGCGCGCCCAGGTCGCGCAGGGTTTGGACGAGCACCGTGGTGGCGGTCTGACCGTCCACGTCGAAGTCGCCCCACACCAGGATACGTTCGCCGCGCCGGATGGCCTGAGCCAGCCGTTCGGCGGCGACTTCCAGGTCGGGCAGCGCTTCGGGCAGGGTGGGGTGGTAGTGCGCCGGGTTGAGGAAGGCGCGCGCCTGCACGGCGGAGGTGATCCCGCGCCGTACCAGCGTTTGCGCCACGAGCGGATGACCGCCGACGGCGGCCTGCAGGTCGGCGGGAACGGGGAGGCGTGGGGCGATACTCCAGGTGGTGGAGGACATCTGTAAGATTGGGACTTTTTTGCCCTCCCCTCTCCCCCCTTTCCATTTCCTCCTCCCGCCGGGAGAGGGGAGGAGGGACGGAGCCTTCAGGCTCCTGGGGGGAGGGGGAAGGGAGCAAGGCAACACCAGGTCTATTACTTTGCATGCACCCTGGGAGGGGGGATTGGGCGAAAATTCATCAAAACTCGATCTCCGCGATCTGATCCAGGTCAATCTCCAGGTCGGTGTCGACAGGCGAGGGTTCGGCGGCATCCTCGAACAAATCGTCCAGCGGACCGGCCTGCACGCCGCGCTCGCACAGCGACCGATAGGGGCAAAAGCGGCAGGCGCGCTCGTCTTCCGTGCGGGGGAAGTCTTCCGGCTGCTCGCGCGCGGCGATTTCCTGAAGCAGCGCGCGCAGGTCGGCTTCGTCGGCCTGGAACGCCGCTTCGGTGTAATCCAGCGTGTACGGGTCGTGGGGGAAGGCCGGGAACCAGTACACCATGCGCACGCGGTCGGGGGAGAGTGCGCCGTCGGTCAGGTGCGCGCCGGCCCGCGCAGCGACGTAGCGGTACACGCGCGTCTGGATGCTGCGCGCGTACCGCTCACGCGGCGGGCGCTTCAGGGTGGTCTTCCAGTCGAAGATGACCAGCTTGCCGTCCGGGGTGGCGACCAGCGCGTCGTACTTTGCCAGCAGGCGGTGGCCCTCCAGGGCAGTGGCCAGGGTGTGCTCGGTGAGCACACGCCCCGGGATGCTCGCCGGTTGGGCGTCAAGGTAACGTTCCCACCAGATGGCCAGGTCGGGGTCGTCTACCGTGGCGCTCAGACGTTCGGGTGGGATGCCGGCCAGGTGTTGCTGCACCAGCCGGTGGAAGCGTTCCCCCAGCCGCAAATGGCGTTCGTGTTCTTCGGCAGGCTCGCTCACCAGCGCCGGCCATGGCAGGCGGGCGATGTGGCGCAGGTAAAAACGCCAGGGACAGGTCTGGAAGTCCTCCAGGCTGGACTGGCTGAAGGTGAAGTGGTCAGGAAGCAGGGGCATGGTGCTCCTTCCAGTAGGCGTGCAGCGCGGTCAGCGCCAGCGCCGGGCGACAATCGCCTTTCTGACCGGTGTTCCATGTGATGATGAGCTCGCGTCGGGCGCGCGTGATGCCGACGTACAGCAGCCGCAGCCGCTCGGCGACGTAATCCGTCTGCGCGCGGCGTGTTGCCGCGCCTTCTTCGTACCAGGCATGCGGGTCGCGGTTGCGCAGCAGGTGGAGCTGCTCTAGCATCTCCGCCTGCAGGTCGAGGCTGTCGCGGATGTACCAGCGGTTGGTGATGAAACGGTCGTTGGAGTCGCCGGACGGGAAATCGTAGTTGTTCACCGACATCAGGTACACGCGATCCCACTCCAGCCCTTTCGCCTTGTGGATGGTGGTCACCACCACCTGACCGCGATAGCGTTCCGGGTCGAAGCCCAGGTCGTCCTGGGCGAACCCCAGGAAGCGGCGCTCGTTCCGGGCGATGTCGCGCAGCTCGCCGGTCATTTCGGTCAGGCGCCATTCGGGATGATGGCGGCTGTGCTGTTTGAGCAGGATGGCGAGTTTGTGCGCCAGTGCGAGTTCGGCGGGTTCAGTGAAGATGTCCTGCGCCAGGGTGATGATTAACTGGTCGATGGGCAGCAGCGTGGCGCGATGCCAGCGTTGTAGTTGCGCGCGGAAGGCTTCGAGTTCGGCCAGGGTTTCCCCGTCCAGGTCTGGCGCGATGGTTGCGAGGTAATCGTCGATCGCCGTTGGCCAGACGAAGGCTTCCACGCGCGGGCACTGGCGCAGTCGTTTCGAGACGGCGTCGAACAGTGGCTTGTGGTTGGCGTCCTCCCGGTACGCCCGCCGCCAGACCTGATACGCTTTCACCAGGTGCGAGGGCTTCGTCGGGCTGGCGAGGTGGCGCAGCACGTTCCCCAGCGCGCCGGCGGTCAATCGGGTGGATTGCGTACTGCGCAGCATCTCGACGAACGGCACGCCGCGCTCGCGCAGCGCCTGGGTGAGTTTGGCGCCGCGTTCGTTGCGCGGCACGAGCACGGCCACGGTCGCCTCTGGCGCAGCCTCCAGAAAGCGTTCCAGCGAGGCCGCCACTTGCCGGATCTCTTTCTCCGGCGTGAGCGGGTCGAGGTGGATGTGGATGCGCCCCTCCGGTGGGTTGGGCTGCGGGTCGTCCGGCGTGGTGGGCCGGATGAACGGCGGCTGGAGCGCGTCGCGCACGGCGGGGTTGGGGTGCGCGGTCTGGCACCAGCGGATGAGGAAGTTCGCCAGGGCGATGATCGGCGGCGCGGAGCGACCGGAGACGGGCAGTTCGCGGGCGATCACGTCCTCGCGGCGCAGAAAATCGCGCAGGAAGCGCGGGTTGGCTGTGGTGAAGGTCTCGTAGATCGCCTGGTTCGGGTCGCCCACGCGCACCCAGTTGCCACCTTCTCCGGCGAGCAGGGAGAGGATTTTCTCCTGCAGCTCGCTGGAATCCTGTGCCTCGTCCTCCAGGATGAACGGCCAGCGGTCGCGCAGGCGGGCAAGCAGGTCGGCGTCCATCTCCAGCGCGCGCAGCGCCAGGCGAATCAGGTCGTCGAAGTCCACCCCGCCGCGATAGGCCAGCGAGCGCTGGTAATCGCGGTACCACTCCAGGCCGATCTCGGCCAGCGGCAGCGGAAGCCCCAGGTGGTCGAGGTGCGCCTGCACGTCGTTGGGGGTGAGTTGCAGGTCCTTGGCGCGCTTGATGTACGCCAGCGCCAGCCCCTGCACCAGACGGGGTAACTGTTTTTTGTCCTGGAGCAGCCAGCGCCGCTTCCCGTCGTCGTCCAGCACCTCGTCTGTCAGGTAGGCGTCCAGGCCGTGCGGGTTCTCGTGCAGCCAGCGGTGGGTGATCTCGCTCAGGATGCGCTGAGTCTCCTGCTCGTCCAGGACCTCGAAGGCGCTGTCCAGACCGAGCAGGCCGGGGCGTTCGCGCACGATGTCGTGCGCCAGGCCGTGCAGCGTGCGTACAACGTAGCCCATGCCGGGGAGCAGGTGCATCTCGCGCACGTGGGTGTTGATGCGCTGCTTGAAGTTGTCCACGGCGGAGTTGACCAGGGTGACAATCAGCACCTGCTGGTCGTCGCGCAACCCTCCCTGGCGCAGGATGTGCGCGGCGAGCAGCGAGAGGGTGAACGTCTTGCCGCTCCCCGGCACGGCGGAGATGCCCATCTTGCCGCCCTGGTAGGCCAGGATGCGGCGCTGGTGCTCGCGGAGTTGGAGGGTGGTGTCTTGCATGTTTGAGAGAAGTGTATCTGTGCTCATCTGCGTCCATCTGTGGCGACATCACACCGCGCTCAGTACCTTCCGGATGATCCGCAGCAACGGGCCGCTTTGCTCGAAGCCGTGTTCGTCGTAGGTGCTCAGCCCCAGGAAGACGTGGTCGCGGCAGCGGCGCAGCAGGCCGATCAGAAGGCGCTCCAGCGTCTGTTCGCGGATGCGCTGTTCGTCCTGGTCTGTCCATTTGCGCCCCGGTTCCCAGGCACGGCTGAGCACGTAGGGGTGTGTCACCGGCTGGTACAGCCGCTCCCACCAGCCGCTGCTGTTCACGTTCACCCAGAACTGGACGTCCACCGCGCGGTTGGACATCAGGAAGGTAAAGGCGGGGGCGAGCAGCACGGCGTCCGGCGTCTCGTCCACCCAGGCGGGGACATAGGTCGCCGCGAGCAGACCGGCGCGCACCATGCGCGTGTATTCGCACCCCACGTCCAGCCCCTGGCTGGTCAGGGGGGCTTCGGCGGCCCGGCGGAACTTGACCACCGAGGTCACCAGCGTGGCGGTGGCGCGCGCGGCGTCCAGGTCGTGGAAGAAGCGAAAGCCGCGCTGCGAGAGCACCTCGCCGAACAGCCGCCGCAGGAAGACGTCCAGCGGCGCGGGGTCATGTCCCTGGGCGGCTTCCAGCCACTGGCGCAGCCGCTCGTACTGCTCGCCCAGGCGGTAGGTCACACGCTCCTGCACCCCGGCGGGGGCCTGTCCGAAGGGGCGCAGGCGGCCTTCGTGCGAACGGTACAGCGCGTGGGAGAGCAGTTCGGCGCGTACCAGGTCGAGGCCGTCGATGGCTTCCATCAGCGCGTAAGCCACTTCTGGCATGGTGGGCGGCGTCTCCCAGGCCGGGTGGGCCAGCGCCGCCAGGGTGAGCAGACACTGCGTGGCGGGCTCCTCGTTCAGCGCGCGCGAGGGACGGTGTGAGCGGGCGGGCACGCCAAGGTCTTCCAGCCGCGCCATCAGCGAGAAGCGCAGCGCGTCGGAGAGATAGGGCGCGAGCACCACGATTTCGCCAGGTGGCACGCCTTCCTCCACGGCAGTGGCGATGTGTTCCGCCACGCCGTCCAGCATCTCCGGGAAGAAATGGTAGTCGCGGAAGCGTAGCGCCAGGTTGAGGTCAGCGGGCGGCGTTTCAACCGTCTGACCGAACGCCGCACGCACGTGGGCCACCAGCAAACGCATCGGCGGCCCGTTGACCAGCGACTCGTCCAGGCGCACCGTCCGGTCGCAGAGTTCGCGCAGCGCCCAGGCGGAGTCCGGGTCGGCACCGAGGAAGGAGCGGTAGCCTGCCTCCTCGTCGTAAAGCAGCAGCGCCGAATCCGCCTGCGGAATCCACGCCGCGAGTACGTCGTGGGCGGCGGGCGTGTCCTCTTCCAGATTGTCGGCGATCAGGTGGCGGTAGCGCCCGGTCAGGTAGGCACGCCCTTCGGTGGATGGCCAGAGGTGGCGCAGGAAGACTTCCATCTGGAGCGAGAAGTCGAGCAGGTTGTGCTCCAGGCACAGCGCGCGGAAGCGATTGGCGCACTCCTGCGCGTCCTGGTAGATGCGCACCTGGGTCGGGTCGCCCGTCCAGGCGGCGGTCAGGCGCTCGCCGATTTCCGTGTGGGGGAAGCCCATCACGGCGGCCTTGTTCAGGTTATCCAGGATCTGGCCGTACAGGCGGTTGCGGTCGATAGTCACCGCGTCGAAGTACCCCTGCTCGCGAATCAGCGGTTCGACCACCTGCGCCATGAAGAACTGCGCGGTCTCGATGGTGAGGAAGGTCGGCGGGCGGTCGGGATGGGCGAACCCGACCGCCTCCGCCACCAGCGGCCAGAACAGGTCAATCGTGCGGCGTGCCAGTCCGCCCAGGGTGACCACGTCCACCAGTCCGCCGGAGAAGTCTGCCAGTGCGTCCAGCGCGCGGACGTAAGGTTGCCCCAGCGCGCGCTGCGGTACGAGCACCAGGATGGATTCCGCCGGCACGCCGGCGTCCAGCATCCGCAGCAGGCGCTCCACGGCGGCGGTGGTCTTGCCG
>CAYSXA010000168.1:0-6559 GCA_964435005.1 uncultured Anaerolineaceae bacterium | reverse complement strand
TGTAGGTTGTTTGTCTAGGCCCTACTGGACGCTATTTCAGGGTGCCGTTAGCCTGAGAGCGCTCGACGGGTGTATTAGCAACGCTCCGCGCGGCGCTCCCCCAGGCGAGGGCGCGCCTGCGCCTGTCTGCGCCGTGGGTGCATTTCACTTCCCGCTGGGCGGTGTGGGTGAAACGATTCGCCCGCACGTGAACGGCGGGCGAACGTCACAAAGTCGGCTGAAGCCGACTGCGCTTCTTCAAAACGGGGAGAAATGCGGCGTTTACGGCCCGCTGACCACCGGATACCCGGCGGTGCGCCAGGTTTTCACCCCGCCGGCCATGCTGGTCACGTTGGTGAACCCGGCCTGCTTCAGAATGTCGCGCCCGACGGCGGAGCGGTTGCCCGACCGGCACACCACCACAATCGGACGGTCGCGCGGCACTTCGTCCAGCCGGTTGGGGAGTTCATCCAGTGGAATCAGCGTGGTGTCGGGGATATGGTACTCCTCCCACTCCGGCGGAGTGCGCACATCCAGGAAGAAGGCGTCCCCGGCCTGGTAACGCTGATACGCCTGCTGCACGCTGATCTCGGCGGGCAGGCCGCTCCCACCAGCGCCAGAGCGTCCGGCGAAGACCCAGACCAGCGCCAGGACGACCAACGCCACGCCGGCCACCGCAATCCAGGTCGCGGTGCGCTGATTCTGTTTCCGTTTGCGGCGATTTTGCGATTTGCGCGCCATGACATCCTCCAGGTTCTCAAAGTCCGCCCGCGTCTCGTTCGACACGGGGTTATTCAAGTGTTGGATGCCATCCGCGCGCAAATGTGACACTACAAGCGCAGCGCGTCGCGCAGGTCAGACCAGACCCAGGGCAACGCCGCCGCCGCGCCCAACCCGGCGGCCAGCACCGCCGTGACCAGAGGCGACCAGGGCGCCAGACGCATCCCCAGCCAGGCGACGATGCCAGCAGCGCCTGCCGCCGCGACCGCGCGCCGCAGGGCCGCGCGCACCGCCCACACGCCCGGCAACCGCCGGCGGAGCAGGAACATGAGCAGCAACGCCTCACCGGTGAAGGCCAGCGTGTTCGCCAGACCGACGCCGGTCGGCCCCAGGCGTCGGTGGAAGACCGCCGCAAAGGTGATGTAGGCCGCCGCGTTGAGCGCCGACGCAACCAGCGGCGTGCGCGCGTCCTGACGGGCGTAAAAGGCACGCGCGGCCAGTTCCAGCAGCGCATGGCCGGTCAGCCCGACCAGGTAGGCGCGCGTCGTCCAGACCACCATCTCCGTGCCCGCCGCGTCGAAGCCCAAAATGCCAAGTAACGGACGGATGACCACCGCCAGCACCGCCGCCGATGGCAGGGCCAGCGCCAGCACCGCCCGCGTCGCGCGGTTCAGCCCCGCACGGAAGGCGTCCCAATCCGCGCGCGCAGCCTGCTCGCCCAGCGTGGGCAACAACGCCGTGCCCAGCGCCGTGCCGATCATGGTCTCCGGCACCTGCATAATCCACCAGCCGTAGGCCAGCGCGGTCACCGCGCCGGCGGTCAGGCGGGAAGCCAGGTTGTCGCGTGCCAGGAAAATCAGTTGGATGAACAGCATGGTGAGCAGGCGCGGGCCGAGCAGCCGCAACACCTGCTGCACGCCGGCGTCCCGCAGCCGGATGAGCGGCGTCCAGCGAAAGCGATAGCGAATCAACCCCGGAACCTGCACGCCGAGGTGCAGCGCCGCGCCCAGGATCACGCCGTACACCAGGCCGTGCACGCCCAGCCCCAGCCCCGGCCAGCGCAACCCACCCAGCGTCTGCACGCCGGACGGCGCGAGCACCGCCGCGCCGAAAATCTGCCCCAGGTTGTACACCGCCGGCGCCAGCGCGGGGAGGAAGAAGTGCTGGTTGGCCTGCAACCCGGCCATCACCAGCCCGCTGAGCGAGAACAGCAGCGTGGCGACCAGGTTCAGCCGCATCAGCTCAGCCACCAGCGCCTGCTGCGGCGCGTCAAAGCCCGGCGCGATGCCCAGTTCCCAGCGCACCAGCGGCCCGGCGAACAGCGCAATCAGCACCCCCAGCCCTGCCGTCACCAGGAACGCCAGGTTGGCAATCTGCGAAAACAACCGCCAGGCATCCGCGCGCCCGCGCGTCTCCAGATACTCCGAGAGCACGGGGATGAAGGCAATCGCCAGCGCGCCGCCGGAAATCAGCGCGAAGAGCAAATCGGGTAAATTGTTCGCCGCGTTGAAGGCGTCCAGTTCCGGCGAGAGGCCAAACTGCCGCGCAATCACCACCTGCCGCACCAGCGCCAGCACCTTGTCCACCGCAAAGAAAAACGCCAGCAGCAGTGTGGAGCGCGCCACGTGGGAGAGGGAGGGTTTCTTGAGCATGGGCGAATTGTAGCACGGAGGGCAGGACGAGGGATAAGGCGATGAGGAAACGGGGGATGCGGTATAATGTGACCATGAACCTGAAAGAACGACTGCAATCCGACCTGAAACAGGCCATGCTGGCGAAGGACGAGCGGCGCAAGCGCACGTTGCGTCTGGTGCTGGCGGCCATCAAGAACGCGGAGGTCGAAAAGCGCGCACCGCTGGACGATTCGGCGGTGCTGGCGGTGATTCAGAAGGAGGTCAAATCCCGCCAGGAGACCATCGAAGGCGCGCAACAGGCCGGACGCGACGACCTGGTGGCCGAAGCCGAAGCCGAGATGGCCTTGCTGCAAGCCTATCTTCCGCAGCCGCTCACCCTGGAGGAGGTCGAAGCGCTGGCACGCGAAGCGATCGCCGAGGTGGGCGCAACCTCTCCGCGCGACATGGGGAAGGTGATGAAAGCCCTGATGCCGCGCGTGCGAGGCCGCGCCGAAGGGGGCACGGTCAGCCAGGTGGTGCGCCGGCTGCTTGCCGGGTAGCCATGTCCCCCACCCGCCGTACGCTGCTCCTGAGCGCGCTGTTGGTGCTGTTCTCCGCGCTGGCCTGGCTGGCGATGGTCGGGCCGGCCTGGACGCAGGCCAATCGCCTCTCGTTGCAGGTCGGCGACGTGGCGCCGGTGGACATCCTCGCCCCGGCAGATGTGACCTATACCAGTGAAGTGCTCACCGAGCAGGCGCGCGAACAGGCCGCCGCTCAGGTCGCCCCGATTTACTCCCCCCCCGACGCGAACATCACCCGTCAGCAGATGGCTCGCCTGCGCCAGACGCTGGATTTCATCACCAGCGTGCGCGCGGACGCCTACGCCACCACCGAGCAGAAACTGGCCGACCTCGCTGCGCTGCAAGACCTGCGCCTGCGCCGCGATACCGCCGAAGCCATCCTCGCCCTCTCTGACGAACAATGGCAGACCGTGCAGCAGGAGTGCGTGAACGTGCTGGTGCAGGTGATGCGCGGCGTGATCCGCGAAGACCGGCTGGAGGAAGCCCGGCGCAGCGTACCCGCGCTGGTCAGCCTGTCCCTGCCGGAAGATCAGGCCGCCATCGTGACCGAGATTACCCAGGCGTTCGTCGCGCCGAACAGCCTGCGTGACGAAGAGCGCACCCAGGCAGCGCGCCAGGCGGCACGCGAAGCCGTGCAACCCGTGGAGCAGACCTACCGCTCCGGCGAGACCATCGTGCAGCGCGGCCAGGTGCTCGGCCCGCAGGAAATCGAAGCGCTGACCGAATTGCACCTGATTGAGCCACAACGCCGCTGGCAAGACACGGTTGGTTCCATCGCGCTGGTGCTGGCGCTGGCCGCGTTGATCGCCATCTACCTGTGGCAAAAGCCGCATCTGCGCCGCGAACTGACCGACTTGGTCTTCATCGGCGGGTTGTTCCTCGGCTTCCTGTGGGCCGGGCGGCTGCTGATCGTCGGCCACGCGGTGTTGCCCTACGCCTTTCCCATGGCCGCCTTCGCACTGGTGCTGGCCGCTTTCTTCGACGCCCAGACCGCCGTGGCCTTCACCATCCCGCTGGCGGCGCTACTGACCTACGAACTGCCCCAGGGCTGGAACCTGACGATGGACTACCTGCTGGGCGCGGCCATCGGCGCGTTGCTCGTGCGGCGCGACCAGCGCCTGCTGACCTACCTGTGGGCCGGGACGGCCATCGCCCTGACCGGCGTGCTGGTCACGCTGGCCTATCGCCTGGAAGACCCGGTACTCGACCTGGGCGGGGTGCTGATGCTAACCGGCGCGGCGTTGTTCAACGGGCTGGCCTCGGTCAGCGTGGGGCTGTTGCTCCAGGTGCTCACCGCACGCCCGCTGCGGCGCATCACCTTCTTCCACCTAGCCGAACTGGCGCGCCCCGACCACCCGCTGCTCAAACACCTGCTGCGCCAGGCGCCCGGCACATACCAGCACAGCCTGCAGGTGGCGAATCTGGCTGAACAGGCCGCCGAGGCCATCGGCGCGAACGCCTCGCTGACGCGCATCGGCGCGCAATATCACGACGTGGGCAAGGCAGAGAACCCGCACTTCTACATCGAGAACCAGGTTCCCGGCTCCCCCAACCCGCACGACGCGCTCTCGCCGGAAGAGAGCGCCCGCATCATTATCCGCCACGTGACCGACGGCGTGGCGCTGGCGCGCAAGTACCGCCTGCCGGCGAAAATCGTGGATTTCATCACCGAACACCACGGCACGATGCTCACCCGCTATCAGTACGTGCGCGCGGTAAAGGCCGCGGGCGGCGACGAGAGCCGCGTGAACCCCGACCTGTTCCGTTACCCCGGCCCGCGCCCGCGCTCGCGCGAGACGGCCATCCTGATGCTGGCCGACGGCTGCGAAGCCCGCGTGCGCGCCCAGCAGCCCAAATCCGAAGAGGAACTGCGCCAGATCATCCTGGACACCATCCGCAACCGGCTGGCCGAGGGGCAACTGGACGACAGCGGCCTGACCATGCGCGACCTGAACCGCATCGCCGAATCGTTCACCATCACGCTGCGCGGCATGTATCACCCGCGCATCGAGTATCCCAAACTGCCGCCCAAACCGGAAGAAGCGCCGCCGCTCGCCGAACCCGCCCCTGCTGAACCGCAAACCGAACCCGAACCGACCTCATGATTCACGTGGAAATCGCCCCCGAATTCGCCGCTCAGGTGGACGCACCGGCGCTGACGCAGGCCGCGCTCGCCGTGCTGCAACAGCAGGGCGTCCCTGAGGAAAGCGACCTGAGCGTGGTGGTCACCGACGACGAGCAACTGCACCACCTGAACCTGCAATTCCGCCAGGTGGACGCGCCCACGGACGTGCTATCCTTCCCCGCCGGCGATATAGACCCGGAAACGGGGACGCTCTACCTGGGAGACGTGGTCATCGCCTTCCCCCGCGCCCAGGCACAGGCCGACCAGGGCGGCCACCCGATCGCCGAGGAACTGCGGCTGCTCGTGGTGCACGGGGTGCTGCACCTGCTGGGGCACGATCACGCCGAACCGGACGAGAAAGCGCGCATGTGGGCGGCCCAGCGCGCAGTACTCCAGACCATCGGCTGCCCGCTCGACCCGCCCTGATGCGTTCCTTTCTCCGCTCTCGCCTGCACTCCTTCCGCCACGCCTTTCGCGGCTGGGGATACGTGATTCGCACCCAGCGCAACGCCTGGATTCACACCCTGGCGAGCACGCTGGTGGTCGCGCTGGGGCTCTGGCTGCGCCTGCCACGCCGTGACTGGGCGGTGCTGCTGCTCACCATCGGCCTGGTGTGGACGGCGGAGTTCCTCAACACCGCGCTGGAGGCCGTGGTTGACCTCGCCAGCCCGCAACAGCACCCGCTGGCGCGCATCGGCAAGGACGTGGGCGCCGCCGCCGTGCTCATCGCCGCGCTGATTGCCGTGCTCACCGGCCTGCTCATCCTGGGGCCGCCTCTGTGGATGCGGTTGTTTGGTTAAAAACCCACATTATTCAAGATCTGCGCTAATCTGCGCACACCTGTGGATCAGAAGAGGTTGTGATGGACGCTGCTGAACTCACTCTGATGCGCAAACTGCTTACCGAACGCCGCGTCGCCACGCTCGCCGTGCTGCTGGACGGCGAGCCTTACACCGGTCTGCTGCCGTTCGTGGTGGCAGAAGACTTCAGCGCCGCCTTCATCCACGCCTCAGACCTGGCACAACACAGCGCCGGGTTGCAGCCCGGCGCGCCCTACAGCCTGCTGATTCACGCAGACGACGCGCCCGACGCCGACCCGTTGCAGATTCCGCGCCTCAGCCTGCAAGGGCACGTGGAGCGGCTGGAGCACGACACGCCGGCCTACACCCAGGCCGCCGGCCGCTACCAGAAGCGCTTCCCCAACAGCGCGGTGACCTTTTCCTTCCGTGATTTTCACCTCTATCGCCTGCCGTTCGAGCGCGGGCGCTTCGTGGCCGGCTTCGCCCGCGCCTACAATGTCTCGCCCGCCCTGCTCCGCCAACTCGCTGAACAACCCGCAGATTTCCACAAATGACGCCGATGAGTGCTGCGTAGCCCGCTGTTCACGCGCGGGCAAAACCGTAAGTAAACCCCAATCTGCGAAATCTGCAGACAAATTCACACACAACAAAATCTGTGCTCGCCTGTGTCAATCTGTGGATCATTGAAGGAGTCAACTATAAGCCTCTTGAAGGCTGAGGAGAGAGGTCCTGAAAAGTTCG
>CAYSXA010000167.1:0-6572 GCA_964435005.1 uncultured Anaerolineaceae bacterium | reverse complement strand
GGCAACCTGGGCGGCGACCCGGTGATGCGCTACACCCCTTCGGGACAGGCAGTGACCAACTTCTCGGTCGCTACCAATCGGCAATACACCGCCAGCAACGGCGAGCAGGTCAAGGAGACCACCTGGTTCCGCGTGTCCGTTTGGGGGAAACAGGCCGAAGTGGCGAACCAGTACCTGCGCAAAGGGCGCAAGGTGCTCGTTGAGGGGCGCCTGATTCCCGACCCGCAAACCGGCGGGCCGCGCATCTGGACAGGACAGGACGGCCAACCCCGTGCTTCGTTTGAAATCCATGCGTTTCAGGTACGCTTCCTCTCCTCACGTACAGAAGACGAGGCCATGGGCACCGCTGGCATGAGCGAGGAACTGCCTCCTGCCGACGAAGACGAAATTCCCTTCTAACAGGTAAAACGCGATGAGCCAGCCACCCCAATTGCCGCCGCTACGCTTCCCCGAAGGATTGGAACCCCAGTACGTCAACTTGGCGCGCATCATGCACTCCGCCACGGAGATCGTGATCGACCTGGCACGTTACCTGCCAGGGATGGACGCACCAGAGGTGCAGTCGCGCATCGTGCTCTCGCCGTTGAGCGCCAAGCTGCTGCTGCGCGCTCTGAGCGACAACCTGGCGAAGTATGAGGCCTCGTTCGGTGAGATCACCATCCCCGGCAGCCCAAGCCTGGCGGATATGCTCTTCCGCCCGCCAAACCCACCGGATCAACCGTAATACGATGGACAAACTGGAACAAATCGCTGAGCAAATCCACCAGGATTTTGAAATGCAGACTGCCGCGCGCGACCAGGCGCTGCGGCAATGCCGCACCCTGACCCGCCGCTGCGCGCACGCCATTCGCGCCGTGCACCGTGAGGAGCGCGATCTGGCGCGCAAGTATCTGCAAGAAGCCGCTAAAATCGTCCAGGCGCTGAAAGACGGTCTGGCGGATTATCCTGCCCTGTTCTACGCGGGCTACACGCAGGACGCGCTCAAGGAATACGTGGAAGCGAACATCGTGTTCGCGCTGGTAGGAAACGAGCCGCTGCCCACACCGCAAGACCTGGGAATGGACTCCGCGGTATACATCAAGGGGCTGGCTGAAGCGGTGGGCGAACTACGTCGCCGTTGCCTGGACATCCTGCGGAACGGGTACTCGAAAGAGGCCGAGCGGTTGCTCAATCACATGGACGATATCTACGCCGTGCTGGTGACCATGGACTACCCCGATGCGGTGACCGGCGGTCTGCGCCGCCTGACGGACATCGCGCGCGGCGTGACCGAACGCACCCGCGGCGACCTGACGCTCACCTACCGCCAGGAGCAGCTCGGCAAGGCGCTCACTCGCCTGGAGAACGACATCCGCGACGCGGAGGAGTGAGCCGTGCGCCCCATCCGTGCTTCGGAGATCGGTGCGTACCTGTACTGTCAACGTGCCTGGTGGTATCGCCTGCAGGGGATCGAACCGGGGAACTCCGAAGAGCTGGCCGCCGGGCAGGCGTTGCACTACCGGCACGGACGGCAGGTGTTCATCGCCACGCTGCTGCGCGTCCTGGCCGTGATTTGCCTGCTCGCGGCGCTGGTGCTGCTCACGGCCTACTTCACTCATCTGTGGCTGAGTTGAGATGCCCGCGCTGGCCCTGCTCTTCTTGCTGCTGGCGCTGTGGCTGTTCTGGCAGGCGGGTCGCAAGCGCCGCCAGGCCGGTTTGCCCGGTGGACGAATCATCGCCAGCGACACGCGCCGTTGGGGGCCGCTGGAGGCACCGCTCTACGACGCCGCGCTGGGGCTGACCGGTCGCCCCGACTACCTGGTGCGCGAGGGGGATACCATCATCCCGGTGGAGGTCAAATCCAGCCGGGTGCGCGGCGCGCCCTACGATTCCCACATCTTCCAGCTGGCAGCGTACTGTCTGCTAGTGGAGCGCGCACTGGGCCATCGACCGCCGTATGGCATCCTGCACTATCCTAACGCCACCTTTGCTGTGGACTACACCCCCGAACTGGAACAGGCGCTGCTCGACCTGCTCGCCGAAATGCGCCGCGCAGAGCGACGGAAGGACGTCCTCCGCTCGCACGATCAGCCAGCACGCTGCGCTCGCTGCGGCTTCCGTAAAGTATGCGATCAGAAAATCGGGTGAACCGGTTGCAGGTATAATGGAAGCCGTGAACACCTCAGAGCCCTCTTTCCGTTCGATCGCGGTGGCGGCGCACCCACGGGTGGAAGCCGCCGCCGAGGAAGCCGCCCGCATCGCCGATTTCCTGCGTGCGCGCGGGCTGGCGTGCGCCCACGGCTCCCTGTACGACGAAACCTTGCGCGCCCGTGTGCGCCACGGTGAGTTCGACCTGCTCATCGCCTTGGGCGGAGACGGCACCATGCTGCGCGCAGGACACCTGTGCGCCCCCGCAGGCGTCCCCGTGCTGGGCATCAACATGGGCCGCTTCGGCTTCCTGATTGAAATCCACCGCGACCGCTGGTCGGAACTGTTGCCGAGACTGCTGAACGGCGAGGGCTGGCTGGAACAACGCATGATGCTGCGCGCCGAGCAGTGGCGGGAGGAATCCCTGCTCGGCTCCTGGGAAGTGGTCAACGAAGCCGCGGTCAGTCGTGGACAAATCATGCGCCCGGTGCACCTGCACACCACGGTAGACAACATCTTCCTGACCACCTACGTGGCAGACGGGCTGATCGCCGCCACGCCAACGGGTTCCACCGCGTACGCGCTGGCCGCGGGCGGTCCCATCTTGCCGCCCGAACTGCGCAACATCCTGCTGGTGCCCGTCGCGCCACATCTGTCCGTGGATCGCCCAATTGTGCTCGCCGAAGGATCTTCAGTGACCATCCGCGTGGAATTTGAACACGAGGCCATTCTCAGCGTGGACGGTCAGCCGCCGGTAATGCTGAAGAGCGGCGACCGGATAGTGGTGCGCGCCAGCGAGCACACGTTGCAATTCCTGCGCCTGCAGGAACGTGGCTACTTCTACAAAAACCTGACTTCGCACATGAACCAGAACCCCACCACGGGAGGACGGGCATGACCGCCGACGCCGCCTCAACCGTTTGCGTCAACCACCCGAACCGCGAGACGGCCTTGCGCTGCAATCGCTGCGGCGATCCGATTTGCGTGGCCTGCGCGATCCACACGCCCACGGGCTATCGCTGCAAGACCTGTGTGCGCCAGCATCAGCGCATCTTTGAGACCGCACAATGGTACGACTACCTGAGCGCGTTGCTGATCGGCGGCGGGTTATCCTTTCTCGGATCGCTGCTCACGTCCTGGCTGGGCTGGTTGTCCATCTTCCTGGCGCCCACGGCGGGCATGGTGATTGCCGAAGCCATCCGCCTTGCGGTGCGCAAACGGCGCTCGCCGCGCCTGTTCCGCCTGGCGGCGGCGGCCACAGCGCTGGGCGCGTTGCCCGTGATTCTGCTGGGGCTGCTTGGCGGCGGCATCTTTGGGGTCATCTGGCAAGGGATTTACCTGGCGCTGGTCGTCCCTTCTGTCTATTACCGCCTGAGCGGGATTGTGATGCGAGTCTGAGATGCTGATCGAGCTTCGGATCCAAAACTTCGCCATCATCGACCATCTGGAACTGCAACTCCGCGACGGGCTGGTGGTGTTCACCGGTGAGACGGGCGCGGGGAAGTCGATCATCATTGACGCGCTGGGGGCGATTCTGGGACAGCGCGCCGACCGCACCATGGTGCGTTCTGGTGCCGCGCGCGCGTTGATCGAGGGCACCTTCCGCCTGAACGCCGCCGTGGCCAAGACGCTGATTCCGCTGCTGGAAGCAGAAGACCTGCTCGATGACCCTGAATACCTCACCCTGGCGCGCGAGATTCAGCACAACGGGCGCAGCGTGGCACGGGTGAACGGACGCAGCGTGGCGCTCTCCCTGCTGCGCGCCATCGGTGAGCGACTGGTGGACGTGCACGGTCAGACGGAGCACCTGTCGCTGCTGCGCGTCAGGGAACACCTCGGCTTGCTCGACCGCTACGGCGGGTATCCGGACGCGCTGGACGCCTACCAGAACACGTATCGCACCCTGCGACAGGTACGGGCAGAAATTCAACACCTGGAGACCGCCGAGCGCAACGCTGCCCGCCGCATGGACTTACTGCAATACCAGATCAACGAGATTGAAGCGGCGCAACTCACCCCCGGCGAGGACGAGGAACTGCTCGCCGAGCGCACCCGTCTGGCGAACGCGGAACAACTGGCCCGGCTGGGACAGCAGGCACTGCTTGTGCTGGACGAAGGTAGCCCCGAAGCGCCCGCGGCCAGCGACCTGCTCGGCGAGGCCGCCGAGGCGCTCGCCGCACTCGCGCGGCTGGACGGCACTCAGGCGCCGCTGGCCGAACGGGCGCAGACGGCGCTCGAACATCTGACCGATCTGGCACACGACCTGCGCGTGTACCTGGAGAGCGTGGAGTTCAACCCCGTTCGCCTGGAGGAAGTCGAGGAACGGCTGGAACTGATCCACACATTGCAGCGCAAGTACGGCGAACGCATCGAAGACGTGCTGGCCTTTGCCGAACGCGCCCGCGAGGAATTAGAAACCATCACTTCCGCCAGCGAACGGCTGGAGGAACTGCGTGCACGCGAAGGGAAGCTGCTGCAAACGCTGGCCGAGCGTGGCCTGGCGCTCTCGGAGCTGCGCCACCAGGCCGCAGAGCAGCTCAGCCGCGCCATCGAAGCCGAACTGGCCGACCTGCGCATGGGACGCACGCGCTTTGCGGTGAATTTTCAGACCAAACCCGACCCAAACGGGGTACCGTTGCCCAACGGTCAGCGAGTGGCGTTCGACGAACACGGTCTGGAGCGAGTGGAATTCCTGATCGAGCCCAACCCTGGCGAAGGACTGAAGCCGCTGGTGCGCGTGGCGTCGGGCGGCGAAACCGCGCGCCTGATGCTGGCGCTGAAGAGCGTGCTCACCCGCGCCGACCCTACCCCGACGCTGATCTTCGACGAAATCGATCAGGGCATCGGCGGACGCGTGGGTGCGGTGGTGGGACGCAAACTGAAGTACCTGGCAACCGGTCACCAGGTGCTGTGCATCACCCACCTGCCGCAACTCGCGGCATTTGGCGACCTGCACTTCCGCGTGCAGAAGGGGGAGGTGGACGGGCGCACCGTCACCCGCGTGCAACCGCTCGAAGGCGAAGAGCGGGTGCTCGAACTGGCGTCCATGCTCGGCGGGGTGAGCGAAGGCACACTCCGCTCGGCGCACGAGCTATTACAATCCGCCGTCCACAGCTAGAGTGAAGCCACTCCGCGCCGTTCCGCGGCTCACCCTTCCCGGGAGCGGGCAAACGCCCCCCAGTAGAGCAACGCTGCCGCGGCGCCCAGCGCGAAGGCACCCAATCCGCCGGGTGAGGTGAAGCGTGCAATCAGCGCGGTGAAGGCGAAGAAGCCCAGATACACCGCCACCTGCAACGACCAGGGTGCATCCTCGCGCTCGAAGGCATGCAGGGTGAACCAGCCGCCTGCCAAACCGAAGACCAGCAATCCGAGTGCGCGCAACAACGTCCCCAGGAACTTCATGGTAAAGACGAACGCCTCCATTCGTACCCTCCTTTGAACCTGATGCCAGAACCAGTCCGTACTGAAATTATACCCGCCTGCTCCCTGTCTGGGCGAAACGGTGAACAAAAGCCGAGCAGGCCACAAAACCTGGCCTTGCCGCAAGCGCGGCTCTGTGGCACAATACAGCCGTGATGAATCGTCGCTGGCTCTTCTTCCTGCTCGCCATCGCCGCCGGGATTGCTGCCGGCCTGATCTACGGCTGGATAATCAACCCGGTGAAGTACGTGGACACTTCCCCCGACACCCTGCGCGCAGACTACAAAACGGATTACGTACTCATGGTCGCCGAGGCCTTCCAGGCCGAGCAAGACCTCGATGCCGCTGCCCGACGCCTGGCACTGCTGGGCGACGCGCCGCCGGCACAGACCATCGGCGAGGCGGTGACCTTTGCCGTGCGCGCTGGGTACGCCCCTGAAGACCTGGAGAAGCTGCGCCAGTTGGGGGTAGCGTTCCAACAGCGACCGCTGGGGGACACCTCGCCGTGAACGAGTCGCGCGGGAACTGGTATCTGCTCACCGGTTTTGTGATCGGCGTGACCCTGGGGTTGCTATACGCCTGGGTGATCTCGCCGGTGAAGTACGTGGACACCGAACCGGCCTCACTGCGCGCGGACTTCAAAGACGCCTACCGCGCGTTGATTGCCTCCGCTTACGCCGCCACCGGCGACCTGGAGCGCGCCCGCGCCCGGCTGGCGCTGCTCGGCGACCCCGACCCGGCACAGACGCTCGCCGCGCAGGCGCAACGCACACTGGCTGAAGCGCCACTCTCACCGCAGGCGCGTGCGCTGGGGCTGCTCGCCGCCGCCCTCGGTATGGGGCCAACGCCTGCGCCGATCGCCTCGCAAACCAGAGCGCCGACGCCGGCCACCACCCACACACCGCGCCTGGTCACGCCCACCACCACACCAACACCGACCATCACCCCCACACCGGTGCTCGCGCTGAACAACACCCTCACCCCAACGCGCACACCGCGAACCCGCCCCAGCCGCACCCCTACCC
>CAYSXA010000166.1:0-6572 GCA_964435005.1 uncultured Anaerolineaceae bacterium | reverse complement strand
GTTTCAGGCGCAGGTGCAACCAGTAAAACAGTCCGCCCACCAGCGCTGATCCAAACACGCACAGCAACATAACCAACGCCAGCATGGAAAGTTCCACAATGCCCAGATTCATCCTGTCACCTCGATATGTGGTTCACCTTCGGCCACCTCGCCGATCACCCACAGCGGCTGCCCCACAGCCTCCGCATTGGCCAGCAGATCGTCCAGATGGTCAACGGGCACGCTGAGCAGTAGTCCACCGCTGGTTTGCGCATCGAACAACAGCATCCGATCACTTTCGCTGATATGCGGCGCAAAGTGCACATGCGGGCCAAAGAACAACCTGTTATCCGATGTACCACCGGGGAAGACGAACGCCTCCGCGTAGTGGCGCGCGCCACTGATCAGCGGTACAGCTGCTGCATGGATCACCAACTGCACACGGGAAGCCTCTGCCATCTCCCAGGCATGGCCCAGCAGCCCAAAGCCGGTGACGTCGGTCGCGCCGCGCACGCCGACAGCCTGCGCCAGTTCCGCCGTCGCGCGGTTCAGGCGGGACATCCAGGCCACGGCCTCGGCTACGTCCGCCTCTTGCGCCAGACCGCGTTTGAGCGCGGTGGTGGTACAGCCGAACCCCAACGGCTTGGAGAGCACCAGTACATCGCCGGGACGTGCGCCCGCTTTGGTAAACATCCGCTCCGGGTGCACAAAGCCGAGCACGATCAGACCGTACTTCGGCTCTTTATCCTGGATGGTGTGCCCGCCGGCCAGGGCGACGCCCGCCTCGCGCGCCTTCTCCGCGCCGCCGCGCAGAATCTCGGTCATCACCGCCGGCGGCAAATCGGGCGGGAAGGCTGCCACGTTCAACGCCAGAAAAGGCTGTCCGCCCATGGCGTACACGTCGGACAGGCTGTTCGCAGCGGCGATTGCCCCGTAGTCGTAGGGGTCGTCCACCACCGGCGTGAAGAAGTCGGTGGTCACCACCAGGGCGCGCGAATCGTCCAGCCGCCAGATGGCGGCGTCGTCCGGCTGCCCCAGCCCCACGAGCAGGTCGGGGTAGTCCTGCGGGTTGAACAGCGTCTGTAAGGGGCGCAGCACCTGCGCCAGCGCTTCTGCGCTCAGCTTGGACGCTCAACCGGCGCAGGTGGAGAGGCTGGTCAGGCGAATCTGCTTGCCAGAAGGTGGGTTGGCGGGCATGTTGTACTCTGTATCCTGTATCTTGCAGTCTGTCCCCCATGCCCCGGTATTGTGGTACGGGGCATGGGGGGGATGAGGTACGCGATATGCGGTGTGCGGATTACGGCGTCGTTGGCGTTGGGGTCGGCACGGGCGTGGGCATTGGTGTGGTCGTTGTGCCTTCCATCGCGGGCAACGGCAACAGGAAGGGGTTGTCGTTCGGCACGAGCATCACCTGGATGCCCGGCGCGAGTTTCTGGATGTATTCGTAGGTGAGCAGGTCGGGGTTCTGGCGCAATACGTCGGCGATTAATTGCAGCGCCTTGGCCTCCGCTTCGGCCTGGATCAGCCGCGCTTCGGCCTCGCCCTTAGCTTTGATCACCACCGAGTCCGCCTGCCCCTGCGCCACCTGGCGCGCCTGTTCGGCTTCCTGCTTCTTCTGTTCTACGATAAACTTCGCCTGCTGCGCCAACTGCTCGGCGATTTGCTTCTGCTCTACCGAAGCGGCGTATTCTTCGGTGAAGGAGATGTTCCGCAGCACGAAGTCCTCCAGTATCAGACCGTTCTCCTCCAGTTTGGTGCGCAATTCGTTTTCGATGCGCTGCACCAGTTCAAAGCGTTTGGAACTGACCACTTCCTCAACCCGGTATTGCGAGACGGCGTCGCGGATGATGCCGCGCGCCAGCGGGCGCACCAGGTCATCCGCATAGCGATTTTGCCAGTCGATATGTACTTTGAGCACTTTGCTTGGATCAATGGCGAAGATCACTGATGCGTCCATGAAGATTTCCTGGCCGTCCGCCGTGCGCGCAGAGACCGAGTCGTCTCCCTGCACCTGCCCTTCGGCCATGCGGCTGGACATGGTGTACGTCTGGCGTGAGATCGAGTAGGTGATCACGTGCTCAGCGTAGGGAATCACCCAGCGCAGGCCGGGTTGCAGCACGGTGTCGCGCATCCCGGTTGGCGAGAAGGCGGAGATCACCACGCCGCGCTCTTCCGGCTGGAGGAATACCAGCCCGGCGCTGATCGTGGTGACCACTAAGGCCAGCGCCACGGTCACAAAAACTACCACGCCGGCCTTCTTCATCGGACGCCCGCGCGAGGCCCGTACCACGACCAGGATGATCACACCGATCGCCAGTAACCAGGTCAGGCTAGACAGGCTCTTGATTAACACTGCGATATTCATAAAATGTCCTCCTTGCAGGACAACCTCAAATGGAAACAGCACACAATAAGGATTATACCTTACCCCCTGAAAAGGAAATGTTCGGTTTGTCGTTCACCCCACTTCAAATGTCGAGTGCAATGCTAAAATAAAAGCATCCTCTCCATGGAGGGCTGGATGTATAGTTTGAAGGACAGAGTCGCGCTGATCACCGGCGCGTCGAGCGGCATTGGACGCGCGACCGCACTCGCACTGGCGCGTGCTGGGGTGCATGTGGCGCTGGTCGCCCGCCGCGCGGACGTTCTGCACGCTCTGGCTGAGGAGATCGGCGAGCGCGCCCTGGCCGTCCCCGCCGACGTGACCGACCGTCAGGCCGTGCAACAGGCCGTGCAACGCACGCTGGCGCACTTCGGGCGGCTGGACATCCTGATCGCCAACGCGGGTGCCTACTACCGCAGCCCCATCCGCGACCTGACGCCTGACCTGCTGGAACAATCCATGGCGGTGAACTTTTACGGGAGCGTGTACCTTGTGCTGGAGGTGCTACCGCACCTGCTGGCACAGCGTCATGGGCACATCGTGTTGGTGACTTCCATGGACGCGAAGAAAGGCATCCCACCCGACGCGCCCTACGTGGCGGCGAAGTACGCGCTGAGCGGCTTCGGCGACGTGCTGCGTCAAGAACTCCACGGCACGGGCGTGGACGTGAGCATCGTCTTTCCGGGAAGGGTGGACACGCCGATGATCGCCGACCTGGACGTGCCATGGATTTCGGCGAAAATTCCGCCAGAGACCGTGGCACGAGCCATCTTGAAGGCCATCCGCCGCCGACAGGCGGAAGTCATCGTTCCCTACCAGGCGTATCTGCTGGTCGCCTTTCAGATGCTCTCACCACGTCTGGCGGATTGGGCCGTACGGTTCTTCCACCTGGAAGGCCGCCCACGTTCGAGGGCGACGGAGGAGTGAAGCATGGCCGTCACGCTGACTGCGATCCCCGTGCATCCCTGGCTGAAAACCCTGGAGGTCGCGTTTGTGCCCCCTTTGTACCCTTCCACCGCGGTGGAAGGGTTGCAGCGGGCATTTCGTGCGTTGGGGCACCGTGTGCTGGACGCGCCAGGAGCGCGCACTGATGTGGTGATTACCGCTGCGCCTTTCGGCGAACCGCTGAACTGGCGCCGTGCGCTGCTCTTCACCGCGCGGCGACGGTTCCACATGCAAACCACCCCGTTGGTCTGGACGATGGTGCCGGTCAGCCCGCAGCGCCTGCAGGCGGAACTCGACCGCCTGGAGACCGCGCTGCGGCAAGAGCCGCCCAACCCGGCGGACTTCGTCTACCCCGGCCTCTCCAGGCGCGCCTGGCAAACGCTGGTGGAGCAGGGACGGCGCGGCGGCCCGCTGCTCGCGCTGGAGCGGGTGGTACAGGCGCAGGCAAAGAGCATCCGGGTGCTGCTGCTGGTGGGGGAAGCCCGCCCGCAGGAGGCGTATCTGTTCGACCTGGTCGGGGCACACCCGCGCATCTCGCTGGACGATGAGGCTGTGGGCTACACCGACATCGCGCTGCGCATGGTCACCGCGGCCAGCACGCACGAGGTCACCTGGCATCGCGTGCTGGACGACCCCATCCCGGCGGTGACGTGGCGTACCTTCACCACCCCGGACGCCATGCGCCGCGCGGCGCTGGAACTGGGGCGGCGGCGCTTCTTCACCCCGATGGTGCGCATCTCCGACCTGGTCGCCGTACCCGCCGTGGAAGCCAGCATCAGCAGCCAGTATAGCGAGGGGTGTTTCGCCACCTGGGAACCGCGTCTGCCCGGCCTGGTCGCCACGGTCACCGGGAGCGCGCGTCCGGTCGCCAAAGATGCCATCTCGGACGATGACCTGGCGGTCATCGTCGGCGTGCGTCCGGATGGTCAGGGCGCGGTGGTGCGTCCGGTGGAAGGACTGCGGAACGACCCGCCTTCATCGGAAGCGGTGGAGTTGTTCGGCATGGATGTCTCCCTGCCGCGCATCCGCTGGGACGGCGTGGACGTGCCGGTGGCACGCTCCAAACTGCACGGGCATCGCGGCGTGCGCGCCTTTGACCCGGCGCTGGTGGAGTTCGTCCCCCTCGACCCGCCGTATTACCACTACCCGGTCTCCTGCGCCACAGAAGCCCAGGCGCGGGGCATCTGCGCCGCCTTTGCCCGCGCCGAGGCGTTGCGAAAGCCGGACGACCCGCGGCGGCTCGTTTTCACCGTGTTACCCGGTCATGGGGTGGTGATTGTGGAGAAGTGGACGCCCGGCAAAGCGCCTTTCCAGGTGATCTGGGAAGCGATGGATGCGGGGCAACTGGTGATTGACTCCCACGTGCCGCAGGGGGGGATGGACTACCGCCCCGGCACGGATGGTCGCATGGTTCTGGTGGAGTAGCCGCCTGCCTACGCCGCCGCGACCGCCGCGCGCACGGCCTCGCACCGCGCGCAATCCGCGCGGTCGCACAGCAGCGCCAGCGGGTCACGACGGAGCAGCGCCTGCACGCGCTCGATCATGGCGGGCAAGAGAATAGCCTGCACCGTGGCTGCGCCGATGACCACCCGTCGCGTAAGGTCTTCCAGATGCGGCGCGAGCGCCTGAAATCCCTGAGAGCAACCAGGAAAGCCAGGGCATTCCACCACGCCGATCGGCGTGAGCGCCCAGCGGATGAATTGCTTCCGTCCAGCCAGGAGCTCGCCGTAGTGGATGCTGGTGTTCACGGTGTGATCCACGCCGAGCAGTAACACCCAGCCTTCGTGCTCGGTGAGCGCCCCGATCGGTGCCAGCGGCTCATCCAATGTTTGTGTCTTCAGCGCCTTGTCCGCGCCCACGCCACTGAAGGAGAGGATCGGGTGCAGCGAGCGCTTTGCGTTGCGGTGCTTCCGCAGTGTCTCCGCCACCACGCCCATCGACGGATCAGCGGGCATATCCGGTGTGTAGAATTCGGCCATGCGGTTCTGGTCGTGGCCGCTGCCGTAGGCAATGCCGTTGTTTGGCGGCCCGACTTCGGGGGTCAGCATGGTTTTGTAGGTGAAGGTGGGCATGATCACGCCGTCGAAGACGGCCAGCAGCGCGCCGACCACCGCTGCCGCGCCGCCCCGAACCTGCCCGAACGCCGAGAGCGAGGCGTGGGCGATGACCGGACGACCTGCCGGCACGCCCAGCGCGCGCAGGCCATCCACCAGGTCGTGGTAGCGAACTTCCTTTTCCCCTCTCATCTCCTTGCCTCAGCGCCCACGCCATTCCGGCTTGCGTTTCTCGATGAACGCCTGCATGCCCTCTTTCTGATCCTCGGTGGCGAACAGGAAATAGAACGCGCGGCGCTCGTCCTGCAAGCCATCGGTCAGCGAAACCTCGAACGCCTGGTTGATCGCTTCCTTCGCCATGCGTACCGCCAGCGGCGCGCGTGCGGCGATCTGCGCGGCCAGTTCCAGCGTTTCGTCCAGATAGCGCTCCACCGGCACCACGCGGTTGACCAGGCCGTAGCGCAGCGCCTCTTCGGCGCTCAGCCGGCGGTCGTTCAGGATGATCTCCATTGCCAGCGCTTTGCCGACCGCGTGCGTCAGCCGTTGTGTGCCGCCCGCGCCGGGGATGATGCCCAGGTTGATTTCCGGCTGGCCGAAGACCGCGCTCTCGGAGGCCACGATCATGTCGCACGACATCGCCAGTTCGTTGCCGCCGCCCAGACACCAGCCCGACACCGCTGCAATCACTGGCTTGGTAATCTTGCGGATGCGGTCGAAGGTTTCGATGAAGGTGTCATTCAGCATGTCCACAGCAGAAGCGGTGGACATTTCCTTAATGTCAGCGCCGGCGGCAAAAGCCTTCTCGTTGCCGGTGATCACCATGGCGCCGATGTTGGGGTCGGCGTCGAACGTTTCCAGCGCGGTCATCAGTTCACTGAGCAGCGTTTTGTTCAACGCGTTCAGCGCCTTGGGGCGGTTTAAACGGATCAACCCCACTTTGCCGTGTACTTCGGTCAGGATGGTGGTGTATTCGCTCATAATGCTCTCCACATTTGCCGGGAAAGTTTCCGTGGTGTATGTATTATGCTGCATTTCTTGCGTTTTGGCAATTCGGCGGCCTCCCCGATCTCAGTGTGCTCCGCAGGTAGTTGCTTGGCCGGTGCGGGCGTCGAACGCGGATTTTGCGGGTCGAGTGGATTCCTGCGGAACGAAATCCAAATCATGCTGTGGGAATCCGTCGCATCTGCGTCATCCGCGTTCCACGCTTGTTT
>CAYSXA010000165.1:0-6591 GCA_964435005.1 uncultured Anaerolineaceae bacterium | reverse complement strand
CTCTCAAGGATACCACCTGGCTCACTGTTTTTACAGAAGAAATGATACACTATTCTGAGCCGATCGCCCAGTATGTGGAAGAGAAGACAGGCATTGTGATCAAACCGATCATCCCGACCGACTACACCGCCCAGCAGGAAGCGATGTGCTCCGGTGAGGCGCACATGGCCGCGCTGAACACCTTCGGCTACGTGCGCGCGCATGAGCGCGGCTGCGCTGACGTGGCGATCGCCTCCGTGCGCTACGGTTCCACCTCCTACGCCGGCCAGATCATCACCCAAGCTGACTCCGGCATCACCAAGGTGGAAGACCTGGCGGGCAAGACCTTCTGCCGCCCTGACCCCGAATCCACCTCCGGCTGGGTGATCCCGCAGCTGTCCATGCTGGCCGCGGGCATTGACCCCGAAAAGGACCTGAAGGAAATCGTGGACACCGGCGGCCACGACGCCGTGGTGATCGCGGTGTACAACGGCGACTGCGATGCGGGCGCCACCTTCCAGGACGCGCGCGTGCTGGTCGAGAAGGACTTCCCGAACGTGAAGGAAAAGGTCGTGGTGATCGCCACCTCGGCCCCCATCCCCAACGACAACATCTCCTTCCGCCCGGACTTCCCCGCCGAGTTGCGCGACAAGATCGTCCAGGCGCTGCTCAGCCTGAACGACAGCGATCAGGGCAAGGAAATGCTGAAGGGCCTGTTCTCCTGGCAGGGTCTGGAAGCGGTGGACGACACGTTCTATGATGGCTTCCGCCAGCAGCTTGAAGCCGCCGGTGTGACCATCGACGAATTGGGCAAATAATCTGACCCCACCGGGTGCGGGAAGGAAGTTCCTTCCCGCACCCTTCTCTTTTTTTGAGCAAGGAGGATTTTCGTCAGCCATTCACGGATGACTGTCGAAAATCCTTCTGTTGCGAGAATGGAGACGCGATGCTACAAGTCGAACACCTGACCAAAGTGTACGAAGACGGAACCGTCGCGCTACGGGATGTCAGCTTCACCGTGAAAGACGGCGAGTTCCTGGTGATCATCGGCCTGAGCGGATCGGGCAAATCCACCTTGTTGCGGTGCATCAACCGCCTGATCGAACCGACCGAAGGCCGCATCTTGTGGAACGGGGTGGACATCACCCAGGCTTCCGAGGCAGAAATGCGCCGTATCCGCCGCGAGATCGGCATGATCTTCCAGCACTTCAACCTGGTGGATCGCTCCAGTGTGCTGACCAACGTGCTCACCGGGCGCTGCGGCTACGTCAGCCCCTGGTGGAGCCTGGTGAACTACTTCCCGGAGCGGGATAAGGCGCTGGCCATGGAAGCGCTGGAGCGCGTGGGCATCGCCGACAAGGCCAACAACCGTGCCGACGCGCTGAGCGGCGGTCAGAAACAACGCGTGGGCATCGCCCGCGCCCTGATGCAGCAGCCCAAGATGATCTTAGCAGACGAGCCGGTCGCCAGTCTGGATCCGGTGCTGGCCCACTCCATCCTGGGCTACCTGGAGAAGCTGAACAAGGAAGAGAACATCACTGTGCTGTGCAGCCTGCACTTCCTCGATCTGGTACAGCGCTACGCGACCAAAGTGATCGGGCTGCGCGACGGACGCCTGGTGTACGAAGGGACGCGCGAGGACATCCGCGCGATCACGGATGAAAAATTCAAGCAGATTTACGGCGAAGAGGCGCAGCGCCTCTCCGTCGGTGGTTGAGGTGCATGGTGGCCGAAAACGGTAAACCCCGAACGTGGCAAGGTGTGCTTTCGCTGTTCATCCCCGGACTGGGGCAGGCCGTAGGCGGTGCGTTCTTCCGTGGGCTGATGGTACTGTTTAGCGTGATCACCATCGGTGGGTTGACGGTGTTTACCGCTGCCCAGCGCCCACGCTTTCCGGATTACGGTTTCAGCTTCCGCGTCTTCCTCCAGTTCATGGCGGAGACGGCAGCGCTGTGGATCTTCGTGTTCGCGCTGTTCGTCATTCTGCGCCGCTACGTGCTCAAAACAGGCTTCCTGCAGTCTATCGCACCCGCCGTGCTCGTGACGATCGCCCTGCTCTTCTTCGGCCTGGCCGCCGGGGGATTGATGGACATGGCTGTGCCCGCCGACCAGACGCGCATGATCTACGCCTTCACCAGCCTGTTTGGCGCGGCAACCGTGACCGCGATCTGGTTATGGAACATCGCCGACGCGGCGCAGATCCGACGCGGCGCAGATCTCCCCTCCGCCACGCCGTTCATCCTGCTGGTCATCGTGGGGATCCTGGCGATCGGCACGCGCGCGACCCAGATCGACCTGCCGAAGGCAATCCGCGAATACAAAGACACGCAAATTGTATTGAGCAAGATCGTGTGGCCCTGGCGCGCGGCGTTCGACTATGAAGCCAGCGAGTTGCGCGCAACTGCCAAGATCGAGGCACCCTGCATTGACGAGGCCGCTGCACCGCCGGTCAACCAGCCGAGCAGCGAAGGGCCGTGGATCGTAGTCACGCCCACCTGCGGCGAGGTCAGCTTGCGCGACAATAAAGGCAAACTGACGCTGGGCACCCTGCTGACCATCCGCGGCGGCGGGTTCAACCCCGGCCAGACAGCACGCATCCAGTGGGAAAACCCAATCGGAAACGCCTTCACCCCACGCGGCGTGGGCGACACCGATATCATGGTGGCCGAGGACGGTACCTTCGAGACCCAGTTATACATCCCCGACGTGGTGATCCCGGAAGTCGCCGAAGGCGTCCAAATCCACACGTTGCACGTCTTCCAGCGCGGCGCCGCGCAGTTCACCGGCAAGCTCAGCCGTGAGATGATCCTGGCGCTGCAAGGCATGCTGGAGACCATCATGATGGGCCTGATGGCGACCTTCGCAGGCATCGTGCTCAGCATTCCGCTCTCCTTCCTCGCCGCGCGCAACCTGATGCACCCCATCCATACCTCCACACAGGGCTTCGTGGGCGGAGTGATCGGCCTTGCGCTGGGCGCCTGGCTGGGCAAGGTGCTCGCCGGTCTGATCTCCAACGCGCTGGGCGGCCTGGAACAGGCACCAGTGACCACAGCGCTGGTGCACCTGGTGTTCATCCTGGGACTGGCCGTACTGGCCTTCCGCCTGCTGGCCCGCCTGCTGGACGAGGTGGCGCGCCGCCTGCCGACCGCTGTCGGGCGTTCGCTCAGCGTGCTGGGCTTCCTGGTGATCGGCGGAGCGCTGGGCTACCTGTTGGGACTGGGATACGCTTATGGCATCCTGGGCATCGCCCGCGATAACGGAGCTGCCGCCCAGGCAGCCCCCCGTATGGGCATGATCGGCGCGGTTGCGCTGGCACTCATCCTGGGCTGGACAGCACTGCGCATGGGCGGCGAAGATCGCGTGCCTATCGGACGCATCCTGTACACCGTGGTCCGCCTGACGCTGAACATCGTCCGCTCCATCGAGCCGCTGATCTGGGCGATCATGGGCATCATCTGGATTGGCCCTGGCCCATTCGCAGGCTTCATCGCGCTGACCATCCACTCCGTGGCTGCACTGGGCAAACTGTACTCCGAAGCCATTGAAAGCATCAACCCTGGCCCGATCGAGGCACTACAGGCCACCGGCGCCAACCGCCTGCAGACCATCGTCTACGCGGTCGTGCCGCAGGTGCTCCCCCCCTTCACCGCCTTCACCCTGTACCGCTGGGACATCAACGTCCGCATGTCCACCGTGATCGGTCTGGTGGGCGGCGGCGGGATCGGCTTCCTGCTCATCCAGTGGATCCGTCAATTCCAGTACGAACAGGCGGGCATCGCCGTGTGGCTGATCACCATCACTGTGGCCGCGCTGGACTTCATCAGCGCCAGCATCCGCGAGAAGATGGTATAGCCCCCAGATAAATGCAGCGTACGTGGCGCGGAGTCGACACGGGTCGGCTCCGCTCGCCATTTCTATGGCAAAGCAGCCCGGGAAGTCATTGGGATGAAGCTCTCTTCACACCGCTCTGCCTGATCGGTCTGCTCCAGAGAAGTCGTGCGGCCCCGCCCCTCCTTTAAACCACGACAGACCTCCGGTCTGGCTGTTTCCCTTCCTCAGCGTCCGGAGGTCTGCCACTTATTGGGGTTACCCCAAATTTTGTTCAGCACATGCTGCCGTTTACTGTGCAGGCAGGGTTGGATCGAGCGGGACGAACTCCGTCCAGATATCGAACCGTTCGATATTAGTCTGCGCACGCGCCTGAGACAGCCAGGACTGGAACTTCTCCTGGCGCCAGTTCTCGTACTCGGTCAGTGAAAGCGGACGCTCCTCGTGGCCCAACACCTGAATGATGTGCACACCGAACTGGGTCATGACCGGTTCGCTGATCTCACCCACCTTCAGGTTGAAGGCCACCTTCTCAAACTCCGGCACCATCGTCCCGGCAGGGAACCAGCCCAGATCACCACCGCGGTCTTTGTTCGAGGTATCAATCGAATACTCCGCCGCCAGCGCCGTCCAGTCCTCGCCGGCCTGCAGGCGCTGTAACACCTCTTCGGCAGTCGCCTTGTCTTTCACCAGGATGTGCCGCGCCCAGACCATCTCACGCGAGTGAGGCAGGTCCGCGGTCAGCGCATCCATCAACTTCTCCTGATACAGTTGTGCCTCAAAGATCGCACGGATATCCGCTTCGGTGATGCCGAAATTCGTCTGGAAATCATCCAGCACCTTCTGGTAATCCGACTGGAACGCTTCCAGCGTGTAAGGCGTGGCAGTAGGCAGCGGCGCTGCTGTCGGCGTCGGCCCTTCGGTCGGTGTGGCCGTGGGGGTGACGTTCGGATCGGGCGTCGCCGTCGGCGCTTCAGTCTGGGTAGGTGTCGGCGAAACCAGCGACAGCTGCAGCGGCGAGAGCGTGGACGTCGGCATCGGCGTGGGGAACGGCGTGGACGTCGGCACGCCCTCCGGCGTGTAACCGAAAGCCTCCTGAATAGCCCGGTCGATCTCTTCGTCGGTCACCGTGATCCCGCGCGCCTGCGCCTCTTGCTTGATGATCAGTTCGTCGATCATCGAGTTCAACACATCCGCGCCGAGCGTTTGCGGATCATCCAGCTGCACTTTGATCAGGTTCAACTGGCTCAGGAAGTACGATTGCACCTGGGGGTCAGCGCCGAAGAACTGCATGGTCTGCTGCGTGGACAGGTAGTTGTAGATCAACTGGCGGCGAGTGTAGCGCACGCGTGCCTGGAACTGCCGCACGGTGATCACCTGATCCCCGACGCGCGCCACCGGTCGGCGCGGCTGTAGCACGCGCTGCTCAAAGACGCCGTACGCGATCACCAACACCACGGCCAGGAAGACAAAAATCGCCCCGCCCACGATCAGACGCCGTTGACGGCGTTCGCGCTCCGCGCGAGCCAGGTGCTTTTTGTTCGAGAATTTTTCCGTAGGGGGCATAACTTCTCCTCTGACGTGCAAAGGGCATAGGGCGCGAATGCAACCCTATGCCCTGCGAATTCTATATTGCCAAGCGTCAGCGCAGTACTTCACCGACGAAGGGCAGCAGCGCCATGTGGCGGGCGTTCTTGATCGCCCTCGCCAGTTGTCGTTGATGTTTGGCGCAGGTGCCCGTCTGCCGTCGGGGGCGGATCTTGCCCTCCTCGGTCACAAAACGGCGCAAGACATCCACCGCCTTGTAATCGATTTTCAGGGACTTATCCGCACAAAACTGGCAAACGCGTGGACGAGCGTAATAACGTGCCACGGTTCATACTCCTTAGTTCATGATGGGATTTAGAAGGGAAATTCTTCCTCCACATCGGCGACCGTTGGTTCGTCGGCGGTTTCGTTGTGCCCGTCTCCAGACGCTCGATGACGACGATCGCCCAGCATGATCATCTCGTTGGCCACGATCTCGGTAGAGACGTGCTTCCCGCCTTCGTTGTCTTCCCAGCGACGGGTCTGCAATCGTCCCTCGATGTACACCTCCTGCCCTTTGGACAGGTAATTCTTGCACACCTCAGCCAGCTTGCCCCAGGCCACCACGTTGAACCACTCCGTCTCCGTGCGACGCTCTCCGGAAGCCGTGGTCCAGGTGCGGCTGGTCGCCACGCTGAATGTCGTCACCGCACGGCCAGAAGCAGTGTACCGCATCTCCGGGTCCCGCCCCAGCCGGCCGATAATCATCACCTTATTCAACCCTCGACGCATGACCAATCCTTCTCTAAGTCCGATCCAGTCAATTCACTCAGTCGTCTTCGCGGACCAACAGATAACGCATCACCGGCTCGGTCAGGCGCAGGTTGCGTTCCAGCTGGGCACAGAATGCGCCATCCATTTGCGTCTTGAGGAACACATACTGCCCCTCGCGCTGCTTGCGGATGGGATAGGCCAGGGTGCGTTTGCCCCACACATCGACCTTCTCCACCACGCCGCCGGCCCCGGTGATCCAGCCCTGGATCTTATCGACCGTCGCCTGGAAGGCCTGCTCGTCCAGGTTTGGATCCACGATCAAGGCGAGCTCATATTTGCGCATGGAAGGTACCTCCTTTCCTCGGGATTACCCCCGGCGCGTCGCTGACCGGGAGCGGAAAGCAAGCCACGCCGCAGCGTGGCTCGTGACCCAAGTTTAGCACAACTTGCCTGGATTGCAAAGGCTTCAACAGTCATGCAGCA
>CAYSXA010000164.1:0-6641 GCA_964435005.1 uncultured Anaerolineaceae bacterium | reverse complement strand
AAAGGCGATTATACCACCTGTTAGTCTGATTGGTTTGTTAGTCTGATTGGTCTATTGGTCTATTGGTCTATTGGTCTATTGGTCTATTGGTCTATTGGTCTATTGGTCTGATTGGTCTGTTGGTCTGTTGGTCTGATTGGTCAGCGGGGTTCCCGACCAATTCGACCAATCCGACCAATCCGACCAACGTGTTATACTTCGTGAAAACTTTGGGAGAAGGAGACAAGATGCGAATCGTGCTGGATGCGATGGGCAGCGATGCCCACCCGGAGCCAGAGTTGCAGGCGGCGGTAGAAGCCGTGCGACGCTGGTCAGACCTTGACCTGATCCTCACCGGCCCAGAAGACCTGCTCGCCGAGCGCCTGCGAGCGATCGCCGGCAGCGTGCCCGACCGCGTGCGAATCGTCCACGCGCCAGAAGTGCTGGAGATGACGGATAAGCCTTCGATCAGCGCGCGGCGCAAGGCGCAAAACTCGATGGCGGTGGGCATGGAGCTGGTCAAGTCGGGTGAGGCGGATGCGTTTGTGACCGCAGGGAACACCGGTGGCGCGATGGCCAACGCGCTTTTCCGCCTGGGGCGCATCCGGGGCGTGAAACGCCCGGCGTTGACCACCTTATTTCCGGTGAAGGGCGGGCACTGTGTGGTGCTCGACATCGGCGCGAACGCGGATTGCAAGCCGGAGTATCTGGTGCAGTTTGCCGTGATGGGGGCGACGTATGCCGAACGGGTGCTTGGCGTGCATCGTCCACGCGTGGGGTTGCTGTCCAACGGTGAGGAAGCCGGCAAGGGCAACGAACTGATCAAGGAGACTTACCCGCTGCTGGAAGACGCCGGTCTGAACTTTATCGGCAATGTGGAAGGCAAAGAACTGTTCGGTGGGCAGGTGGATGTGGTGGTGATGGATGGTTTTACCGGCAACGTACTGCTCAAATCGAGCGAGGCGGTCGCCAAGCTGCTCACCGATGTGCTCAAAGATGCGCTGATGAGCAGCTTTCGCACCAAAATCGGTGCGCTGCTGGCGAAGCCGGCCTTTGAGACCCTGAAGCGGATGCTCGATCCGGCGGAAGTCGGTGCAGCGCCGCTGCTGGGCATCGATGGACTGGTGTTCGTCGGGCATGGGCGCTCGGATGCGCGCGCCGTGGTGAGCGGGATTCGCACCGCACGACAGGCGGTCGAGGTCGGCCTGCTGGATCGACTGCGCGACGAGATTCAGCAGCGCCTTACCCGGAAGAGGGCAACATGACGCGTCCCCGCGTGGTAGTCACTGGTCTGGGGGCGGTCACGCCCTTAGGCAGCGGGGTGGAGCGGTTTTGGGACGGGTTGGTCGCCGGTCGGTCGGGCGTGCGTCGCATTACGCAGTTCGACGCCTCGCATCTCCCATGTCAGGTGGCCGGGGAAATCCCGGACTTCGACCCGCTCCAGTTCATGGATCGCAAGGAAGCGCGCCGCTTCCCGCGCGTGACGCAGATTGCCCTTGCCGCTGCGCGCGAGGCGGTGCAGGATGCCGGTTTACCCACGCCGCTGTCCGACCCCACGCGCGCCGGCGTGGTCTTTGGCACGGCCATCGGCGGCCTGGACTTGTTCATTGAGGGCACGAGCGTGCTGCGCCGTGAGGGGCTGAGCCGGGTGAACCCGTTTACCGTGCCTGCCGGGCTGCCGAACATGCCGGCGTTCGTCATTTCGCTGGCCTTCCAGTGCCTGGGGCCGAATGCTACGCTGACCACTGCCTGTGCCACCGGCACGCAGACCGTCGGCGAAGCGGCGGAGATCATCCGCCGGGGCGACGCCGACGTGGTCATTGCGGGCGGCACCGAGGCGTTGATCACCGACTTCGCCATTGGTGGTTTTGCCGCCATGCGCGCGCTTCCAACCTCGTTCAACGACCAGCCGGAGCGGGCTTCGCGTCCCTTCGACGCCCGGCGTGAGGGGTTCGTGTTCTCGGAGGGCGCAGGGGCGCTGGTGCTGGAGCGGTTGGAGCACGCCCTGGCGCGCGGCGCGCACATTTACGGCGAGGTCGCCGGGTACGCCATCACTGCCGACGGCTTTCACATGGCGGCGCTCGACCCGGACGGCAACGGCGCGATCCGTGCCATGCAGGGGGCGTTGCGATCCGCCGGCGTCGTGCCGCGCGAGGTGGAGTACATCAACGCGCATGGCACGAGCACGCAACAAAACGATCGCGTGGAGACGCGGGCCATCAAACAGGTCTTTGGCGACTACGCTTACCGCTTGCCGATCAGTTCGACGAAGTCGATGATCGGGCACGCGATGGGCGCTTCGGGGGCGCTGGAGGCCATCGCGTCCCTGCTTGTCATGGCGCATGGTGTGATCCCGCCGACGATCAACTACGAGACGCCTGACCCGGACTGTGACCTGGATTACGTACCCAACCGGGCACGCGAATCGTCCGTCCGGCTGGTGCTCTCGAATTCCTTTGGCCTGGGCGGGCAAAACGCCTGTCTGGTGCTCAGAACCTGTGAGGAAGCCGTATGAACATCGTCACCAACGAATCGTTGATCAAACGCAACGCGAAAATCGGTCAGTTTGGTCTGTTGGGCGGGCTGCTGGTTTCTGCAACCGGTGTGTACGTCTCGTTCACCTATCCGGAGCGGGTGGGGTGGCTGTTCTCCGCGCTGTTGGTTGGGTACGCGATTTCCCAGATTGGCATTTACTTCACCAATCGCTGGGGGCGGCGTCCGCGCCCGGACGAACTCCTGAACAAGGCGTTGAAGGGTCTGGATCGCAGTTACACCATCTATCACTACAGCACGCCGGCCTCGCATGTGCTCGTCGGCCCGGCAGGGGTTTGGGTGTTCATCCCTAAGTATCAGCGCGGCACTATGGTGTACGAGAAAGGCCGCTGGCGACAGAAGGGCGGCGGGTTGCTACTCGCGTACATGAGGGTGTTTGCCCAGGAAGGGATCGGGCGGCCTGATCTGGAGATCAAGGACGAAGTGCAAGTGTTGGGGAAATACCTGAAGCAAAAGTTGGGGGAAGACGCGCCGGAGATCCGCGCGGCGTTGGTGTTTACCTCGCCGAACGCCACCGTGCTGGCGGATGATGCGCCAGTGCCCACCTTGAAGGTGGACGACCTGAAGAAGTTCATCCGCGACCAGGCCAAACGCAAACGGATGGGCGAGCCGCTCATCCAGGCGGTGAACGACGCGCTAAGTTAAAAAACAGGGGCACAGCAAGGCGCTGTGCCCCTTGAGTTTTGAAGTATGGAGGCTACCCGTTCAAGAACTCTTCAAGCGCCTTCTTGCTGATGCGGTAGGCGCGCCCGATCTTGCGGGCTTTCAGGTCGCCGGCCTCGATGGCGGCAATCACGTCTTCTTCGGCCACTTTGAGGAACTGTGCGGCCTCGGATGGGGTCATCACTTCGGGCATGCCGCCGCCTTGCGGTGACGAGCCGCCGCCCGTGCTGGCTGCGGCTCCGCCTGCGGCGGCCCCGCCGCTGCTGGCCTGGCTGAGCGCGTCGCCGATCGCTTTGCCCAGCCCCATACCTGCGCCGATGCCGGCAGTCAGGCCGGCGCCGCCGCTGGGGTTCTGTGCCGCGTCGCGCATGGCGTCCGCCGCCTGCAGGCGGGTGTAGGTCTCCAGGTCGAGCAGGCCGCGCGCGCGCAGTTCCTCGATGGACTTCTCCGCAGGTTGCAGGCTGCCGATGTAGAAGCTTTTCAGCATCAGCCCCAGCGCCTCGAAATCGTCCTGCGCTTTGGCGCGCACCCCGGCGCCCAGCTCTTCCGTTAGGCTGAGCAATTCGGGGACGGTTTGTACTTTGGTCTCGGTGAGCAGGTCTTGCAGCTTGGAGAGCAGCATCATGCGCAGCCGGTTTTCGATCTCGCGCATGCGATAGCTGCCCTGTGTGCCGACTACCTGGGTGACGAACTGCTGCGGGTTGCTCACCTGGAAGCTGTAGGTGCCGAAGCCCTGGATCAGCGCCACGCCCAGCCCCATGCTAGGGGTCATGATCACGATCGGTTGCGGCGTGCCCCACTTGCGATCCACGAACTCGCGCATGGAGACGAAGTACACCTCAGCGGTGAACGGCGTGCGGTCGTTGAACGCCTTGCCCAGGTAGTTCACCAGCAATGGGATGTTCGCGGTCACGATGGTGTGACGGCCAGGGCCGAAGGTGTCCAGCGCCTTGCCGTCGCGGAAGAAGACCGCGGTTTGCGCTTCACGGACGATCACCTGGGAGCCTATGCGGAAATCGCCCGGCCCCTGTTCCGGGAAGCGATGCACGATCTCGTCGCGCATCTCGTTGGGGTATTCGATTACGTCAAAAACGCGGGCCATGGTTCCTCCTCCTGATCTATTCCACGGAAGTGATCATCTCTTCACGGCGGTTGAATACATCGACACTCTGCCGCGCCAGCCCCACCAGATGGCGGATCGCAGCGGGGAGACCGTCGCTGCCCATCGAGGCTTCCACGTTGTCAATGGCCCGACTGATTTCTTCCACCAGGTTGAGCATTTGCAGGTCGTATTCATACATGCGTTGCAGCGCGTCTTCGTCCACTTTGACCGCCTCGAAGAAACTCGAATAGCCGTAGGATGCCGTGCGTACCAGGTCGATGAAGGTGCGGAGCTTGATCGCTGCCGCTTCCAGATCGTCCACGTAGCGGATTTGTCCCTGGCTGATGAAGTCGCGTTGTAGTTGGGAGATGCGCTGGTACAGTTCCCCGAAGCGGCTGGCGATGGTCAGGCGCAGCAGCTTGTCCGCGTCCCGGCGCTTTTTGCGCTCCATGTAGCCGCTGAATCCTGGAATCTTTTCAAGCAGTTTCTGGAGCGGATCCAGGTCGGAATCTACTTTCGAGTACAGGTCGCTCATTTTCCTCTCCTTCTGAGTGTACGGGAACGTGACAAAATTATAGCCTATAACCTTGAATTTGTGGGTGAGAACTGTGCCAATGGTACAATCGTCGCATGCGTAAAGAAGAACAAAAGGCCACAAACGATCGTTACACCCTGGTGCCGCGTACCTTGATCTTCCTGACGCGCGGTGAGCACGTGCTGCTGCTGAAAGGCGCGCCGGACAAGCGCTTGTGGGCGAACCGCTACAACGGGATCGGCGGGCACGTAGAGCAGGGGGAAGACGTGCTGAGCGCTGCGCAGCGCGAGTTACAGGAAGAAGCCGGGCTACAGGCGGTTGACCTGCGGCTGTGCGGCGTGGTGACCATCGATACCGGTTCATCGCCGGGGGTGGTGCTGTTTGTCTTCCGTGGTGAATGCCCCCACGGCGAACCGCGTGCTTCAGCGGAAGGGACGCTTGAATGGGTGCCTCTCGCCCGCCTGGAAGAATTCCCTCTGGTGGATGATCTCCACACGCTGCTGCCGCGCGTGCTGGCGATGCAGCCCGATGCACCGCCTTTCGCCGCGCTGTATCGGTGGGATGCGGACGGCGAGTTGCGCATCACTTTTGGCGATACCTGAACTCTGCTGCATTCCCCCTTCCCCTTTGGGGGATCGGGAGGATTGTCTGCCGATGAACGCCGATTTTCAGGTTGAAGAAATTCTGCGTCGAGCGGAGGCCGAAGTCGAGACGCCAGACCACGATAGACAATTCATCAAGCCGGTGTGACCGGATACAGAATCACGATCAATCGGTGGGGGCCATGCACGCCGAGCGAGAGCGTTTGCTCGATGTCGCCTGTTTTGGACGGGCCGGAGATCATCATCAGCGCCGAGGGGAGCGCGGAGCGGTCGAGCGTCTGTGCCCAGGTGAACAGGTCGTCCGTCAGGCGATCCATGGGTAGCAGGGCGATGTGCACCGGTGGAAGCAGGGTGGTCAGTCGGCTGTGTGCCGGGCCGGTGTACAGGATGAGCGTACCGGTCTGTGCCAGGGCGGCCTTCGCGGTGCTCAGCCCCAAGTCAGCGGTCTCGGCGGCCTGGCGGAAGTCAGCGGGGGGTACTTCGCCGGCCACCGTCCAGCGCACCTGGGGCCACCTCTCACGCAGCCATTCGGTGCGCAACGGCGGTTCTGCGTTGACCACCACGCGCTCTGCTTCCAGTTCCTTCAGCAGCAGCCCGACGGCCTTCCAGGCTTCTTCTTTGGAGGCTGCGGCGACCACGTTCCCTTTGGCTGCCGTCAGCGCCTGGATGAAGCGTTCGGACAAAGACGGCTCTCCTACGTGAGAGGCCGGAGGGCTGTCCGGGGGGGTCCGGCGTGGCGGCGGCGTGCCGGTGATGGCTGGCGGTGTGGCGGGAAGGTCGGTTAGCTCGCGGTAGGCGTGCCGGGCAGGGGGGGGAACGCGACGCGCACCCAGTCGGACGGCTTCCTGGGCGCTGAACGGCGCGGCGATGGGCCGCAGCACATGCCCTATCCTTTCCAGACGATCGGCGTCTTCCAGCGCCCAGGCCGCCAGTCGCTCGGCGAGCGTCAGGCCGACCGGCAGATGGCCTTGCTCTGCCAGATCTTCGCGCAGAGCGATCAGCATGCGTGGCAGGTCGATCCGGGCGGGACACACGTCAAGACAAGCGCCGCATAACGTGCTGGCGAACGGCAGCGCAGGGTATTCCTCCAATCCGAAGAGCAGCGGCGAGATCACCGCGCCGATCGGGCCGCTGTAGGGGCTGCCGTAGGTGTGTCCGCCCACGTGGCGGTACACCGGGCAGACGTTCAGGCAGGCGCCGCAACGGA
>CAYSXA010000163.1:0-6668 GCA_964435005.1 uncultured Anaerolineaceae bacterium | reverse complement strand
GGCCAGCAGGTCGCGCAGTGTGCCCGGCGACATTGGCCAGGAATCCGCGCCGGGAATCTCCGCCAGCGGCAGGCCGATGCGCAGCGCGGCGAGCAGCGTGGTGGCGTGCTCCAGCACGCGGTCGTCCACCGGCAGTGGAAGCGCGCGCTCGGCGGCGGTCGCCGGACGTCCCAGCGGAGCGGCGTCCTGGGCGGCGGACGGTTCGGGCAGGATGGCGAGGAACTCGTCCGGGATGTAGGCGAACTCCTGCGGGCCTTCCGTGCCTTCCATGAACGCGCGCGCGATTAGTACATGGTACCAGAGCACTTCAGCGGGGGACGTCGGGTTTCGGTCGGGGCGTTCGCGGTCGCGGCGGGCTGGCCCCATGCTGCGCACCTCGCCGTACCGGCGGGCGAACTGCGGCCAGGGCATCCGCCCCCCGTGGCGCAGCAGGTCGTCCAGCGCGTCGCGCGCCGGGTCGGGGAGCGCCGCCAGCACCTCGTCCAGCAGGTCGGCGTCCATGAGCGCGTCCGCCAGCCGATCCTGGCCGACGCGGGCATCGGGCACATCGAAGTCCACCCCCCAGCGTTCCGCCACGATGCGCAGGAATCCCAGGTCGCGCCCCTGCAGGGCGCTGCGTAACGAGGGCACTACACCTGCACTTCCAGTTCTTGCGGCAACAGGTCGATCTTCAGGTGCCGCACGTCCGAGCCGAAACCGGCGAAAATCTCGCCGTCCATGTGAATGTGCAGCGGGCGGTCGCTGTGCAGTTCCAGATTCCGCAACGTCCCCATGCGCACGCAGTCGAAGCGACCGTGCGTGCCGCGCATTACCTCCGGAATCAGGCGGAACATCATCGGGCGGGAGACGTGGTCGATGCTGACGTAGTGGAACACCCCATCGTCGATCTTCGCCTCCGGCGCGACCAGAAAGCCACCGCCCTCACGCGGCCCGTTGCACACGACGAGCATCAGTTTCTTTTCCTCCCAGGCTTCCTGGTCGGAGGTCAGGCTCATGCGCGGCGCAACGTGGTTCAGCATGATGGTCTGCACCACCGCGATCAGGTACATCAAGAACCCGCGCACCACAGGGAGTTTGTGCGAGCGGATGGTCACGATGGCGTCGAAGCCGATGCCGAGGGTGTTGTCGAAGAACTCCACACGCCCGTGTTCGTCCTCCACGCGCCCGATGTCGATGCGGCGGGGTTGGCCGCCGAGCACCTGGCGCAGCGCCTTCGCGGGGTCACCTCCCGCCACGCCCACCGCGTGGGCGAAGTCGTTGCCCGAACCCATGGGCACCACCCCCAGGCGCGGACGGCGTCCCGCGGGAGCCTGCATCAGGCCGTTGACCACCTCGTGCACCGTGCCGTCACCGCCCACGGCGATCACCAGTTCGTAGCCTTCCTCGGCGGCCTGGCGCGCGAGTTCGACGGCGTGGGTGGGGTACACCGTGCCTGCCCAATCCGCGCCGCCGAAGGCGTCCACCACTGGGCGCAAGTCAGAGGCCTGCCGCCAGGCGTTCCCCATGTCGGCGTTCGGGTTGATGATCAATTTGATGCGATGTGGGGGCATGTTCTCCTCCAGAGCAGGGGTGAAACCATTATAGCTGAAAAGGGAAGGAGAGAGTGTGGGTGTCTCTGATCTTACTTGCCCTTTGTAATTCTAAGTGAACCTTAATCTCATGTGAAATTCTGAACGATATAATGAAACCAGAGACCGAAGACAGGAGGTTTTCTCATGGGTGGTTCCCGCACGAAATTCTTAATCGGCGGTTTGATGATTCTGGCCGCTGTGGTGTACCTGATTGTAACATCCACGCAGGCCAGTGCGCAGTACTTCCTGACCATTGAAGAACTGCAGAGCAAAGGTGCTTCGGTGGTGGACAGGAACCTGCGCATTTCGGGCGCCGTGGTCGGCGACACCATTCAATATGACCCGCAGGCGCTCACGTTGACCTTTGAAGTCGCTGCCATTCCGGGCGACAACAAGGAGATTGAGGCGCAGGGCGGGCTGGCCAAGGTGTTGCACGATGCGGTGGTTGATCCCTCGCGCCCGCGTGTCAAGGTGGTGTACAACGGCCCGAAACCCGACCTGCTGCGTGACGAGGCGCAGGCGATCATGACCGGCCACCTGGGCGCGGACGGCGTGTTCTACGCCGATGAGTTGCTGCTCAAGTGCCCCACCCGGTACGAAGAGGCCGTTCCCCAACAGTCGCAGTGAGATACGCAGGGACGTTTTTGTCCCTGCGTTCCCTTTCCTCATTTAGGAGAGAAACACCATGCTCGTTGCTCTGGGATACGGAGCTATCCTGATCGCCTTTCTGGCGTCGTTGTACGGCATTGTGGCGTCGGCGTATGGCGCGATGAAGAACCACCCGGCCTGGGTGGACAGCGCGCGCAACGCCATGCTGTTGACTTTCCCCCTGCTGACGCTCTCTGCTGTCAGCCTGATTGTGTTGCTGGTGACCAATCACTTTGAGGTGCAATACGTCACCGAGGTGACCAGCCGGTCCATGCCGCTCTACCTGCGGGTGACCGCGCTGTGGGGCGGACAGGCGGGGTCGTTGCTGTTCTGGTCGTGGCTGATGTCCGCCTTTGCCTCGGCGGTCACACTGCGCGATTGGGAACGCGACCGCGAGTTCCTGCCCTGGGTGGTGCTCGTCTCGCTGGTCACGCTGGCCTTTTTCATGGGGCTGGTGCTGTTCGTGGAGAACCCCTTTGCGCGGTTGTGGGCGTTGCCCAGCGGCAAAGTGATTCCAGCGATGTTCCGTCCGGCGGGCGCGGTGTTGTTCACCGCCCGCGATGGGCGCGGCCTGAACCCGTTGCTGCGTCATCCGGGGATGATCGTGCACCCGCCGCTGCTGTACCTGGGCTTTGTGTCGTTCGTGATCCCTTACGCCTTCGCCATCGCAGCGCTGGTCACCGGGCGCACAGACGACCGCTGGATCCGCATCACCCGCCGCTGGACGTTGTGGGCCTGGCTGTTCCTCTCGCTGGGCCTGATTATGGGCGGACGCTGGGCGTATGATGTGCTCGGCTGGGGCGGCTATTGGGGCTGGGATCCGGTCGAAATCGCCGCGTTCATGCCCTGGCTGACCGGCACGGCGTTCCTGCACTCGGTGATGATCCAGGAGAAGCGCGGCCTGCTCAAGCACTGGAACATGGTGTTGATCATCCTGACCTACGCGCTGGTGATCTTCGGCACCTTCCTCACCCGCTCGGGGGTGTTGTCTTCGGTGCACGCCTTCGCCCAGAGCGCCATCGGCCCGCTGTTCTTCGGCTTCATCGGCCTGACGTTCCTGACCTCGCTTTCGTTGCTGTTCCACCGCTGGAACGACCTGAAGGCGGAAGCGCCGATGACCTCGCTGCTCTCGCGCGAGGCGCTCTTCCTGCTGAACAACCTGCTTTTCCTCTCCATTACGGTGGTGTGCTTCTGGGGTGTGATCTTCCCCCTGATTTCGGAGCTGGTCACCGGCCAGAAAGTCACGGTGGGGCCGCCGTTCTATGAGCGGGCGACCGCGCCGTTATTCGCCGGGCTATTGCTGCTGATGGGCGTCGCGCCGCTTTCTGCCTGGGGGCACTCCACCGTGAAAACGCTGGGACGCGCCTTGTGGAAGCCGTTCCTGGTCTCGCTGGTGGTGCCGGTGGCGCTGCTGGTGGGCGGGATGCGCTCTTTCGGCGCGATTCTGGGCTTCTGGCTGGCGGCCATGACCGCCTGCATCACCCTGTATGAATTCTGGCGCGCGGCCTGGGCGCGGCATCGCAGCAAGGGCGAAAGCCTGCCGCTGGCCCTGTGGAAACTGGCCGGGCGCAACCGACGTCGTTACGGCGGCTATGTGATTCACCTGGGCGTGGTGCTGATGGCGATCGGCATCATCGGTATCGAGGTCTTCCAGACAGAGACCCAGGGCACGCTGGCGCAGGGCGAAAGCCTGACGCTGGGTCACTACACCATGGTATACGAATCGCTGGCTGAGTTCCCCACGCCCGACGGGCGCGATGTGGCCCGCGCGGTGGTCAGCGTGTACAAGGATGGGAAGTACGTGGCCGAGCTGCATCCGCGCCGCGATTTCTACATCGAATCCCGCCAGCCGATGACCATCCCCGGCGTGCGCAGCACCTGGGAGGACGACTTCTACGTGCTGCTGGTGGACTGGATGCCGGTCTCTTCCGGCAGCGCCACCTTCAAGGTGTATCACAACCCGCTGGTCAACTGGGTGTGGACGGGCGGCCTGGTGTTCATTCTGGGCACGCTGGTAGCGGCTTGGCCGGATAAGGAACCGAAGGTCTCCCGCTCGCGTGCGCGGCGTCGTTCGGCGCTGGCGGAAGCGGCAGCAGATTGAGGTGAGGAGGAAACCATGAAGCGCTGGATTGGATGGGCGCTGGGGTTGGCGTTGACCGTGGCGTTGCTGGTGGTTGCTCGCGCGTCGGCGCAGCAGCCCACACCCTCGGATGACGATGTGAACCGCATCGCCAAGCAATTGTACTGTCCGGTGTGCGAAAACATCCCGCTGGACGTATGTGGCACGCAGGCCTGTGCACAGTGGCGCGAGTTGATTCGTCAGCAACTGGCGCAGGGCTGGACGGAACAGCAAATCAAGGATTACTTCGTCCAGCAGTACGGCGACCGCGTGCTGGCGGAACCGCCACGTCGTGGGTTGAACTGGCTGGTCTATCTCGTGCCGCCATTAGCCATTCTGGCGGGAGCTTATCTGTTGTTCCGTGCCTTCCAGGCCTGGCGGCGTCCGGTGGAAGAAGTGGTCGGTGCCGTGGACCCTGAAGAGGTGGAAACGGACGAATACGTCCGTCGTCTGGAAGAAGAACTCCGTAAGCGGTGAGGAACCCTATGACCAACCAGACCAACGAAACCAATTCGACCAACGAGACCAATTCAACCGGCAAAATCAGTTGGGGTCAGGCCGTCGCCTGGGTGATGGTGCTCGCCTTGCTCGCCGTGGTCGGCTGGCAATTGCGCCGCACCCAACAGGGCAATGTGCAGGCCGGCGAAATGGCCCCCGATTTCACCCTGACTTCTTTTGACGGTCAGACCTTTACGCGGGACAACCTGCGCGGCAAGGTGGTGGTGCTCAACTTCTGGGCTTCCTGGTGCGTGACCTGCAAAGAAGAGGCCGCCGACCTGCAGGCGGCCTGGGAGCACTATCAGAGCCGCGGCGACGTGGTCTTCCTGGGCGTCGATTACGTGGATACCGAACCCGAAGCCAAAGCTTACATGGCCGAGTTCGGCATCACCTACCCCAACGGCCCCGACCTGGGCACGCGCATGGCGCAGTCCTTCCGCATCCAGGGCGTGCCGGAGACCTACATCCTCGACCGGGAAGGGCGCCTGGCGTACGTCAAGATCGGCCCCTTCACCTCGCTGGAAGAGATTTTGGGGCACATTGACCCCCTCCTGGAGCAATGACGTATGGACATCGGTTCGGTGTTACTCATCCTGGCGCTGGCGGTGCTGGTGGGCGTGTTCATCGCTCAGCCGCTGCTGGAGCACCGCTCGCGCGCGGTGACGGAAGCGGAGCAACAGCGGTCGGCCCTGCTGGCCGAGCGCGACCGCATTCTGACCGCGCTGGAAGAACTGGAGTTCGATTACCAGTTGGGGAAAATCCCTGAAGAGGATTACCCCTTGCAACGTGCTGCATTGCTCAAACGAGGCGCGGATGTGTTGCGTCAACTGGATGCGCTGGAGGGCGACACGCCCACCGGGCAAACGGATACCGAGCGGCTGGCCGCCGCGCTGGAAGCCCGTCGGGCGCAAAAACAGGCCATGCTCGACCCGGATGATGAGGTCGAGGCATTGCTGGCCGCGCGCCGCGCGCGCAAACGCGAGAAGGCGGCGGGTTTTTGTGGTCAGTGCGGCGCGCCGCTGCACACCGGCGACCGCTTCTGTCCGCGCTGTGGCACTCCCGTTGCCTGATTACCGCATCCCGCAACACTGTATTCGCGTATCCCTTAAGCTAAGGACACTCCCATGAGTTCATCTCGATCCTTTCATTTCCTGTGGATGACCCTGGTGGTGCTGGCGCTGCTGTTGAGCGCCTGCTCCTTCTCGCTGGCGGAGGACATCACCCCGCCGCCGAACTACACCCCGCCGCCGCCCTCCGCGACGCCGCAACCGGTCTTCCCGCTCACCTCGCCCGACCCGGCGAAGGGTCAGGCGATCTACGCGGAGAAGTGCGCTCCCTGTCATGGAGATACCGGCCTGGGCGACGGTCCGCAGGCTGCTCAGTTGCCCAACCCGCCTGCAGCCATCGGTGACCCGACGGTGGCGCGGCAATCCACGCCCGCCGTCTGGTTCCGCATCGTCACCCAGGGCAACCTGGATCGCTTCATGCCGCCCTTCGCCAACAGCCTGACTGACGGTCAGCGCTGGGACGTGCTGGCGTATGTGTACTCCCTGAGCATGGACGCTGAGTCGCTGGCGCGTGGTGAACAGGTCTATCAACAGAACTGCGCCGCCTGTCACGGCGAGGGTGGTCAGGGCGATGGGCCGCAGGCAACCTCGCTGAGTGCGACCCCAGCCGACTTCACCGACCAGGCGTTCATGGCGCAGCATTCCGCGCAGGCGCTGTTCAGCGTGGTGACCGAAGGCCAGGGCGAAATGCCCGCCTTTGGGGATCAGCTGAGCGTGGACGACCGCTGGGCGGTGGTGGATTACCTGCGGTCGTTGACTTTTGCC
>CAYSXA010000162.1:0-6670 GCA_964435005.1 uncultured Anaerolineaceae bacterium | reverse complement strand
TGAACATCACCTGCGGCCCAATTTCGCGGATGTCGTGCTGCACGGTCTCCGGCTCTTCGGGGAAGTTGATGGTGAAGCCGATTTGCAGGCCGCACGCCAGCGACATCATCTGCTCGCCAATCCAGGCCAGCGGCAGGAAGGAGACAAATTCGTCCTCCGGCCCCAGCGGGTCTACCTTCATCAGGTTACGTCCCATGCTGAGCAGGTTGCGGTGGGTGAGCATGGCGAGTTTCGGGTTGCCCGTGGTGCCCGACGTGGTGGACAGGATGGCGATGTCGCTCTCCTTGCCCTCGCGCACCCGCTGCTCGAACCAGCCGGGGTTCTTCTTCTCGAACTCGCGCCCCAGCCGCTCGACTTCGGGGAAGTACATTAAGAAGTCTTCGGTGTAGTTGCGCAGCCCTTTGGGGTCGTAGTAGATCACCTTGCGCACGCCGCTCAATTGCGGCCACATCTCCAGCACCTTGTCCACCTGCTCCTGGTCTTCCACCACCAGGAAGGAGCAGTCGGCGTGGGAGATGATGTAAATCATCTCGCGCACCACGGCGTCCTGGTAGATGCCGATGGACTTGGCGCCCACGGACTGTGCGGCCAGCTCTGCGATCACCCATTCCGGGCGGTTGTCGCCGATGATGGCGACCGTCTCTTCCGGTTGCAGCCCCAGGCTGACCAGCCCCAGCGCGAAGTACTTCACGTGCTCCAGATACTCGCGCCAGGTGATGGATTGCCAGATGCCGTAATTGCGCTCGCGCAGCGCCACTTTGTCCGGGTGCTGGCGCGCCTTTTCCATCAGCAGTTGGGGGAAGGTCTCACCCATGGTGCCCTCCGATGGGCATCACACCCTCCTGTCCTTCGCCCAGGTAGGCCTGGATGACCTGCGGGTTGTGCTTGATCTCGTCCGGTGGGCCTTCGGCGATCTTGCGCCCGAAGTTGAGCACGGCCACACGGTCGCTGATGTCCATCACCACGCCCATGTCATGTTCGATCAGCACGATGGTGATGCCGTGCTCCTCGTTCACGTCCAGGATGAAGCGCGCCATGTCCTCCTTCTCTTCCGTGTTCATGCCGGCCATCGGCTCGTCCAGCAGCAGGATGCTGGGCTGCATCGCCAGCGCGCGCCCCAGTTCGACCCGCTTTTGCAGACCGTAGGAGAGTGAACCCACCGTCTGGTAGCGGATGGCTTCGATTTCCAGCAGGTCGATGATGTCTTCCACGAAACGGCGGAAGCGGATGTGCTCGCGCTGCGCCCGCCCCCAGTAGATCAGGCTGGCGAACAGGCCGGCGTGCATGTGCACGTGACAACCGGCCAGCAGGTTGTCGAGCACGGTCATGTGGCGGAAGAGTTCGATGTTCTGGAAGGAGCGGGCGATGCCCAGGCGGGCAATCTGGTCGGGACGCAGGCGCGTGAGTTCGTGCGCCGTGCCGTTGAAGTACTGGATGCTCCCGCGCTGGGGTTTGTACAACCCGCTGATGCAGTTCAGCAGACTGGTCTTCCCCGCGCCGTTCGGGCCGATGATCGCCAGAATCTCGCTCTGGTAAATCTCCAGGTCGATGTCGAACAGCGCGGTCACCCCGCCAAAGGTCAGGTGTAACCCCTTGACCTGCAATTGCAGTTCGCCAGGGGACAGGGTGCTGCTGTTCAGTTGATGATGGAATCCACGCAGCATAGGCGCTCCTGAAGGGGATTTTGTCCATCAGGATACGCAACCGGTGCTACCAAAGCGTTAACGGGGGCGTTAACGGCGCGGATTCCGGCTGGTTCAGTGTCGTTCGTGAGGGAGGGGGGGCAGGTTCGGCCCTTTGAGGGGCATATCGGGGATGACCACCGCGCCGACGCGCTCGCCAGCGGCCTGACCCTGGGCCTGGCGCAGTTCGCGCGTCATACTCAGTTCCTCGAAGATGGTGGTGGCGCGGTAGTGACAGTCTACCGCCCAGGCCATTTGTCCGGCGCGGTCGTACAGGCGACGCAGCGCCAGGTAGGTGCGCGCCAGTTCGGGCCGCGCGCGGATGTGCCGCAGCGTGCGCATGGACTCGATCAGGTGTTCCTCCACGGTGGCCCACGGTGGGTTCGGTTCGCGGCTCAGACATTCCGCCAGCACGCGCAGCGCGACCGCGGTCGCCCAGCGGTTTTGTGCCTGGCGGGCGTCCTCCAGCGCGCGTGTGACCTGCTGCTTCGCTTCGACGAGTTCTCCGGCAGTCAGGTGGCTTTCCGCCAGGTACAGCCGCGGCAGGTAGTGGAACACGCGGTAGTCGTTTTCCTCCGCCCATTGCACGGCGGGCCGGAGCGTCTTCACCCCCTGTTCGGGCTGACCGAGGTGGGCCAGTGCGCGCCCGCGCAGGCCAAGCAGCATGAACCCGGCGGGCGTGAGTGGCGGTCGGGGTTCGGGCACCGGGCGGATGGCCTCCAGGCTGGCTTCCCACTCGCGCAGTTCGGCGTACACGAAGCCGAGTTGCATACGGCTGAAGGCGATCTGATCGGGTGCGCCCCACTCCTCGGCCTGGGCCACCCCTCGTTGGGCGACCTCGATCGCCCGTTGCCAGGAGCCGACGCGGGCGTAGGCCACGCCCAGGTAGCCGAGCACAATCGGCTGTTGCGGCGGGGGCGGCACGTGCGGCAGGTTGATGTAGCGCACCAGATAGGCGATGGCGTCGTCGAAGGCGGAGAGCGCGATGCCCACGCGCCCCAACATGCGCAGGGCGGCCTGGAGCAGTTGCTCGTCCTCGCGCTCTTCGGCCACGCGCAGCGTGCGCCGGGCGTAGTCGCCGGCCAGGGCCGGCTGGCCGCGCAGCCAGAAAATTTGTGAGGAGCGGTAGAAAATCCGCCCCAGGCGGGCTTCGTCGTGCAGTCCGGCGGCCAGGTGCTCGGTCTCGGCCAGTATCTGCTGGGCACGGCGCAGGTCGCCGCTGAAGGCGTATGCCTGGGCAAGTTGCAGGTTGAGATCCACGCGCGCGGTGCGCTCCTTCGGCCCGGCGAACTTGCCCAGCAGGCTGACCGCCTGCAGGCCGAACTGGCGTGCCTCGCGGTAGGAGCGCACGCGCAGCGCCTGCTCGCCGGCTTCGGTCAGGAAAGGCAGCGCTCTGGCAGGCTGGTCGGAACGGGCGTAGTGATAGGCCAGGGTGGCGGCATCGGTCGGCGGGATGGTGCGCTCCAGCGCCTCGGCGATGCGCCGATGCACCACCTGGCGCCGCGCGCGGCTCAACCCGGCGTAGGCGACCTGGCGGATTTTGTCGTGGGTGAAGTCATACCCACGCGAGGTCTCGTGCACCAGGCCGCGCCGCAGCCATTCTTCCACCGTTTGCACCAGCGTTTCGGGCGGTTCCTGACTGATTTCCTCCAGCAGCGGGAAGGTGAACGCGTGGCCGATGGCGGCGGCGCTGGCGAGCAGGTCTCGGCTGGTGTCGGAAAGGCGGTCGAGGCGGGCTTCGATCACCCGCTGGATGCCGCGCGGTAGCGGGCCAGGCGCCTGTCCGGGGGCCAGTTCGATGGAGAGCGTGGGCAGGTGCCCGGTCTCGCGCACGATGTGCAGCATCTCCACGATGAAGAAGGGGTTGCCCTCGGTCTCACGGTACAGGCGGTCGAACAGGGTTTGTTGTTGCAGACGGCGCGGCAACAGGTGGCAGGCCAGCGCGGCGGTTTGCTCGCGGCTCAATCGGGGCAGGGGGACGATTTGCGCCAGGTCGTTCCGCTCCAGCGTGCGCACCAGGCGCAGGTGTTCGGGCGGCAGGTCTTCCATGCGGCACAGGCCGATGACCAGCAGCGGCTGGCTGATGGTATGGCGTGCCAGGTAGGCCAGGAAGTTCCAGGTGGGGGAATCCGCCCAGTGCAGGTCGTCCAGCACCAGGTGGAGTGGCGGGCTGGCTGTCTGGCGTGTGAGATACAGGATGAACTGAGTGAAGGCGTCGTTCAATTGCGCTTCGCCCGGCGAGGCGATCGGATTGGGGTAGCCCAGCCGCGTCCGGAGCGAGGGCAGTACCTGTCCCAGCGGGGGCAGCCAGGGCGGTGGGTTGGTGAACAGCAGGTCAGGGAGAGCCGCTGTGGCGTCCGTGCACACCGCCCGTAACAGAGCGTAGGGGACCGTGGCTTCGAGTTCGTGACCGACGCTGTGCAGGATGGCTTCCGGCGGCAGGTCTTGCAGGTATTCCTGCAGCAGGCGCGTCTTGCCGATGCCCGCTTCGCCTGTAATCAACAGGAACGCGCCGCGACCCTGATGGGCGCGTTCCCGCGCCTGGCGCAGACGGGCCAGTTCCCGCTCGCGCCCGATGAGGGGCATGGGGAACGGTTTGGCAGGTTGTGGTGCCTTCGGTGGAGCGGGGGGGGGCGCCGTCTGTGCGGAGAAGGTGCCTTCCTGCAGAGCGGTGATCAGCACCTGTGTTTGCGGATCGGGTTGGGCGGCCAGTTCGCGATCCAGCAGGTCGCAAAGAACCTGGTAGTGTTGCAGGGCGCGGGCGCGGTCGCCGCTCAGGGCGAGTAGGGCGATGATCTGGCGGTGGGCAGCTTCATCAAGCGGTTCCTGAGTGGCCCATGCTTTCGCGTAGTCAAGTGCTTCGTCCAGGCGGTGCTGTGCCTGTAACCCGCGCGTCAGGCGCTCCAGCGCCTGCAGGTACAGGCGGCGGAGCGCTTCGCGTTCTTCCTGCACCCAATCGTCGTAAATGTTGGCCAGCAGGTCACCGGTGTACAGGCGTACCGCGTCCTGGAGTTCGGCCAGTGTGGCCTCTGGGCGCGTCTGGTGGCGGAAGACCTCAACATCTACCCAGAGTGGCAGGCTGGGGTTGACCTGCACCGTGGTGCCGTCGCTGAGCAGGAAGGTGCCGTGGGGATCAATGGGTTCCAGCGCGCGCCGCAGGCGGTGTAGATACTGGCGCAGGTTGCGCCGTGCCGCGTTCTCCGTGGCGCGGGGCCAGAGAACGAACGCCAGCCGTCGGCGGTCTAACGGACGGGCGCGGTGCAGCAGCAGGTACGCCAGCAGCGAGCGCGTGGTGAGTGAGCCGACGTCCAGCGACCCGCCGTCCGGCGTGGTGATGTGCAGACTTTGGAACAGGCTCACCCGAATGGTGTGCATTCGCAACTTGCCCCCTCCCCTCTTAGGGGGGAGGGCTGGGGAGGGGGGACGGGACTACCCCATTTGCATCCGTAACCGGTGCCCGCCGATCAGGTGCATGTGCAGGTGAAAGATCACCTGGCCGGCATCCGGGCCGGTGTTCACGATCAGGCGGTAGCCGCTCTGGGTGATGCCTTCCTGCTCGGCAACCTGACGCGCAATCAAGAAGAGGTGTCCCATGACGTCCCGATGCTCCGGCTGTACTTCGTTGACGGAAGCCAGGTGTTGGTTGGGGACGATCAGCACGTGGGTGGGGGCCACCGGGTTGATGTCCCGAAACGCGGTGACCAGGTCGTCGCGGTACACAATGTCCGAGGGAATCTCGCCAGCGATGATTTTGCAAAACAGGCAGTCGGTGCTCATGGGGGTTCCTCCTTGTGTTCAGGCTGCGACCAGTGCGCCGCGGACGCCGTGCTCGGTCAGGTCGATCAGGTGTACAGGGGTGATGCGGTTCCACAGGTGTTGCGGCGCGATGGCGGTCACACGCAGGTAGTTATCCGTCAGACCGGAGAGTTGCCAGCCCTGTGGTCCCACGCCGGTGGCGCTTTCCCACAGCACGTCCAGGGTGTGACCGAGGAAACGGCGACGATAGGCCAGGGCAGCTTGTTCGAAGACCGCGCGCATACGGGCGTTGCGTTCCTTGCGCACGGCATGAGGCACCTGGTTCGGCATCCGCGCGGCGGCGGTGCCGGGGCGTTCGGAGTAGGTGAACACGTGCCCGCCGGCAAAGCCGATGCGCTCCACGAACGCCAGGCTCTCGGCGAACTCATCTTCCGTTTCGCCGGGGAAGCCCACGATGATGTCCGTGGTGATGGCAATCTCCGGGCAGGCGGCGCGGGCGGCCTGCACCAGTGCCACGTAGCTTCCCGGCGTGGTCTTGCGCGCCATGCGCCGCAGCGTGGCCCGGCTACCGGATTGCAGTGGCAGGTGCAGGTGGCGGCACAGGCGACGGTCTTCCCACAGCGCGAAGAAGGTTTCGTCCAGGTCCCACGGTTCCAGTGAGGAGAGGCGCAGCCGTTGCACGTCGGTGTGGCGCAGGATGGCTTCCACCAGGTGCCGCAGGTGACGGCCTTCGCCCAGGTCTTGTCCCCAGGAGCCGAGGTGCACGCCGGTGAGCACAATCTCCTGAGCGCCGCCGTCGAGCGCGGCCTGCACATCGCGGATCACGTCCGCCACGCGGCGACTGCGCCCTTCCCCGCGCGCGATGGTGGTGATGCAGAAGGTGCAGCGGTTGTCGCACCCGTCCTGCACCTTGATGAAGGCGCGTGTGCGCAGGCGGGCGCCGGGTAGCGGTTCGCGCACCACGGGTTCCAGGTCGAAGGCTGTCAGCGGCACGCCGAGCAGGTCGCTCACCAGCCGGTCTTTTCGCTCGTTGGGCACCACGTCGGCCACGGCAGGCAGCGCAGCCGCCTGCTCTGGTTCCAGGGTGACCCAGCATCCGGTGGCGACCACGGCGCCGGCGCCGGCGCGCGCGGCACGGCGGATCACTTTGCGCGAATCGGCCACCGCTTTCTGGGTCACCGCGCAGGTGTTCACCACCACCAGGTCGGCCTCGGCGGGCGTGTCCACCAGGG
>CAYSXA010000161.1:0-6690 GCA_964435005.1 uncultured Anaerolineaceae bacterium | reverse complement strand
TGGAGGCCTCCGCCCTCTTTTCACCCTTTCGGAACGACTTTTCGAACTCCCTGTGGACTTACTGCTTCACGCTTGCATTTGCCAACACTTTCATGTAAACTAAGAGCACTCTACACCGTTTTCATCCAAACAGGGGATCATCCTTCTCAGCCACGGCACCTATCCAAGCGAACGATACGCTTTCCAAAACCAAGCTTTGTTTAAAGGAGATCAGAAAGGCAACAGGGCCTGTAAGCCACACAGCCATATAACCAACAATGTCAGGAAAAGAAGAGGAAAACCATGCCCCGTGTATCTGTTCCCCGATTGACTGCATTCGCCCTGATTGTCCTGTGGGCGCTACTTTTTGCCACGGTTGGCCCAGCGCTGGCAGCACCAGCCAACCCACATCCGTTTCCCTTGCAACAACCCGATGGCACTACCTTCCTTGCCCGCATGTACGGCGACGAGTGGAACAACGGGTTCGAAACACTCAGCGGATATACCATTCTCCAAGACCCGGCTACCGGCTATTGGGTGTACGCCACTTTAGATGGATGGGGGAACCTGGCCCCCACTACACTGCGCGTAGGGCTGGACGCCCCTAAAAATCTTACCCCTCATCTGCGGGAACAACGCCAGCGACCGCTCTACGCCCCACCGTTGAACTCCATACCTCGCGCACCCTGGCCTGGCGTGCAGGGCACTCTGCCCACCCTGTTCATCCTGGTCGAGTTCAACGACCAAAAGCACGTAGGCAGCAATGCCAGCGACTGGGCTGCCAAAGCGTTCGGCACCAGCGGTAGCGTCAAAGACTACTACAATGAGGTCTCTTACGGCAAGCTTCAGATCACACCAGCAGCCGACTCTCACGGCACCACGAATGATGGCGTGATCGGCTGGCTGACTCTTAACCAGAATCATCCCAACACCGGAAACAGCATCGGAGACGCCAACCGGCAGTTGGCCAAGGACGCCATAATTGCCGCTGATCCATACATCAACTACAGCGCTTACGACACGGACAACGACGGCTATCTGTCATCCACCGAACTCTTGATTGTGGTGATCGTCGCTGGCTACGAATATTCTTACGGCAGCTCTCCCTGTGGGCCGGGCGTTTGGGGGCATCGCTGGAGCCTTTATGGGAGCGTCAGCGCTCCTCAACTAGATGGTGTGTATGTAGGGGCCTCTGGCGGCGGTGGCTATGGGCAATTCGGTGAGTGGCATTGCAGAGCCAGCAGCCCCCCTGGACACATAGCCACCATCGGCATTATGGTACACGAGATCGGCCATCTGCTCAACTGGCCCGATCTGTATGATCCGGACTATTCTTCTGAAGGTGTGGGGGTTTGGAGCGTCATGGGCAGCGGCTCGTGGGGCAGAACGACCCTGAGCGGCGATACGCCAGCACACCCAGACGCTTTCAGTAAGGTCTATCAAGGCTGGATCACCCCTACCCTCCACAGCCTACCACTCTCGTCCCCCGCCACCGAGAATCTGGCTCAGGTGGAAACCAACGCCAGCGTGCTACAGGTACGGGACAACCCCAACGACGTGGACTGGAACTTTGGCAGGCAGTCTGGCAACGGAGAGTACTTCCTGATCGAGAATCGCCAGCAAACCGGCTACGACGCCAGCCTGCCGGGTTGCGGCATATTGCTCTGGCACATTGATGAGAGCGTGACCTACAGCAATTCCGCCAACGCAGATGAAAACCATCCGTTGGTCAAGTTAATGGAAGCGGATGGGAAAGATGATCTGAAGAAAGCCAACAACCGGGGAGACGCAGGCGACCCCTTCCCTGGCAGCAGCAATAACACCCTCTTTTCCGATACCACCAATCCAAGCAGCAAGCTATACAACGGCGATAACAGCCTTGTCAAAGTGGAGATCCTGACGAGCGGATGCAGCAGCACCATGCAGGTACGGATTTCCAGCACGGTTAACTTCAGTCACTTCATCTTCCTGCCAATAGCGTTTCGTTAGCTTTGCCCCAGTGCTGTAATATTGAAAGACGCTGGAAAGCGCGGCTTGTATGTAGCCGCGCTTTCTATGGAACCTCTCCACGTTGCTTTACGTCAATAACCACACAGATGTTTGCAGTTTTTGTCCTCAACAGCTATCCATACCAAGGAGGAACGCCATGAGAAAAATTCTTGTATTCCTTTCAGGGATCCTGCTACTTGGGCTGGGGCTGAATGCCTGCGCCCCCAGGCCAGAGCCATTGCAGCGCATTCCCTTAACCAGCAGCAACGAGCAATCCAACGCTCAGGCCCCAACAGCCTACCCTGCACCCGAGGAGCAGACCGACGAAGCCGCTCCGCCACCGCCGGACGGCATGCCATTGCGCGAAACCGCTTCTCAGGTGTTGGCCCAAATTGTGGAGATTTTGCCACCCACTCACTCACAGGCCACCCACCTGGTGCGCCTGAAAGTACTCTCAGCCAGCGCACTGGAGGGCGCATTACCCATCCCGGCAGCGGCGAACGAGGTCATTGAAGCACACACGAAAGAAGACCTCTCCAACCTGAAGGCCGGGGACACCATCCAGGCGACCCTGCGCTACGCAGGCGATGAGCACGGAGTGGGGTACTGGCTGGTCAATGTGCAACTGGTAGCCTATCCGTAAAACAAACCCCGCCGAGGCCGGAACCCTCGGCGGGGTTACCTTCACCCCAAACCCAACTCTGGCGCCACGCGACGCATCGCTTCAATCACGTTGCCCACGTGCTCCCACAACTCGACGCCCAGTTCCGCCGCACCGCGCTCGATTTCCTCACGGTTCGCGCCAGCGGCGAACGACCGGTCCTTCCACTTCTTCTTCACCGACTTCACCTTCAGATCCATCAACGAGCGCGAGGGGCGCACCAGCGCCACAGCAGTGATCAGGCCGGTGATCTCGTCGCAGGCGTACAGTGCCCGCTCCATCAGGCTTTCTCGTGGCACGCCGGTGTGATCAGCGTGACTCAAAATCGCGCGCACGATCACCTCGGGCACGCCCCGCTCGCGCAGGATCGGCGCGCCGGCCTGGGGATGCTGCTCCATGGACGGGTGTATCTCCCAGTCAAAATCGTGCAGCAGACCAGTGATCCCCCACAGATCGGCGTCTTCGCCGAACTTCTCTGCGTAGAAGCGCATCGCCGCTTCCACTGCCAACATGTGGCGGATCAGATTCCCGTTCTTCACGTACTCACGCACAATGGCCAGGGCTTCTTCTCGGCTGATCATGGCGTCTCCTCAGGGAAAATGGGTTCTGGCTGACCGAGCACCGGCGTGGGGTGCGTGAGGTGCACATCCACCAACGCCGCAGCGGTTGCCAGGATTTCACGCAGATTCCAGTACAGGTACGGACCACGGCGATACACGCGACGGTCGGCGGGCACACCCACCGCGCGCACACCCAACACCGTGCAGGTGTACAACGCTCGCGGCAGGTGAAACCGCTGCGTGACCAGCACCGCCTCATTCACGCTGAAGATCGCTCGCGCCCGGTAGCAGGTGTCGTAGGTGCGACGCCCAGCATAATCCAGCACCAGCACCTCATCGGGCACCCCCAGGCTGAGCGCGTACTGGCGCATGGCCTCCGGCTCATTGTAGTTCACAAAGCGATTGTCGCCGCTGAGCAGCAGCTTTTCCACCTTGCCGGCGAAGTACAGGTCCGCCGCCGTCGCCACCCGGTCGCGGAGTACTGGCGTGGGCGACCCATCGCGCCACAGGCCAGCGCCGAACACAATCGCCACCCGCCTCGCCGGGACGTCCGCCAGCGCGTAAACCTGTATCCGGGTGCGAGCGTTCACCCAGAGGCGGGACAGGAAGAGCACGAAAACAGCGCCGAAGGCCAGCCAAAGCAACGCCCGAATCCCCTTGCGAACGATTTTTTTCATGGGGCGGATTGTACCACCAACGCGCTATTCCGGCTCTGTGAAACCCTCCACCAGATCGAGCACCAGGTTATGCAGGTCGCCACGGTTGGGCAGCGTGCCCATGATACCGTACATCGGCGCAGCACGCTCCGGCAGCCCGGAAGGCGAGCTACCGATCCAGCGTGAGGCGCGGGCGAACAGCCAGGAGACCCAACGTTTGGGCAGGATGCGCGTGAGCAGGTTCGCCGCGCGTACCAGCAGGCCGTGCGCTGCACGCGTGGGCGTCCAGCGGCGGGCGATGTACGCGGAAGCGCGCAAATCCTCCAGGAACGCGTCCACCACGCGGGTGTGGCCATGATGTACGGTCAGATGCAGACAGGCGGGGAACTGTTGTCGGTCCAGATGCCAGCCGCGCAACGCCATCTCGTCGGCCACTTCGTAGATGTCCAGCCCTTCTCCACCGATCGCCAGGATGCTCATCGCCGGGTCGCCCAAAATGTACAGGCCGGGGATCGCTTCCACCCCTGCTTTGATGCGCTCCACCGCCTCCATCACCTCACGCGCCAGGCGCAAATAGCCCGCCTCGCCGAGGAACTGCATCACTGCCCAGGCCGCCGCGATCGCGCCACCGGGCCGCGTGCCGGTCATGGTCGGCGAGGCGTAGATGCCACCCGACCAGTCCGTGGTGGCGAACAACTGAAAGCGCCGCAGCGTCTTATCCCGATACAGCACCACCGACGCACCTTTGGCCGCGTAGCCGTACTTGTGCAGGTCCACCGACATCGAAGTGACCCCCGGCACACGGAAGTCGAAATCCGGCACGGGGTAGCCCAACCGGCGGACGAAGGGGAGCATCATCCCGCCCACGCAGGCATCCACGTGGAGCAGCAGGTCGTGCTCGCGCGCAATCGCAGCGATCGCTGGGATCGGGTCCACCACCCCGTGCGGGTACGAGGGTGCAGAGCCGACGAGCAGGATGGTGTCTGGTGTGATCGCATGGCGCATGGCTTCCGGGTCGACGCGGAAGTCGTCGCCCACGGGCACGCGCATCACACGCACGCCGAAGTAATGTCCGGCTTTATCGAAGGCCGGATGCGCACTGGAAGGCATTACGATGGTCGGACGTTTCGCCTGGGGCCGGTGGACGCGCGCCCAGTCGCGCGCGGTCTTCACAGCCATCAGAATGCTCTCCGTGCCGCCAGAGGTCATGTTGCCCACCGTCCGCTCATCGCCACCCAGCAGGTTGCCCACCATGGCAACTACCTCGGTCTCGAAGCGGCGCAAGCTGGGGAACGCAGTCGGGTTCAGGCCGTTCTCCGAGAAGAACATTGTGTAAGCGGTCTTCAGGATGTCCTCCACCTCCTCACCGGCGTGGTACACCAGACTGAACACTCGCCCCTGTTGCCAGCGCACATCGTGAGCACGCAGGGCCTCCATCCGGGCGACCACCTCGTCGCGTGACAGGCCGTCGGGCGGCAATTGGATCTCGGTTTTACGCATAATGGCTTCTCCCCAGAGATGAAACGATTATTCAACCACACTGTGAGCCAGCGCCAGCGCCCCCATCAACCCGGCCTGATCCCCCAGCGCTGCGGTCGTGAGCGTGAGATGATCCAAAAAGTGATCATCCATCACATTTGCACGCATGGCGCGCCGCACCGGGTTCAACAACAAGTTGCCACTGCGGCTCACACCACCCCCCAGAATCACGATGGTGGGGTTAAACACATGCAAAAAGCCCGCGATCGCCCGTCCCAGTACCGTGCCAGCGCGTTCAAAGGCATCGCGCGCCAGCGCATCGCCTTGCCGGGCCGCCGCCGCTACCTGCGCCGCGCTCAATGGGTGGGGGATGTCACGCAACACGGAATTCGCCCCAGCGGCGAGTTGTTCCTTCACATAGCGGGCAATCGCGGGCCCCGATGCCAGCGCCTCCAGATGACCGCGCTGACCACATCCACACAACGGGCCACCTTCCATCACCGGGACATGACCCAGCTCGGCACCCAGGCCGCGCGCGCCGAGCAACAGACGGTCGTCCACGATCACGCCACCGCCGATGCCGGTGCTCACCGTAAGATACAGCAAATGATGGTGTCCACGCCCGGCACCGAAGCGCCACTCGCCCAGCGCGGCCAGATTGGCATCATTGCCCAGCGCCACAGGCACACCAAAGCGCTCCTCTAACACCGCTTTCAACGGTAGATCACGCCACTCAGGGATGTTTGGGGTGGAGAAAATCACGCCGCGGTAGGGATCCAGCGGGCCAGGTGCAGCGACGCCGATCGCCGCCACTTTGCCATCTTGCGGCCAGACACGTTCGATCAGGGCCATTACGCGATCCAGCAAAGGAGCTTCGTCGGATTGTGTAGCGATCCGCTCCACATGCAGCAGCGCAGGCTCCTCCCCGGCAAAGAGAGCGATCCGCGTCCGGGTGCCGCCGATGTCTATCGCGATGAAGGTAGCCATGCGTGAAGTATAGCACAACCACTTGCTTGTTTCAGCGGGCTGGTGTATCATTAAAAACGTCTTTGGCAACCCAATCTTCAACAAGAGGAGAAGAGAAGATGCGTAAGACTCGTCTATTCTACGTGTTGTTCGCCGTGTTCGTGATCACGGCAATGGTGCTCTCTGCGTGCGCCAAGGCCACACCGGCGCCGCAGACCACCGAACCTGAGACGAAAGAGGAGCCAACCCAACCGCCCGCGCCCGCACTGGGCACAGCGGATAATCCCGTGATCTGGGTGCTCACCCCATCGCAGGACACGCAGAAAGTGCTCGCAGGCGCTGAGCCGGATAGTGTCAAGTTCTTTCTGTAAAAAGGGGCCAACAGTGGTGTCCTCGAAAG
>CAYSXA010000160.1:0-6709 GCA_964435005.1 uncultured Anaerolineaceae bacterium | reverse complement strand
CCACGCCCGAACGTGGAGAGATGCCGTCTCCTTTCCAAGTCCATCCCCGGCGGGGATTTCGGGGGGCCGGGACATTTCCGCGCCCGACCGGGGCCGGATGGCCGGCCAGGTTGCCATAGGCAGTACCCACAGGCAACATGGCTCGGAGCACATTTATTCCCCTGTCTTTTCCACCGAACCGATGGTCTTTTCGGGTGCTCCCTGCAACCCTTCCCTAAAAGCACGAATTCCTGCACCCAGTTCTCCACCGATTTTGCTGATCCGACCGACACCAAAGAGCAACAAGACAATCACCAGGATGATAATCAGCTCTATGGATCCAAAGTTCATTTTTCTCTCCTCCAACGGTCGTCTTTTCGGGCGGCAATGTCTCTGCCGGTTACCATTGACGGAAACATCTCGGATGAAGCAGGTAGCGGAGGGCAGAAGCACCCTCCGCTACCTTGCCAGACATCACACCTTCTCGATTCGCACGTAGGTATCGTAGAAGGAAGCCGAGCCACCAATGGGATCGGTCAGGCAAACATCGCCGACAACCGGGTCGAGCCACATCGCCGGGTTTGGCACTGTGCCCGTCCCACGGCGCGAGTCACCCTTGATCACCTTGCCATCCACCACCACGTCGTTTGAGCCATAGGCCCAGTGCCCGTAGGACCAGGACACAGCCACCGTGCCGGGGCGGATGCCCTCGATCACCCTGACCCTACCCTTAACCTCGTAGGTGCGGCCATCGCCCAGATCGAACTTGCCCTCGGGCAGGCTGCTGGAGGTGAGGCGCACCAAGTCGCCGCTCTTCAATCCCAGGCGCTCGGCGTCACGGCGGTTAATGTACACGAAGTTCTCCGGCAACACGGCGTCCAGCCAGTAAGCGGACACGGTACGAGACTGTCCACCAGTCACCTCTTTATAGGTGATCAGGTGGAAGTCGCCGTCCGCCTGCATCGGGTTGCCAGCGGCATCAGTGATCGGCTCCACGCGCGGCAGGCCGTCGAAGTGCTCACCGGTCATCGAGTTCTTGCCCTGAGCGACTTTCTCGACGAACAGGTTCCACTGTTTGCCGAACTTGTGATGCATCTTGTCGCCGTCGTAGGCTTTGTCTGCCGATTCGAAGCGCCCGCCGCGATTGAGCAGATAGACCACGCGACGCCACAGGCTCTCGTCGCCGACAGCGGCCTTCCACTTCTCCTCATCGAAGACCGACTTGGGCAGATGTGCGCGCGCCTTGCGGAAGATCATCATCTCGTGGTCATCTGCTTCGGGCAGCATCTCGGAACCGTCTTCCTTGTCGCCGAAGGCCAGGTTGGCGATGAACTTCAGATAGAAGTCCTCCGGGCGGTTGAAGTCGAAGCCCGGGCCGAAGCCATCCTTGCCGATACCCGGCAGGCCGAGTTTCTTGCCCACCGCAATCAGGAAGGCTTCCAGGTTCGCCGGCATCTCCTCGCCATCCACCACCACGGTCTCCACCAGCGGTGCGACCAGCGGCTGGCGCACCTTGGAGAACTTGGTGACCACATCTGGCGAGGTGTGTGAGGTGCCCCAGCGCTCCAGGTAGGTGGTGTCCGGGAGGATGTAGTCCGCGTACATCGAGGTCTCGCCGATCACCACGTCACAGGCAATCACCAGCGGGATCTTCTTGGGGTCTTTGAGCATCTCGATCTGCACGTGGCCAGCAGGCGAGGCCAGGACCGGCGTGCCTTTGTGGATAAGCAGGATCTTGCCCAGATAGGGGTAGCCCGCTGCCATACTGGGGATGATGTTCTGGTACAGTTCACCAGTGAAAGGGTACCACGGGCGTTTGGCTGGATAGCCCGCAAAGAGGGTGGTCTTCTCGTAAGCGGTCCCCTCGCGGTTGATGTGGATGCCAAACTTGTGCAGGCCGCCCGGCGCGCCGGAGTACACGATGCTTTTCGGGAAAGGCGCTCCCGGCTTGGAACCATCCTCGTGCCAGTGACCGCCACCGCTGGTCAGGCCGCCTTTCCAGTCCACGTTGCCGATCAATGCATTCAGGGTGATGACCGCCTGCCCGTTGTAGTACCCGTTGGTGTGCTGCACCGGACCACGGTACATATCCGCAACAGCTTTCTTGCCGTGGCTGGTGAACTCGTACGCCAGTTCCACGATGTCGCGGGTCTTCACCCCGCAGATTTCGGCGTACTCGTCCAACGATTTCTCGAAGGCGCGCTCTTTGAGCAACTGGAAGACGGATTTGACCGGCACCCCGTTGATCGTGGCATCCACAAACAGATCGCCTTTGGATGCGTTGGCGGCCAGCGCGAGCGAACCATCCGCCATCACTACGTGGCCATCCTCAGCGCCTTCGGGCAGGTCCATCCCCAGTTCGCTGGCCTTGACGAATTTCATCTCTTCCACGCGCACCAGGTGGGTGGCGTCCGTCCAGACGCTTTCGTTCACCGCGTTTGCCGCGTCTTTGTTCGGTGCGGAGAGAAAAGTGGCATCGTAGCGCTCGTTCTCGATGATCCAGCGGATCATGCCCAAGGCCAGCGCGGCGTCCGTCCCCGGTTTGATAGGCACCCACTTCCAGGCCTTGCCAGCGGTCTTGGAAAGGCGCGGGTCCACCACGGCAAACTTGAAGTTGCGCTCCACCATGCCCCGCGTGATCTTGGGCACCATGTTCGTCGGGCCGAAATTGGCTTCAAACGGGCTGGTGCCGAAGTAGATCACGAACTCCGCATTGGCGGTATCCGGCTTCATGTGCGACTTGCCGGTCGCCATTTTGTAGGCGATGTGGTGGCTCTGCTCGCAGATGGTGGTGTGCAGATAGAAATTCACCGAGCCGAAGGAACTGTACACCCACCGTTTGACGAACTCCTTGCGCCCGTGCTCCACACGTCCGCCCTGGAAGATGAATTGATTGTTCACCGGCCCCAGGTCGGGGTGATCGGGGTCAATCAGCAAGTCCAGGTAAGCGGCGTGCTTTTGTTTGAACTCGTCCACCGTCATCTCGCCGCTGGCGACAGCCGTCGCGTCGGCAGCCAACACCTTGCTCAGTTCGGGGTCGCGCAGCTTCCACACATCCTTGAAGCCGTCCACATGTCCCTCACCGAACAGGTCACCGCCGTTGACCACTTCGTCAATGAACTGGTCCCACTCGATGGTGACCCACTTGTTCTCACCACGTTTGCCAGCACGTTTGAGCACCTTGCGGACGCGGTAAGGGTCGTAGAGCACCTGTACGCCCGACTGCCCTTTAGGGCACACCGGCGCGTCGATCAACGCGGCTTCTTCTAGCGGCGTGTCCTGCGCGATGTGTGGCTGCAGGTTCTGTGGGGTGTAGGGGTTGCCGTCGATCTTGACCAGCACACCATCGTAAATGTGTCCCTTGATCGGACAGGCGTTGTGACAGTTCAGGCAGATGCTGTAAATCACATGCTCCGGGCTGGCTAACGGGTAGGAACCCTGGGCGTTCACCTTCGCCAGTGCTTTCTTCACCGAGGGAAGCATCCCCACGAACGCCACCGCGCCGCTCGTCACGGCACCCAGTTTCAGAAAATCACGTCGGGTCAGACGTTCTTTTTGCACAGTCATGTCACGCCTCCTTCGAAACCCCTGCCAGCGGCAGCAGGTTGTAACCCAGCAGGAAGATCAGAGCCGCCAGGGACACAGCCCAGATGAAGAACAACCATTCGCTCGTGCTGGGGAAGTAGTTGAGCGACAGCCCTGGGCCGCTAAAGGCATCCACCAGGCCGTGCAGTTCTTCCACGGCCAGGCCGGGGATCACGATGTTCAACCGCACGCTGATGAACGTGATGGCGATCAACCCGCCAGCGGTTGCGACGGAGCCCACCGAGCGCCCCTTGAAAGCCAACAGTAGCAGGGGCACCACCGCGCCCAGCAACAGGTGCACGATCCAGAACACCCACCAGTAGGGACCGAAAAGGACCAGTTTCATGCTCTGCGATTCAGGCGGCAGGGCATACCACATGCCAATGGAGTATTCCGCCCACTCCAGCAACAGGTCCAGGAAGAGCAGCCCCAGCGTGATGCGTCCCAGGAAGACCACCATCTCCGCGTGCTCCGGCGTGCCTCGACCCGGGCCCATAACCGCCGTGATGAAGGTCAGCAGGGCGCCGCCGGAGAGCAAAGCCCCTACCAGAAACATGATCGGCGTCAGACCGGAGTGCCAGTACGGACGCGAACCTACCACACCGAACAAGGCACCCACGCCGCCGTGAAACGCGATCGCCAGCGGCACGCCGATCGTCCCCAGCACGCGCAACACTCTCGCGTCCTGCTGCAACGCGGCTTCCGAAGTATCCTGTTTCCCAAAGGTGAGGAAGCGACACAACTTCCCCCGGAAACCGGGCACGTCGTTGCAAGCCGCCAGGTCGCCGCGCATGGCGAACCACAGTTCGGCCAGCAACAGCAGGAAGTAGGCCGTATAGAGCCAGAGCATCCATCCCATAATGGAATGGAAATTGGTGCGCACCATGATCTCCCAGGCGCGCTCCGGATGGCCCAGGTCCATCCAGATCAGGAACAGCGCACCGATCAGCGTCACCAGCGCCGTCCACAGGGCTAATTTCCCCACCTTCTTCAGGGCCTTCACCTGAAAAACGTACACCAGTGTGGAGAGCAGGAAAGCGCCAGCAGATAGGCCGATCAGGTAGATGTACCCGACGACCCACAGCCCCCAGGGAACATAACTCCCATAGGCGGCATGCTGGTGCCCGAAGGCCAGGCGGTCATACAGACCGTAGAGCCCTACCAGAAAACCGATTCCGGCGAGCCCCCACAACACGTTCTGCCAGGAGTTTTGTTTCGTATTCATCGTGAGCCTCCCTCACACCAGGTAGTACACGCGAGGTTCAGTGCCCAACTCTTCCTTCAGCCGCATCACGTTCGGGCTGGCGATCAGCTCGGAGACCAGCGAATCGGGATCGTTGGCGTCACCGAAGTAGGTCGCCTCGCCGATGCAGGTCGTGACGCAGGCGGGTAGCACTCCCTGATCCAGACGGTGCAGACAGAAGGTGCACTTACGGGCATTGCCAATGGGAGAGCCGCCTTCCCGGCGCACTCGCTCTTCTCCATACTCGAAGGACACGGTCTGCTCATAGGCGCTAGCTGCTGGGCCGACCATGGCGTCCGCCTCATCGGTAGTGCCGCCCGTGTAGTAGAAGCCCTTGTCAAAGGTGCGGGCGCTGTACGGGCAGGCCACGATGCAGTAGCGACAGCCGATGCACAGGTCGTAGTCAATGACCACGATGCCATCCTCGCGCTTCCAGGTGGCGTTCACGGGGCACACCTCTACACAAGGCGGTTTGTTGTCGCACTGCATACACGGACGCGGCAGGAAGGCTCGCCGCACGTTCGGATACGTCCCCACTTCCGTGTCCAGTACGGGACGATAGACCACCCCCGGAGGCAGACGATTTTCTGCAACGCAGGCGATGGTGCACGACTTGCAACCCACGCATTTGCGCAGGTCGATCACCATCACCCAGCGGCGCTCGCTGGCAGGCTTCGCCAGGGCGCGTTGCAAATCGCTCCGCATCCGTTCTAGGGCGCTGACTTCGGTCAATGTGTCAAACATACTGCGCCTCCTCACAGAGAAAATGGTAGACCACTGGATGCACCCTTACTGTACCGGCCTGGAAGTCGTTTTTGTAGCAGGAAAACTCTGTATCTCTTATTGCTCCTGTCAGGTTTTTCCCGCCGTTTTGTCAGGATTCCCCTTACAGCAAACAGGACGTTTGTCCCCATCATAAAGTGACATTCGTCAAGCGAATTCATGACACGACGTTCAAGCAAGCGTTGTACAATTCAATTTGCGCAATCTACTTTAGAATTTGTACATTATCCTTGCTAAGGGCTTTCTTTGGAGGAGGTCATGCACAAGCAATCAATTCTCATAGGTTCCATTACGCTCCTTATTGGGCTGATACTGGGGTCATTGCAACCCATCAATGTTCAAACCACTACCATCGTCACTCAGTCCCCGGAAAGCCCCCTGCCTTCGTATTTGGATTTGGTCAATGCAGCGGAAGCTGCTTATCACAAGGGGGACTTCGAGCAAGCCATGGAATTGTCTCGCCAAGCGATCAGACTGGCACCACGGCGTGATTCTGCTTTGAGTGTTTTCCAGGAAGCGGCTGTTGCGCTGGCTGGCAACACTTACCTGGAAAATTTGCCCCCCAGCCGCTACCGTGTGGATGCACTTCATTTTCTTGCCAACCAAGTCAACGGAACGCAATACTTTATCATTGATGTACGTGAGCCGGAGGAGTATGCTGCCGGACACATTGAGGGAGCACTTAATATTCCTCTTCGGGAGTTGCTGCACCACATGAGTGAGTTGCCTGAGAGCAAAACGACGCCTATCCTGGTGTATTGCCACTCCCAGAAACGAGCCACACACGCACTGGTGATATTGCGAGAACTGGGTTATACCAACGTCTGGAATCTGGAAGGCGGCTGGGCAGCCTTCGAAGAATGGGTCCAGAACCACCCAACGCCAACACCTGGGCCAACAGCTCCCCCTACCGAAGAGCCACCCAGCTGCTAATACAAGGAACACCATTCTTCGCCTGCAAACGGTATATCCCCCTAATCCGCGATGTATGGTAGAGAACCGGTCTACGTCTTGCGCCAGCACTGGGCGAGGTGCGCGCTACCCTGCCAATAATGGTGTACGCTACGAGACTGTTTCAGATTAGTAGGCGAGAGGAGAGGCGTTGTCGCAGGCGCAAGA
>CAYSXA010000159.1:0-6773 GCA_964435005.1 uncultured Anaerolineaceae bacterium | reverse complement strand
TACCAAATTGGGAAACAGCCGCACGGCAAGCCCGCCGTGGCAACAACTCACCCAAAACACACCAAAGTGCGGTGCACCTCAGCGGCGCACCGCACTTGCACGGTTCAACGATCGACTGTTGATATCACGCCACCGAACTGGTGGCCGGGTCGCTGGTGGCGACACACGTCACCTGGCGGATTTCATCCACCAGCCGCGCCGAGTCCAGGTCTTTGGTCAGCACACGACGAATGCCCATGCGGCGCAGCTCCATTTGCAAGGCCGTGTCGGGAGCCGTGGTCAGCACAATCACCGTGGTCTGCGGCGCGCGCTGACGAATCTGACGCAGCATCTCCACCCCCAGGCCGTCATCCATGAGCGGATCCACCAGCAACAGATCGGGATGCTTGGTCAGCACGCAGGAAAGCATCTGAGCGCTAGAGCTGGCCTCGCCCACCACGTCAAAATCCTCCTCGCGCCGCAAACGGGCGATGAGGAGTTGCCGCACCACACTGTGATCGTCTGCTACAATGATCCGAATCGTCCGCATGAGCTTTACCACCAGCAATGGCCTTATTGCAGATGTGCACAACCCGCCAGCATACCGCAAACTCTATCAAATTTTTCGGGATCGAAAAAGTGGCAAATGTCCCCTGTTTGGGGTGACAATTATCCTGTTTCGAGCGGAACCTGTAAACGGACGCGCGTACCCTGCTGATCGCCAGGAGCGATGTGCAGACTCCCCCCCAGGCTTTTCGCCCGCTGGCGCATGTTCACCAGGCCATGCCCACCAGGACGCATCGTCGAGCGTTGAATGCCCACGCCGTCGTCCGTCACATCCAGATGGAACACGCCGTCTTCCAGCCAGATGCGCACGGCGACGTTGCGTGCGCGGGCATGCTTGCGCACGTTGGTCAACGCTTCCTGGACGATGTGCAACACCTCCACCGTCTGCTCCGGCGTGAGCACATTGGGCGAGACGCCATCCAGGTCAAGCGAGACTTCCAGGAAGGAGTTCGCGCGCAGCTCACGCACCAGCTCCTTCAGGCCACGGTGCAAATCGCGCCCTTGAAAGCGCGCCGGGCGCAGATCAAGGATGTAGTTACGGATGTCGCGAATCACGTCGTTCAGGCTGTGGATCGCCTGACCAATGGCTTCCGCCGCCTGCAACGGATTGTGCTGCAACTGATGTTGTGTGGCTTCCAGTTGCAGGCCAACGGCGTAGATCGACTGGATCACGCCATCGTGCAAATCCATGCCAAAGCGCTCCCGTTCCTGCAGGATAGCAAGTTGCTGCGTCTTACGATACAGATGCGCGTTCTCGATAGCAATCGCCGCCTGTGTGGCGAACATCTCCAGCAACCGCTGATCCTGTTCGGAGAAAGGCTGCGGCGTCTGGCTCTCGTCGTAAGGCAGGATTTTATCCGTGAGATACAGGTTGCCCACCACCCGGCCTTTGTACTCAATCGGCACGCCGAGCAGGGTGTGCATCACCGGATGCGCTTCGGGGAACCCCACCGCCAGCGGGTGTGCCTGAATGGAGTCCACGCGCAACGGCACCCCCGACTGGATGATCACCCCAAGCAACCCCCGCCCTTCGGGCGGCGTACCGATGTGGGCGTACTCCTCCTGAGTGATCCCCGACGTGACAAACTGCGCGATGCGCGTACCGCTCTCGTCCAGCACGCCGAGCGCGCCGTAGCGCGCACCAATCAGGTCACGCGCCAGATCGACCACCTTCTGCAACACCGCGCCGAGTTCCAGTTCCGTGGTCAGCGCCAGCGCCGCCTGATGCAGCGCCTCCAGTTGCTCTGTGCGGTGCTGAATCTCTGCCTCGCGGCGTTCCACCACGCGGAATACCCAGGTCGAAAAGACCACCGCTCCTGCAAAGACAACCACCACGGTGACGATTTCCACCTGGGCGTGGGTCAGCGCATCGCGCAATGTATCCTGCACGTCCAGGATCAGCACCCAAAACACCACGGGCAGGATGACGGTCAGCCATTTCAGAAATCGAGTGCTCATGGATATCCTTTATGCTATAATTTAGAGCAGATTATAACAAAGGACAAAGGATCACCATGCTCCGTATCCTGTTGGTGGACGACCACGAAGTCGTACGGCTGGGGTTGAAGACCCTGCTTTCCAACCATGAGAATTTCGAAGTAGTGGCCGAGGCGGGCACCGCCGACGAGGCCGTGGAGCAGACACTGCGCCACAAACCCGACGTCGTGGTCATGGACATCCGCTTACCAGGCCGTAACGGCATTGAAGCCACACGCGAGATCAAGGCCAAGTCCCCCGAAACCAAAGTGATCATGCTCACCTCCTACGCAGAGGACGATCTGCTGTTCGACGCCATCGCCGCCGGCGCGTCGGGCTATGTGCTGAAACAGATCGGCAGCGACGAACTGGTCAAGGCACTGGAGACCATCGGGCGCGGCAAGGCGTTGCTCGACCCGGCGATCACCCAGCGCGTGTTCGAGCGCGTGCGCGAGAGCACCCGCCAGGCCGCAAGCCAGGCATTCTCCGACCTGACCCATCAGGAAATGCGCATCCTGGCGCTGATTGCCGAAGGCAAGAGCAACCGCGAAATCGCCGAAGCGATCTTCCTGAGCGAGAAAACGGTGCGCAACTACGTGAGTTCCATTCTGAGCAAACTGAACCTGTCCTCACGCGCCGAGGCCGCCGCCTACGCCGTGCGGCACCACATCCGGGAGCACCTCCCGACGGATTGATGCCCCTGGCAATGTCCCATTTTTCAGGTGGCAAATGTCCCAGCTAAAGCGGGACATTTGCCACTTGTGCTTTTCGGGTAACGTGGTACAGTATTCGTGAAGAATTGCACAAGTTACGGGAGGCAAGCTATGAAAGAGATGTTCGTACGAGACTGGATGACCCCCAACCCAATCGTGGTCAGCCCGGACACCACCCTGCCGGACGCCTATCAACTGATGCGCAGCAGCCGCATCCGCCGCTTGCCGGTGGTAAAGCACGGCAAACTGGTCGGCATCGTCACGCTGGGCGATATCCGCGAGGCACGCCCCTCAGACGCCACCTCGCTCTCCATCTACGAGATGAACTACCTGCTCAGCCAGTTGACCATCGGCGAGATCATGACCCGCGATCCGATCACCGTGACGCCGGAGACCAGCATCGCCGAAGCGGCTCAACTCATGCTGGAGCACAAAATCGGTGGGCTTCCCGTGCTGGACGGCGACCAGATCGTGGGCATCATCACGGAGTCCGACATCTTCCGCGTGATCGTGGAGCAGACGGAGTGCTTCCCGAGAGAGAAGGTCGCCTCTCAGGAGAATTGAGCAGCGCTCAACAGCGGTGGCAACACCTGCAGTGCCCGGCCTAACCGCGTGCCGTGCCAGGTGATCAGGCTGCCGTCCACCAGGTGCACCTGTCCCTGGCGCACCGCCGTCACCTCAGGCAACGCTTCCATCAGAAAGGCGCGGTGGCTCTCGTCAAAGGCGAACGGTTCGTCGGGCAGCAGGATGATCTGCGGGTCAGCAGCCCGAATCTCCTCCAGCGTCACGCGGGGGTAACGCGTATCGCGGTCGCCGGCTTCCTGCGGCTTGGCGCGCCCCAGGTCAGCGTCCAGCGGGTAGCGACGCTCCCGGTCGGCGAACACGTTACGAGCGCCCAGCATGTCCAGCAGATCGTGGGCGTAGGTGTACCGGTTGAAGGTCATCCACCAGGGCGTGCCGTCCGCCGTGCGGTCGAACCAGATCGGGCAAAACACGCTGCGCGGCGGGAACGACGCCGCCGCCCGCGCCCACTCCAGCGAACGTTCCAGAATCTCCAGCCGGCGGCCTGCTTCAGGCCGCCGAAACAGTTTCACCAGCGCCCAGAGCACATCCAGCGCCTCGCGCACCGAGCGAGGAAAGGTCACCCACACTGCCACGCCAGCGGCTTCCAGCGCCTCGACCACAGCGAGAGGATTCTCCTCCTGATTGGCAATCACCAGATCGGGCTGCAACGCCAGTACCTCGTCCACGCGCGGGTTCTTCGTGCCGCCCACGCGCGGCAGGCCGCGCAGCGCTTCCGCCGGATGGACGCAATAATCCGTCACCCCAACCAGCGCCTCGCCGAAGCCCAGGTCGCACAGGCTCTCGGTCATCGAGGGCACCAGCGAGACCACGCGCTGCGGCGCCTGCCGGAAGTGAAGCGCGGCGCGATGCCCGTTACCCCCCATCACCGTGCAACACTTCCCAGGCTGCAGCGGCCATCAGCGCCGCACCGCGCGCCAACGCCCGCTCGTCAAAATCGAAGCGTGGATGATGGTGCGGTGCATCCAGCCCGGCTTCGTGGTTCGCGGAGCCGATGAAGAAGTAGCAACCCGGCACAGTCTCCATCATAAAGGCCATATCTTCCGATCCCATCGTTCGTTCCGTGGTATCCAGATCGGCATCGGGGATCAGAGATCGGGTCACACGCTGGATGCGCTCTGCCAGCGTCGCATCGTTAATCACCGCCGGCGTCAGACGCTGCACATCCACCTCGGCCTGACAGCCCATCGCTGCGCTCACCCCTTCCACGATCTCGCGGAAGCGGCGCAGCACCATCTCACGCACCTCAGGCTCGAAGGTGCGAATGGTGCCTTCCATCTCGGCGTAGGGCGGGATCACGTTGAAGGTGGTGCCGGCGGTGATGTGCGTCACGCTGACCACCGCCGTCTGCAGCGGCGGGACGTTGCGCGAGACAATGGTTTGCAGCGCAGAGGTCACCTGCGCTGCGGCGGCGATTGGGTCAACCGCCAGATGCGGCGCGGCGCCGTGGCCGCCCTTGCCGGTGATACGTACCTTGAAAATCTCCGCCGCCGCCATCGCCGGGCCGCTGGTCACGCCCACCCAGCCAAAGGGCTTTTCGTTCCACAGGTGCAGCGCCAGCGAATAGTCCACTTTGGGCGATTCCAGCACACCCTCGGCCACCATGCGCTCTGCGCCGCCCAACCCTTCCTCGGCGGGCTGAAAGACCAGTTTCACCCGCCCGGCCATCTCTTCGCGGCGGGCATGCAGCATCTTCGCCACCGTCAGGCCGATCGCCGTATGGCCATCATGACCACAGGCATGCATCACGCCCGAATTTTGTGAAGCGTACTCCGCGCCAGTTTCCTCCTCAATGGGAAGGGCGTCCATGTCAAAGCGCAGGAGCACCGTCGGGCCAGGGCGTGCCCCTTCGATGAGCGCCACCACACCGGTCTCCGCCACGCCGGTGGTGACTTCCAGCCCCAGTTCCGTCAGGTCGCGGGCCACGATCCCCGCCGTTCGGATCTCCTGGAAACCGAGTTCGGGGTGCATGTGGAAGTCGCGCCGCCGGTCGCGGGTGTATTCGAACAACTCTTCAGCCTGTTGAATCCAGTCCATGATCTGCTCCTCTCAACTCATTACGCCAGCATCAGGCGCAAGAATTTCTCTTCATAGCGCGGGTTCTCAGGTGTGGCCCCTGGGGCCAGCCGCTCACGCATTTGCCGGGCCAGTTTTTCAGGGTCTTTGATCTGGCTCTTGTGCTCACAGATCGCACGGATCTTGGTCTCCCAGTACTCGGTCACATCCAGCACGATGTTCTCGTTCTGTGTCCCGGCCACCCAGACTTCGCGCACTATGTGCGGCTCCAGGCCCTCATCGCGCCAGAGTTCAACGAAGTTCAGGTAATCCCGTGCGGCGGGAAAGACTGCATCGAGCACCGCCTGCCCTGCAGCGCGGTGATCCGGGTGATTCAACCGCGTGCCACGCACATAGAGCGTGGCTGGATCACAAGTGACAACAACATCAGGTCGTTCCATGCGAATCAAACGCGTCACATCACGGCGCAGCGCCAGATCCGGCACAAGATAACCATCCGGATAATCCAGAAAACGCACGCGCTTCACCCCCAGCACGGCAGCAGCATTGCGCTGTTCCTGTTCGCGGATACGCGCCAGTTCCTGCGGCGAGATTGAGGGATCGTTTGTCCCCTTATCTCCGCGCGTGAGCAGCGCATAAGCCACCTCGTGGCCGGCAGCAGTCCATCGCGCGACTGTCGCACCGCAGAAAAACTCCGGATCGTCCGGGTGCGCCAGGATCACCAGGATGTGTTGGGGTGATTCCCATCCTTCCATGTACATCTACCTCCTGCGCCCCATTGTACCGCTTAATGATGCCAATACATCACAAGAGCAAAAAGCAATGCATGCTCTTAAACGGAGCAACAGAAAAAGACCAGCGAGCAATCGCCGGTCTTCGCAAACAGTCGGTTGGTGTCAGAGTGTAATCACTCGGCGCACGGCCTCCAGCGTGGGCTCGATAACCGGCGCGGCCGACACAGCACGCATGGCGGCGCCCACATCCTTCAGTCCTGAGCCGGTGGAGAGCACCACCACAGGATCCTCCGGCGGGATGCGGCCCTGATCCACAGCCTGCTTCAACCCGGCGAAGGCGGCTGCCGCCGCCGGCTCGGCAAAGATGCCCACCTGCCCCAGATCGGCCAGCGCCGCCAGGATATCTTCATCCGAAACGGTCAGGCAATCCCCACCGCTCGCGCGCATGGCGCGCAATGCGCGGAAACCGTCGCGGGGCAGGTCAACAGCGATGCTGTCGGCCAGCGTGGACGCCTGCACCGGCTTGACTTCATCGCTCCCGGCACGGAAGGCGTGCGCAATGGCCGCCGAACCTTCCGCCTGCACGCCGATCAGGCGCGGCAGCGCGTCGATCCAGCCCAGGTCGTACAGGCCGGCGCCGGCCCTTTCCCGCGCCCTTTCACCCCCGCTCCCCCGGCCCCGGCGCGGGCGGCGTGTAGGACTGTAT
>CAYSXA010000158.1:0-6813 GCA_964435005.1 uncultured Anaerolineaceae bacterium | reverse complement strand
CAGCCGCACATTCCACCGACGTTGATCGCCGCGCTGGTCGCGGAACACCGCCGCACGCAGGCGCCGATCATCGCGCCGCAGGCAGATGGTCGGCGCGCCAACCCGGTGCTGTTCGACCGGGTTACCTTCCCTGACCTGTGCGCGTTGCAGGGCGATACCGGCGGACGGGCGATCTTTGCGCGTTTCCCCCTGCGCTACCTGCCCTGGCTGGACGAGCGCATTTTGCTGGACGTGGATACCATGGCGGACTGGGAGCGCTTGCAAGGTGATGGATGAAGTGTCTGTGGCGGCGGTGGTGCTGGCTGCGGGACGTTCGCAGCGTATGGGTCGCCCCAAACTGACGCTGCCGTGGGGACGAACCACCGTGATTGGGCAGGTGGTATCTACGTTGCGGCAGGCTGGAGTAGAGGAAATCGTGGCGGTGACCGGTGGTGACCGCGCGGCGGTGGAGGCCGCGTTGCGCGGACTGCCAGTGCGCACAGTGTTCAATCCGCGCTACGCGGACGGCGAGATGTCCCGCTCGGTGCAGGTGGGGCTGCGCGCGCTGCCCTCGGAGGTCGAAGCGGCGTTGATCGTGTTGGGCGACCATCCGCAGATGCAGGCGGAGGTGGTGCGTGCGGTGGTTGCGGCCTGGCAGCGCACCAAAGCGCTGCTGGTCTTCCCCAGCTACGCCCAGCGACGAGGGCATCCCTGGATCCTGGGACGTTCGCTTTGGCCGGAGGCGCTGGCGTTGCGACCGCCACTTACCCTGCGCGACCTGGTGGCCGCGCACGCCGCGGATGCTGAGTACGTACCCGTGGATACGGACAGTGTGCTGCGCGATCTGGACACGCCGGAGGATTACCGCCGTGAGCGACCTTCGGCATCGGAGGAAGCCCCTCTTTGATGGTCTGGGGACGAAAATCCCCTTGCCTTCCGTGCCAAGTTATGCTAAGGTGATAGTAGCAAGGCGGGCTCTGCTCGCGCCTTCTCCGGCACGTGGGTCCCGTCGGAGCAGAGCGCACCAATGGCATCCGGTGGGGTTCTGGTGCAGGAGGTGCGCCATGACGGATTGGGACCGAATCGCGCTGGAGAGCCGTCGGATGCTGAAAGAAGCGGAGCACCTGCAGCGCAGCGGCAGTGCCTTGACGGCAGAAGCCACTAAGGAACGCTTGCTCGAATTTGCCGGGTGGGTGTATGCCTTGCAGGAACGCCTTGCCGGTGTGTGTTCATTTTGCAGCACGAAGACCGTTTGATGATGGATGAACTGGCTGAGGCGCTCAACCGCCTGTCGCACGTCGGGCGGCCAGAGTATCGCGTCGCGCCGCCGCTGGTCTTCAAGGAGGAGGCTTGATGTCGCTGGCTGGCAAAATGGTCGTGGTGGTGGACGATGAGCCGGACACGGCGGAGATGTTCGCAGACATGATCCGCCTGAGTGGTTTCACTGTGTTGAAGTGCTATGGCAGCCAGGAGGCGCTTTCCGTGATTAAGGAAAAGCGCCCTGATGCTGTGGTTCTGGATGTGATGATGCCTGATGCGTCAGGCCTGGACGTGTTGCGGTATCTGAAGCGCCACGAGGAGTTGAGACACATTCCCGTCGTGGTGGTTTCGGCGCGTACCCTGCCGGAGGATGTGCGCGCGGCACTGGAGGCTGGTGCATCCACCTATCTCACCAAACCGGTGGCATTTCTGGAACTCAAGCAGGCTGTGGAAGAGGTGCTGAATACTTCCTAGTATGGAGGGACACCGTCATGGCATTGCAGCACTCGAACCAGACGGGGGAGAGGAGCGTTGTTCGTGCGTTTATCGCGATCGACCTGCCCGACGAGGTCATCAACCGCTTGCGGGTGGTTTCGCGGGAACTGCAACGCAAAGTGTCGGATGTGCCGGTGCGTTGGGTGCCGCCGGAGAATATTCACCTCACGCTCAAGTTTCTGGGGGATGTGTCGGTCCGTAATCTGGACTTGCTGGCCAAGATGATCCAGGTGGAGGCGGCGGAGCGGCGACCGTTCGAGTTCTCGGTCGGTGGTCTGGGGGCGTTTCCCGGCACCAACAACCCGCGCGTGATCTGGGTGGGGGTTGAGGCACCGTCTGAGCTGAAATCGTTGCAGCGCGGGATTGAGACCGCAGCGTCCCGTCTGGGATATGCGGAGGAACGGCGGGAGTTCAGGCCTCACCTGACGTTGGGGCGCGTCTCGCGGAACGCCAATTCCCGCCAGATGGGGAAGTTACGCGACGTGTTGCGGCAATCCGAGGTTGGTTTTCTGGGTGTGGCCCAGGTGTATCACGTGCACCTGTTTCGGAGCGAGTTGCGCCCGGAAGGGTCTGTGTACACCAGGCTGTATACTGCCCCCCTGGGCAGGTAAATCATATATGCACGGAAGGAGGTGTGCTTGGACGCTTTGACCTTGGCGCGAAACATTGTGTCGGCTTTGGAGGAAAAGAAAGGCGAAGACATTCTGTTACTGGACATCCACGAGCGGGCGCTGTTTGCCGATTATTTCGTGATCTGTTCGGGCACCAGTGACCGCATGCTCGACGCGCTGGTGGAAGCCGCGCTGGAGCAAACGAAGGGAAATCACCTGTATCGGGGGCGAGTGGAAGGGTTATCCCGGGATGGATGGGTGGTGGTGGATTTTGGCCCGGTTGTGGTACACCTGTTTTCCCCCGATCAGCGGGCATATTACAAGCTGGAAGAGTTATGGTCTGACGGGAAAGTGTTGCTCAGGATGCAGTAGAGCGGCGCGCTTTTTGACACGAAGAAGCCAAACAAAAACCGTGCGACGCACTTCCAGAGAGTGCATCGCACGGTGCTTTGGTCACTCTTCAAAGACCCAGCGGTCGATATCGCGCTCCCAGGTGATCAGTTCTTCGGGTTGGAACCAGAGCGCGACTTCCTTTTCTCCGTTCTCCGCGCTATCCGAAGCGTGGGTCAGGTTGCGGCCGATCTCCAGACCGAAGTCGTGACGGATGGTGCCGGGTGCGGCCTCTGTAGGGCGGGTGGCGCCCATGGTCTGGCGGACGGCGGCCACCGCGTTGGGACCTTCCCAGGCCATCGCCATAACCGGTGCTGAGGTGATGTAGTCGATCAGGCTTTCATAGAAGGGCTTGCCTTTGTGAATGGCATAGTGCGCTTCGGCCAGCTCACGGCTGACCCACATGAACTTTGCGCCGATCAGGCGCAGGCCGCGGTTTTCCAGGCGGCGGATCACTTCGCCGATCAGGCCGCGTTGCACGCCATCAGGCTTGACTAAGACCAGCGTTCGTTCCACGGTTTTCCTCCGAAAAAGAGATGGTTCCAGACAACAAGGCACTCGGAACAATCGTTCCGAGTGCCTGATTGTACCAGATTTCTCAGAGAGCTTGCAGGTTCTCAGCGCAACAATTCTTCGGCCTTTGTGTAGGCGTCGAGCGCGTCCTGCAGGCGGTCGGCGCGCATGAAGGCGTCGCCCAGCGCCTGCCATAGCTGTACGTCCACGGGGTGGCGATAGAGCGCGTTCTGGATGTCGGCGATGATGTCTTCCAGGAAGCGGCTTTTCTTGATCAGCCGGTTGTATTGTTCCAGCGCGGTCTCCAGGTCGCCTTGTTCGAGCGCAGTGCGCGCCTGCGCCAGCCAGATTGCGTAGCGGTCTGCTTTCGTGGTGGGCGGCGGCGGTGGAGCTTCTTCAGCAGGTTCTGCCGTTACTTCAGCCTCGACCGCAGGCGGTTGCCAGGCGTACACTTCTTCCTCCGGCTCGGCTTCGGCCTTCGGTGCGATGGCCTCTTCAGGCACCCATTCGGTGGCTTCTTCAGCGGCCACCTCGGTGACTCCTTCAGGCTCCTCCGCCAGCGTGCCGGCTTCTGGCGTGCTTTCTTCATTCAGCCAGGCAGGGAGCCCTTCCTCCACGGTTTTGGCCTCCGCTTCCTCGCTGGTGAGAGGAGTTCCCGGCGCCTCTTCGCTCAACCAGGCGGGGAGTTCTTCTTCCATTGCCTCCGGGGCGGTGGGGCTGGGCACGGTGGGCATCTCTGCCAGCGGGATCGCTGGTGCTTCTTCTGTTGCCGGGCGTTCGACCTTGGGCTCGGCGGCTTCTTCGGGCTTGGGCTCGCTCAGCCAGGCAGGGAGCTCTTCTTCAGCTTCCGGCGTTTCCATGGCAGGCTCTGTTCCAGCAGCTTCCTCTGCTACGGGTTCGGTTTCGCCCTCGCTGGTCAGCCCGGCCAGCCACTCTGGCACGGACTCCGCTGCTTTTGCTTCCCCGGCGGCCTCCAGCACCTCTTCGCTCTTCAAGTTCGTCAACCACTCGGGTATCTCGGGCTCCTCCAGGATTTCCGCTGCTTCTGTCGCTTCCGTTCCTTCTGCCTCATCAGGTACCGCCGCCTCCGCTATGCCTTCTGCCTCTGCCGCTTCGGCAACCCACTCCGGCGGCGTCTCGATGCGCTCCTCGGGGCGGGTGAGCAGTTCTTCTTCCTTGGCACCCTGTTTGGCGGCCAGCGATTCCAGCCAGGCAAGCGCGGCGTCCGTGTCGCTCAGGTCGGACGGCTCTGCCACTGCAGGTTCTTCCGGCTGTTGCGCAGACGGCGTTGGTTGTGGCTCTTCTTCAGTTGCTTCGGCAATCGCTGTGCCCTCAGACACTTCTGGTTCGCTCAGCGCACTCAACCATTCTGGCACTTCGGGTACCTCTGGCTCCTCTGAGGCTTCTGCCACTGTTGCGACCTCGGAATCGTCCGTTGCCTCAGGTTCCTCTGTCTCACCCAGTTCACTTAACCAATCTGGTACTTCTGTCGCCTCTGCAGTTTCTGTTGGCTCTGCCCCGGAAGTCTCCATTGTTTCAGCTGCCTCAGCCTCTCCGGCTGTTGCTTCCTCGGCAACCCATTCTGGCGGCGTCTCGATGCGCTCCTCGGGGCGGGTGAGCAGTTCTTCTTCCTTGGCACCCTGCTTGGCGGCCAGCGATTCCAACCAGGCAAGCGCGGCGTCCGTGTCGCTCAGGTCGGACGGCATCTCCGCTGCCTCGGGTGTTTCGGCTACCTCGGCGATCGGTGGTGTTTCAGGCATCTCTGGGGTTTCAGGCACTTCTGTTGCCTCGGCGGTCTCGGCTGTTTCCGGTTCGCCTGGCTCGGCCAGCCAGTCAGGCACTTCAGCTTCCTCAAATGCCTCCGGCACCTCTGAAACCTCTGACACCTCAGTTCCCTTCGTCTCCTTGCCCAGACTCGCCAGCCAATCCGGCACCTCGGCTTCCTCGGATGCACTTGCCGCTTCAGGCGTCTCTTCGGTTCCCAGTCCGGCCAACCAGTCCGGTACCTCGGCCTCCTCAGATACCTCTGGTGCCTTGGAATCCTCTGGTACCTCAGTTTCCTTCGTCTCTTCGCCGAGACCCGCCAGCCAATCCGGTACCTCGGCCTCCTCAGATACCTCTGGTGCCTCGGAAACCTCTGGCACCTCAGTTTCCTTCGCCTCTTCGCCGAGACCCGCCAGCCAATCCGGTACCTCGGCCTCTTCAGATACCTCTGGTGCCTCGGAAGCTTCTGGCACCTCATCCCCCTCCACTCCCTCCAGCCAGGTGGCGATGGTTTCGCTCGCGCCGCCTTCCTCTTCGACCCAGATTGGCGGTTCCGGCGCGGTTTCCCCTTCTTCCTCGCTCAACGCTTCTGGCGGGGCGAGTTCTTTCATCCAGTCGGGGATTTCCCCGGGCTCGATGACTTCCTCCGAGGGTGCCAGGGGTTCCTCATCAGCGAAGAAGTCAGTAGGTTCCTCTTCCAGTGGCCCTTCGCGCGGCGTCCACCCGGCCTCTTTCATGAAATCGGGGATCAAATCCTCTGGAGACGTTTCTCCAGCGGCGGATGGTTCGCTGGTGGCATCCGCGCTCGCGTCCAGGCTGCTGAGCCATTCCGGTGCTTCTTCCTCGTCTTCGATCTCCACGCCCAACGCTTCCGTCCATCCCAGCGGTTGCGCCTGGGTTTCGGTGGCCATGTCGGGGTGCCACTCCAGCCGCTCGATGGTCACTGCCTGGTCGGGCACCTGTTCGAGGGTGGGCGTGTTCTCGTCCACGAAAGCCAGGTAGGGGTCAAGCGCGATCATCCGACGGCGGTATGTCCGGGCGTCTTCATCGCGGTCAGTGCCTTTGAGTACGTCACTCATGATGCGGTTGGCTTCCAGGCAATAGGGAAGGCGCTTGAGTAGCCCTGCACATACCTCAGCTGCTTCGACCTTCATGCCCGCGGCATGGTAGGCGCGTGCAAGGAGCACCTGCAGGTCAGGGCGCTCCGGGTCGCTGGCCAGGGCGGCGCGCAGTTCCGCGATCGCCTGCTGGTGCAGGTTTCCTTGCAGATACATGCGCGCCAGGGCGCCGCGCGTCAGGCGGATCTTGGGCGGTTCCACCCCGTCGCGGTGGCCGTACAGCCGGCGCAATTCGCCCTGAATGGCTACGTTGGAAGGTCGCACCTCAAAGGCGCGCTCCATGTGCCAGATCGCCGCATCCAGGTTGCCCTCGTCCTCGCGGATGATGCTCATCCCCAGGTGGGAAATAAAATCGTCGGGTACGGCGGTGAGCACCCGCTGGAAGACATCCGCCGCGTCGGTGTAGCGCTTGGCTTCCAGATAAGCTTTTCCAAGCAGACGGTAGCTTTCCAGGTGTTTGGGATATCGCTTCAGGATGTGACGGCAATGGCCGATGGCTTCGTCTAACTGGCCTTGCTCGATCAGTGCGTTGATTTCGTTGAGGTACGAACGTAAAGTGATCGTGGACATAGGCACACTCCCACCTCTAGTATGCCCCAATCTGCCCTGGGGCGCAAGTCCTTTTTCGCTGGTGATTACCCAAAACCGGGCAGGGGGTGGTGAGTTATGAGACGAATGGTGGA
>CAYSXA010000157.1:0-6840 GCA_964435005.1 uncultured Anaerolineaceae bacterium | reverse complement strand
CTTGCGCCTGCGACAACGCCTCTCCTCTCGCCTACTAATCTGAAACAGTCTCCACAAACACCGAACAGTTGACACCCTTATAAAAAACAGCTACACTGGAAACAACCTGGAGGACGAATGAGCAGCGCGGCCAACCAGCGCATCCTGGTCGTCGAGGACAATCGAGAACTGCGTAATATCATTGCGCATACCCTGGAAGTGGAAGGCTTCCAGGTATGGACAGCGCCGCATGGACGGGCTGCTTTAGAACTGCTCAAAGCGATCACTCCCGATCTGATCCTGAGCGATATCCAGATGCCCATGATGGACGGCCTGACCTTTTGCAAGGCTGTCCGGGCTGATCCACGCCTGGCCGCCATCCCGTTTATCTTCCTGACTTCGGCCAGTTCCAGGGAAGACATTATGCGGGGGAAAGCCCTGGGCGTGGAAGATTACCTGGTCAAGCCGATCAATCCAGACGATCTGGTCACCATCGTTAACGCACGTATGGTGCGCGCCATGGACATCCGCCTGGCCCTGGTCAACCAGGCGTACCTGGACACCGTCCGCGTCCTGGCGAATACTATTGAGGGACGCGACCCGTACACACGGGGACACGTGGACCGTGTGACCACATATGCCTTACTCCTCGCCAGAGCGCTGGGCTGGGACGAAGAGCAAATCCGCTGGTTGAAATTTGGTGCCCTGCTCCACGACATCGGGAAGATCATCGTACCGGATCACATCCTGAAAAAGCGTGGTCCCCTGAGCGATGAAGAATGGAAACTGATGCGCCAGCACACCATCGCCGGTGCCCGCATCATCGCAGGAGTAAACCACTTGAAACCTACCCTTCCTTACATTTTGTACCACCACGAACGCTGGGACGGGAAAGGATACCCGAAAGGTCTCAAAGGGAAGGCCATTCCGGTCAAAGCGCGCCTGCTCGCCCTGGCTGACGTCTATGACGCGTTAACCACAAAACGACCTTATCATCCGGCACGTCCCCACCATGAGGTTGTTCAATTTATCCGACAGAACGCCGGTAAGATGTTCGATCCCCAGATGGCCAACATCTTCATCCAGGTAATGGATCAGGTTCAGCAGCGCAAGAAACAGCCCTCGCTCGTCAAAGCCAAATGATCGATGTGCACATCCTCGGCGTGATGCAGGACGGGGGACTGCCGCAAGCCGGCTGCCGCTGCTCCCACTGCCGGCAAGCTCTCGCCGGAGAAATTCCCCCACATTGGACAGCCAGCCTGGGCTTGCTGAAACCTGAGGCAAACCGGTGGTATCTGATCGACGCCACGCCTGACCTGCCCCAGCAGGTCGCCTGGATGCAACACATCGCACCCGAAGCCGAGCTGGCTGGCATCCTGATCACTCACGCACACATGGGGCATTACACAGGCCTGCTGCACCTGGGTCTGGAAGGCTGGAACACTCACCGCGTCCCGGTGTGGGGGGACGCCCGCCTGTGCGAGCTATTGCAGCAGAACGCGCCCTGGTCGCAATTGATCGCCCAGGAGAACATCGTCTTACAACCAGTGGCTCCTTTCCAACCCCTGATCCTTGACGACAACCTGCGCATCACGCCCATCCCCGTGCCGCATCGGAACGAATGGAGTGAAATGCTGGCTTTCTTCATCGAAACCCACGCGCAAACCCTGTTCTACTGTCCGGACGCCGATCGGTGGGATGGCTGGGATCCGCCGTTGGAGAGCCACCTCCGAACTGCTGACCTGGCCTTGCTGGACGGCACCTTCTTCCAGCCAGACGAAATTCCCCACCGCAATCCAGCTAAAGTCCCGCATCCGTTTGTCAAGGAAGCCATCGAGCGACTGCAACCCTATGCAGAACGCATCTTGTTCACACACCTGAACCATACCAATCCTTTGCTTCACGCCGGCCCCGAGCGCCGTCAGGTGGAGGGCCTGGGATTTCGTATTGCAGTCCAGGGACAACATTTCAGGATGGTCTGAAGTGTATCTGCTCAAGGGGAAAGCGGCCCATTGACGATGCCGTCTCAACGGCCATTTTCTCCTTCCTCATGCCCCGCCGGGATTCCGCTTGCTGAAGCCGGCGCCTTCTCAATTTTTCGGATCGACACCAAGTGCAGGCAGACGGATCACGAACGTCGCCCCACCGCCGGGGGTATCCTCCACCGCGATCTCGCCCCCGTGATCGGTGACGATCTTCTTCGCAATGGCCAGCCCCAGCCCCGTGCCACGGCTCTTGCCATGCGTAACGAACGGTTCGAACAGCGTTTCGCGAATGGATTCGGGGATTCCTGGCCCATTGTCGATCAGGCGGATCACCACCTGCGCCCCTTCGCGTTCCACATGAACCACAAAGCGGTCACCTTTTCGCCGGTCCCGTATGGCTTCCATCGCGTTATGGGCAATGTTGTACAGCACCCGCCCCATCTTGCCACGGTCCAGGCGCAGGGACAATGGTTCGTCAGGGATTTTCACCGCCAGCTCAATTCCATGCTGACTCATCTCCGGCTGGACGCGCTTCACCAGATCATCCACCAGATCCTGCAACCGGACTTCCTCCAGGCGTAGACCTGCTTCTCCCCGCGCGAAATCCAGAATTTCCTGCACCATCTCCAGCAGACCATCCACTGCTTCCACCATGTACTGCGCCCACTCCCGCACCTCGGATTCTTCCACTGGCCCCAAGAGCATCATGGACGCATACCCTTTGATCACCCCCATAGGGCCCTTCAGATCGTGAATGATCCGGCTGGCGGTGGAGCCAATAGCCGACATGCGTTCGGCGCGCACCAACTCGTCCTGAGCCGCCCGCAGATCGCGCAAAGCCTGTTCCAGTTCGCGGTTGCGGTCTTGCAGATCGGCGTACAGACGCGCCACTTTAAGGAAAAGCGCCACCTGCTCGCTCACCGCAAGCAACAGTTTTTCGTCGCCCGCCGTGAAGATGCTCGCCCCCTGCTTGTCGCCCACCACAATCACGCCCTGCACCTCATCCTCCACGCGCAAGGGCACACACATGGCATGGCGGAATCCAAGCAACCGCAGACCAGTTTCCAGCGTCTCGTTGGGCGGCGTGGACGGCATGTGACACACCTGGGGGTGGCTGAGCAAAGCCTGCGACCAGGTTTTCCAATCTGCAGGTGTAAATTCGCTCACCGGGCGCAGACCAGTGGCCGCCGCAGGCCAGGGAACACCCTCCGGGCCACGAGCCAGCACCATCAATCCTTTGTCGGCTTTGAGCACGCGACTCACCTCGCGGAGCAACGTGCGGGCCAGGCGGTCCAGCGCTGGCGTGGTGCGCAGCGTGGCGCTCAGATTGTAGAGCAGGTTGATCTCTCGGTAACGGTCAAGCGCATCCTGGGCCAGTGCGCGCCGCTCTTCCTCGCTTTCCATCAGATATTCCAGCAAGGCGAGCGTGGTTTTCAGCACATCCTGGCGAGCTGCATCCACCAGGAGCCAGCCCAACAACAAACCTTCCCGGCGCAATGCAGCCACACCCGCATCTGCCGAAAGCAAGCGGCGAGCCACCTCGTCCGGCGGCAAAGGATCGCCGGCGTACACTTCCCCCTCAGGCGTCACCACGGTCACAGAGACGCCCACCCGCACGGGTTCCAACCCCTCGAGCAGCGCCTGCACCCGACGGCGGGGCAACCACTTGCGCCTTAATTTGCGCGCATCATTCATGGGCGTCATCCCGCAACCGCCGACTCAACTCGTCCAAATCGGATACCTGCTCCACACCAGGCTGCCGCAACGCCTCGGCAGCAGCCGACCCGCGAGCCAGTATCAGCACCGTGGCATGGGTTTTGCCAAGCACCTGTTGCAATTCTCGCACCGCCGCCTCGGCATCCACCGCAATCGTCTGCCCGTCCAGCACGATCAGGCGGGGCGCGTGCTGCGCAGTATGCTCCACCAACGCCGAGAGCGAATCGAAAACGCGTGGTTGCAGGCCAACGCGCTGCAACTCCGCGAGGATCTGATTGCAGGCTTCTTCGTCCACCGATAGGACCAGCGCCTCACGGGACTCTCCGCTTTGCACCCCCCCCAGGATGTGCCGGATGGTACGCACCAAATCCTGCGAATCGATGGGCTTGTTCAGGTAGGCCGCCGCACCGAGTTTCAGACCGCGCTCCCGCCCTTCCACAATCGTCAGGAACATGACCGGAATGTCCGCCGTTTGTGGATCGTTCTTCAACACAGCCAGCGTGTCGAAACCGCTCAGGCCGGGCATCAACACATCCAGAATGATCAGGTCGGGCCGGTGTTGACGGGCCATCTTGATGGCCTGGGTACCGTTGGCTGCCGTCAGCACACGGAACCCTGCCTCACTCAGCTCCTGATCGAGCAGACGGCGGATCGGTTCCTCGTCATCCACCACCAGGATGGTGTTGCGTCCGCCAGTTTTTTGCGGCACGATCTGTTCCAGTTGCTCCACCAGGCCAGCCATGCCTTCCAGGAACGCCTCCGGCACCAGCGGAAGCAGAAAAACAAAGCGACTGCCGCGCCCCGGTTCGCTCTCCACCCAGATCATTCCCTGGTGATACTCTACGATTTCTTTGCAGATCGGCAAACCCAGCCCTGTACCTTTGGGCCGATCCGTGAGCGCATCCCCTATCTGCTTGAAACGCTCGAACACACCCGGCAGGTTCTCCTCGGCAATCCCAATGCCGGTATCCGTCACGCTGACCAGCGCCCACGTTCCGCTCAACGCCGCCGGGCGGCCATACGTAGCGCCCAGCGGCTCCGGCAGATGCCCCTGTTCGACCAGTGCCACTTCCACCTCGATGCGCCCTTCATCGGTAAACTTGGCGGCGTTGGAGATCAAGTTAGTCACCACCTGCACCAGTCGGTCGTGGTCGCCGTGGATCACCACCGGCTCGTCCGGCAAGCGTACCACCAGCATCTCCGGGCGCGAGGTGAACAAACCGGTAGTACCGGCCACCGCATCCTGCACTGCCTGCCGCAGATCAATCCGGGCCATATGCCATTCCACCCGCCCGGCTTCGAGTTTGGCGATGTCCAGCACATCGTTGATCAGGCGGGTCAACCGCTGCCCTTCCCGCTCGATGATTTCCAGATTTTCCAGGATGCGCCCGGCCACCTTCTGCACGCGCAGATCGTCCTCCGGCAACATCGGTTGAATGTGCTTGTGGAAATTCCGGTTAATCAGTTTGACGAACCCCAGCACCGAAGTCAACGGCGTGCGCAACTCATGCGAGACCATCGAGATAAAGTCCGTCTTCATGCGGTCCATTTCGTGTTCGTGGGTGACATCCCGCACCACGGCCACCACCCCCTCCAGGCGGCCATCTTCGCCATGCATCACTCCTACCGACACTTTGGCAAACAACCCCGGACGATGCGGAAACTCGAATTCGCGGATCACAGGCTGATCGGGTTGCCGGATCGCCTCCTCGAAAATCTCGTGGTACAGTTCTCCTCCGATCAGACGTTTCAGCGGGTACCCCTGGATGGCGCGCGCCGGCACGCCGGAAATCCGCTCCAACGCCGGATTGACGAGCACCACCTGCCCCTCGGGGTCCACCACCAGCAGCCCATCGGCCATGTGCTCCAGAATCACCGCCAGCCGGCGGCGTTCACTGCACAACGTGGAGAGCGTGCGGGCATTACGCAACGCCACCGCGATCTGGTTGGCCAGCGCACCCACCAGTTGCACCGTGCGCTCGTCAAAAGCGTTCAATCGATGGCTCTCGATGTTCAGCACCCCCAGCACATCGCCGTCGCTGATCAGGGGCACGGCCAGTTCAGAGCGAATGGAGGGGGCCCCCTCAATGTATATGGGGCTGGTGTGCACATCGTTCAGCACCATCACCTCACCCGTAGCCGCCACATGGCCGATCACCCCCTCCTCCCCGACGCGGAAGCGGTGCTCCATCCACTCTTCCGCCAGGTATTCTTCGCCGCCAATCCAACGCAGGTATCGCTCGCCGCCCTCTTCTTCCATGCCGAACAACGCCACGTGGCGGAAATCGAACACGCGCTGCACGGCTTCTACCACCCGCTCGGCCAGCGCCTCCATGTCCTGTTCGGCAGCAATGTGATGGGCAACCTCGTAGAGCAACAACAATTCGTCCCGTTGTTGATCCAGCAAAATCTGCTGATCCAGCAAAACCTGCTGTTGTTGCTTCAGCGTATGCAGGTGCTCCACATTTTTCCCCACCAGCGAGGCGACCACTCCCAAAATCAAGGGCGCCATGTCAATCAGCCACAACAGCGGCTCGGCCCGCTGTGCCTGAAGCACCCCAACTCCCTGGTCAACAACCACCCACCACGTGGCAACCAGGGGAAAGATCGCGCCAAACAGCACACCTCCCAGCGCGTATCGTATCCACAAAGGTACAGGGTTCTTCATGGGATCTCCAGAATCTTTTCCGCCCGCTCGATCAACAGGTCTGGATCGAAAGGTTTGGTCAGATACTCGTTGGCACCCACCTCAAGCCCTCGGCGCTGATCCACCACCTGCCCCTTCGCCGAAAGCATGATGATATACGGCACATCGCCCAACCGCTCACGAATGGCAGCGCAGACCTGGTAGCCGTCCATCTTCGGCATCATCACATCGAGCAAGATCAAGTCCGGCTGCAGGTTGAACGCGGCGCGCAGTCCCTCTTCCCCATCCACCGCGAGATGAATTTCGACGAAATCCTCCAACTCCTCCAGCGTTTGTTCCAGCAACGTGCGGATGTGTGGTTCATCGTCCACAATCAGGATGCACTTCAAAGGTCACCTCCAGAGCAAGGGTTCTGCTCCCATTATAGCCAATATCTCACGACAGGCATAATCTCCATGCTAGCCACCGGACAGTTTAGGATCAGAAGTAAGAGCAGAGCGCAACGCGGACAGA
>CAYSXA010000156.1:0-6840 GCA_964435005.1 uncultured Anaerolineaceae bacterium | reverse complement strand
ACCGAAGGCAGTGCCTTCGTCTACCTGAAAGGAGGATATCTCATGCTCTAAGGAGGTTCCCATGACACGCACGCTTTGGATACAAATGCGGAGGGCAGGGATCGCCCTGCTGGCTGTAGGGTTGATTGGGGGGCTGCTGGCGGGCGGCGTGGCGTTGGCGGGGGAGACGACCCCGGCAGGCCCACACGCCCCGCAGGCGACGGTGGGCACCGCCTTTACCTACCAGGGGTATCTGACGGACGGCAGTAACCCGGCCAACGGTTCCTACGATTTCCAGTTCCAGTTATTCAACGCGGCCACTGGCGGCAGCCAGGTGGGCAGCACGGTGACAAAGACCAACGTCAATGTGGTCAATGGTTACTTCACGGTGGAAGTGGACTTCGGAGACGTGTTCGACGGCACTGCCTTGTGGCTGGAGGTGGCGGCGCGTCAGGCGGGCGGCGGCAGTTACACCACGCTCAGCCCACGCCAGGCTCTCACGGCGACGCCGTATGCCGCGTATGCGACCCGCGCACCGTGGAGCGGATTGGTCGGGATGCCGGCAGGGTTTGCCGATGGCACAGACGCGGACACGCTGGGCGGCCTGTCCTGTGGAAGTGGGCAGGTGGCGAAATGGAACGGCAGCGCCTGGGCCTGTGCCGATGACAACGCAGGAACCGGTGGGGGTGGAGGGGACATCACCGCCGTGTACGCCGGTACAGGCCTGACCGGCGGCGGTGCCAGCGGAGATGTGACCCTGAATCTGGACACGGCGTACACTGATGGGCGCTACTGGAAACTGGGCGGCAATAGCAGCTTAACCGCTCCCGCGAATTTTTTGGGTACGACGGATAACATATCCCTGAGGTTAGGTGTAAGCAACACGGTTGCGCTACAGATTACACCAGCAGAAAGTCCTGTGTTTGGGTATTCTCCCCAAATGGTAGCAGGTTTTGAAGGAAATTCTGCCGCAGGAGTAGGGGCCACGGTCGCTGGAGGCGGCAGCCCAGACGACGGTGATAGTTATTCAGACTCCAATCGAGCACTCAATCATTTCGGAACAATAGGAGGGGGTAAAGGAAACCTTGTACAGATGGTTGGCGGCACAATCGGCGGCGGAATTTGTAATCAAGTGTTATTTATAGGCTTGTCGAGCTGGAAGACGGATTGTTTCTCCACACTTTCAAGAACTGGCATTACGAATGGCGATTTTGCGACGATAGGAGGGGGTATTGATAATATCACTCTTGGTGTTGGTGCAACGATTGCCGGGGGGGTAGGAAACGAGGCAGGAGCGGACGCCGCGGTGGGCGGTGGATCCGGCAACACCGCCAGCGGTGCCAACGCCACCGTGCCGGGCGGGGGATATAACACCGCCGCGGGTTCCTACAGCTTCGCTGCCGGACGGCGGGCCAAAGCCAACCACGATGGCACTTTCGTCTGGGCCGATGCCACCGATGCCGACTTCGCCTCCACCGCTGTCAACCAGTTCCTCGTGCGCGCCTCCGGCGGGGTGGGTATCGGCACCAATGCCCCGCAAGCCTACCTTGAAGTGGCCTCTGATGCTTCCTTTACCAAACCGCAGGTCCGTATCTACTCGAACACCACCGACGACTTTGCCCGCCTGCGGTTCGGTTCTGCCGTCAGCAGCGGTGACTCCCGGCTCTGGGACGTCGCCGCCTGGGGAAGCGATCGCACGCTGCGCTTCTACAGTTTTGAGACCGGCCTGGACATCATGGTACTGGATGCCTCGGGCGACCGCATTGTGATGGATAACGGCGCAAAGTTGACGGCAGGTGGTGCCTGGACCAACGCCTCCGACCGCAACGCGAAGGAAAACTTCGCGCCGGTAGACCCACAAACGGTGTTGGAAAAAGTAGCCCAACTGCCCATCACCATCTGGAACTACAAGACCGAAGAGGATACAGTCCGCCACATGGGCCCTGCGGCCCAGGACTTCTACGCCGCCTTCGGGTTGGGCGACACGGACAAGGCCATCGCCACGGTGGATGCCGATGGTGTGGCGCTGGCGGCCATCCAGGGGTTGTACCAGATGGCTCAGGATCAGGCTGCCTACATTGAGATGCTGGAGGCGGAGAACAGGACCCTGGAGGAGCGTGTGTCGGCATTGGAAGCCGAAAACGCCAGGCTGGAAGCACGCCTCACGGCACTGGAGGCGCAGGTGAACGGACCCGTCTCGTCCAGACCACTCCACAGTGGCGTGCTGCCTGGCATGAGCGTGTTCGCCATCGCAGTTGGTACGCTCTGGGTGGCCCGGCGCAAGGAGAGAGGGTTATGAGGCGATGGGGAATGTTCCTCATGATCGTGCTCCTGCTCTTTCCACCTCTGGCTCTGGCCGCAGGTGCGCCGGCCCTGTCCTTCTGGACGGTGGACGGTGGGGGCGGGATGAGCACTGGTGGGGCGTTTACCCTGTTCGGCAGCATCGGTCAGCCCGAAGCAGGTACAATGGCCGGCGGCGGTCTTGCCCTGGTCGGCGGGTTCTGGAGCGGGAGCGGTCCCTCGGGAGCCTCCAATGCGATCTACCTGCCGCTGATCCTGCGGTAATTGGATGGATAGAACATTTCCCCGCCCGCTCGGCGGCTTGCAGATTAGGGAAGTTGACCGATGCCATGATATGGAAAGGAGGAAATGCAGCAGCCAGGGTTGTCTTGACTTTAATTCCCTCCCAAGTCCTTCTGGTTTAAGGTGGCCTGGGGTAATTGTTCGGCCATTGGATGCCGATGCGGATATGCCCTCGCCCCCGGCGGAGTGGCCGACGGCATCGTCGTCGGCCACTCCCTGTTGTTGGTGTTTTGCCGCCCAATCCTGGCGGACGAAACCGCCGGCAGGCGTTGTGGCCGGGATCAGGGCTTGAGCCCCGGCAAACGTACGGGCCAGAGCAGAGGGTTGTGTTCGCGGATGATGCCCGAACCGTTACTCGTTCTTTATCTAAATGCAAAAGTCGATATATGATACAAGGAGAATCTCTCATGTTTTCTCAAATCCGCAAGTTATTGTGGCCGATTGTGCTGACCGCGCTGATCGCCACCGCCGTTTCCGTGATGGCTTCACCAGCACCTGCGCCAACCGGGACGACTGCTTCCGAGGGGGTGTATTTCGTGCATACCGCCACGACGGCGAACATCGTGAGCAACTGGACTTATCTTGATCATCCGCTGCTGAACGGCAACCCGGACGCCATTTTTGTGGTCATGCCGACCTGGAACCCCAGCGGCACGTCGGGGGTGTACAACGCCCACGCCATTGGCGTCTGGTATAACAGCAGCAAGGGGCAATGGGCGGTGTTCAACCAGGACCTCAGCGCCATGACGGTGGGAGCAAAGTTCAACGTGTTCATCCCCAATTCCAGCACGATAGCCTTTGTGCATCAGGTGGCGGCTGGCAGCTCAAGTGCTGTGACCTACCTGAATAACGCTCAGGTGAATGACAATCCGGACCTGATTCTGCTGGTCACACCCAACTGGAATCCCTCTGGCGCAGCCGGTGTGTACAACAACCACCAGATTGGGGTGTATTTTTACGGCAACGCCGGCGGGGGCGGCTCATGGGCTATTTTCAATCAGGACGGTGCCAACCTGCCAGCGGGCGCCAGCTTCAACGTGGTGGCGCTGCCGCTTGGCGACAACGCCTTTGAGCAACGCACCAGCGCGAGCAACACTGCCCTGCACACCACGCTGTTGGAGCACCCGCTGGCGGATGACAACCCGGATGCGTTGCTGTTTGCCTCCTTCTACGGGAAACCTAGTGGGGTGGGTAACGATCATCCCACGGCGATGATGTACGTGAGCGGCTCGCAACAATGGGGAATCATCAACCAGGACCTGGCCGCCATGCCCCAGGGTGTCACGTTCCAGGTGTATGTGGCGCCGCAACCGCAGACGGCCTTCGTGCATCAGGCGGAGAGCAACCCTGTAGGTGATGCCACTTTCCTCGATCATCCGCTGTTGAATGGTAATCCCAGCGCGATTGCGTTCATCACGCCCAACTGGAACCCCGCAGGTTCGGGCGGCGTGTACAACGATCACGCCACCGGCCTGTACTACACGGGTTCGTATTTCTCTCCACCTGACCAGTGGGGGATCTTCAACCAGGACAAAATCACCATGACGGCGAATGCGGCTTTCAACGTGTTCGTGCCGCCGCCTTCCCTGCGCACTTTTGTGCACAAGGCAACGACGTCGAACCTGTTAGGGCACATCACTTACCTGGATCACCCCATGCTCAATCAGAACCCGAATGCGATCCTGTTTGTCACGCCGAACTGGAACCCGGGCGGTACGGCCAGCGGGACGTACAACGATCATCCCATTGGGGTGTGGTACGACGGTCTCCGCAAACAGTGGTCCATCTTCAACCAGGATGGGGTCACCATGACGGTGAACACGGCCTTCAATGTGTTCGTCGCCACTGACCTGTCGAACGTTTTCGTGCACACGGCGACGGTCACCAACACCGTGAGCAATGTCACCTACCTCGATCATCCTTCGTTGAACGGCAATCCTGCTGCGCTGGTCCTGGTTACGCCAAACTGGACCGGCGTGTACAATGCGCATCATATCGGGGTGTATTACTCCACGGGGATGCAGCGCTGGGCGATTTTCAACCAGGACCTGTCCAATATGCCAGAAGGCGCCAGCTTCAACGTGTTGGTGGTGAGTTATCGGACTTTTCTGCCCCTGGTGCTCCGTTAGCACGATGAAGACTCCCCCGCCCACCCAGACATATGTGCTGCGCTGCTGGCAATCGTATCGTCCGGAGGAAGGGGTGCAGTGGCGCTTTCGGGTCGAGGTCTCACTCACGGGTGAGGAGCATCACTTCCGTTCGCTGGAAGCCCTGCTGAACTTTTTGCGGGAGCGCTTCTCTCCTGAGCCGGATACGGTATCGCCGGACGGTGAAGTGTGAGGAGGTGGGAAGGTTTCGATCCTCGTCCCCTGTGTCATGCGACGTTGTATTGTCCTGGCAGGCGGCCATCTTCCGATGGCCGCTTTTTTCTCTTTGCACGGCGAAGACTTTATAAATTGAAAGTGTTGTTTGAAAAAATCAAACATTGTATTGACAAAAAGAAAGTTCTTCTGTATAATGGTGGCGAACGCAAAGAAAGGAGCGAACGATGAACCAGGTACCCAATCAATGTCCGATCTGCGGCGGGGAGATGGTGGTCACGCGGCTGCACTGCCGTGCCTGCGATACCCGGCTGGAAGGTCGTTTCACCTATCGCGCCTTTGCCCAGCTTACAGATGAACAGATGCGCTTTGTGGAGGTCTTTGTCCGGTGTGAGGGCAAACTGAACCGTATGTCGCAGGAACTCAACCTGTCGTACCCCACGTTGCGCAACCGCTTGCGGGAGATCATCCGCGCGATGGGCTACGAGCCGGAAGAGACGGGCGACGAGGAAGAGGCGCAGGAAGCGCAGACCTCTTTCCGCCAGCAGGTGCTGGATGACCTGGAGCAGGGGAAGATTACGCCGGATGAGGCATTGCGTTTGTTGCAGAAAGGAGGCCGTTGATGGAACAGGAGCGATTGGTTACGACCGAAGCGCCCCTGGTGCGTTTGCAGGTGCAGGGCAACCTGCATCTGGAAGGCTGGGCAGAGCACGAAGTGCTGGCCCAGGCGCCCGATGGCGCGGAGATCAGCCTGACCGGTGCATCCGGCGAGGTGCACCTGAGCTGTGACGACACCTGTCACGTCCGTGTGCCGCGAGGCAGCACCGTGCATCTGGAGATGGTGGAAGGGCACGCGCGTATCCGCCGTGTTGAGGGCGCGATTCAGGGGAAAACCGTAGAGGGACATCTCACCCTGCGCGGGGTCGGCCCGGTGCAGGTGGAAGGAGTTGAGGGGCACTGCTCCGCCGAAGATGTGCAGGGCGACCTCGCGTTGGGCGGTGTGGAGGGACATCTGTCCGTGCGCGGGGTGCGCGGCGCGTTGACCGTGAACCGATTGGTTGAGGGGCATCTTTCTCTGGACGATGTGCTGGGGCACGTCCAGGTCACGGCGGAGGGGCACGCAGTGTTGTTCCTTGATCCGCAACCGGAGCAGCAGGTGCAGGTCAAGGCCGAGGGGTTCATCCGCTGTGCGTTGCCGCCGGAGGCCGACGTGCACGTGGAGATCGAAGCGGACACGGTGCGCGTGCGCCTGCCGGGCGTGAAGCTCCCCGAACCGGAGGATGGCATGGTGGCGTTCACGCTGGGTGCCGGAAGCGCACGGTTGCATCTGGCGTCCGAGAACTACGTGGCTGTGCACCCGGTGGACTTCGACGGGGAAGCGTCCCCGGCGGATTGGGAGGCGTTTGGCGAACAGATTGCGGCGCGCATGTCGCACCTGGGCGAGGAGATCGCCGGGCGGGTGCAGACGAGGCTGAGCGCCCGTCTGGCAGAAGTGGAGGGGCACCTGTATCGCGGCGGCTGGGGCAAATCCTGGATGTTCGACATGCCGCGTCGGGGATCGCGCCGCAGGCGACATCGCAGCCGGTGGACGCGTCCGCGCGGGGGTGTGAGCGAGGAGGAGCAGCGGCTGATCCTGGAGATGCTGGCCGAAGGCAAGATCAGCGCCGAGGAGGCCGATCGGCTGCTCCAGGCGCTGGAGGAGGCCTGAGATGAGCGAGGAACGGCTGCGCGTGCTGCGCATGCTGGCCGAAGGACGCTTGAACGCGGAGCAGGCCGAGGCGTTGTTGCGGGCGCTGGACACCGCGTCGGACGCGCCGCCAGAGACGTCCCCCAGTCAGACGTTCACCCGCCCCCACTCGCTGGAACGCGCCCGGCGCTTCTGGGGGGTGCCTGCGCTGCTTGGTGTGCTGACTGTGCTGTTCGCCCTGTTCGGCGGGTGGGGGAATGGGTTCTGGGT
>CAYSXA010000155.1:0-6893 GCA_964435005.1 uncultured Anaerolineaceae bacterium | reverse complement strand
ATGTCTTAGCTTACCCTACTTTTGTTAAAGTGCAAATGGATAAAGTCCAGCTTAGCTTACCCTACTTTTGTTAAAGTGCAAATGGATAAAGTCCAGGTTAGTGTAGGTGTGCTATTGCCGGGAATGTGCCAGGACGCCTGTAACAGTACTTTTTGAGGATTGTGCCAGACGCTGTTCTTCGGTACAATGATCACAGCTCGGATTGTGTCTGGAGGTTGTGATGGCGGTCGTGCAGAGAAAACGTAAGTTGCGCGGGCAAACCATTGTGGAATTTGCCTTGATGCTACCGGTGTTCCTTCTCATGCTTTATGGAATTATTGAATTTTCCCGGTACATGCAGGCGTATCTTACGGTGCAACACGCGGCACGAGAAGGCGCACGCTACGCTATCACTGGTCGCTCGATCACGGGGGATCCGGCAGACCGGCCGCAGTCGATCGTGACTGTCACCCGGAGGGCTGCAGCGGGCTTGTTGATTACTCCCTCCAACGACACGCCGGCTTACGAAGCCAATCCGAGTATCCCGGGCTTGCTGGACGTGTGGTTGAACCCTGAGGATGCGGTGAACCCCGCCACGCGGCCCAAGCCTTTTACCCCTGAACCGATCACAGTCACGGTGACGTACAACTACGAACCGATTGTGCCGGTGAACCTGAATGTGCTGGGGAACAATATCACCATCATCCCCCCAGTGTTGACGGTGGTAGGTCGGGCAACCATGCTGGTGGAGCGCATTGATCGGGTGACGCCAGTGGTTGAAGGGTCGTTGCCTACCTCCGGGCCGACGCCGACCGCTGGCCCAACGAACACCCCGGGCCCCTCGCCTACGGCCAGCAACACGCCTACGCCGAGTAAGACACCCACAATCACGCCGACGCCATCTCAGACCCCTATACCCACCGACACCCCGCTCCCCAGCCCCACGCCGCCGTGCAACATCACCGCTGGCGCCATCAGCGTGGGCAATGACAAGATCACCATGTCCATTGATAATCAGATGGCTTCCAATGCGGTGATCGCGTCGATTTACGTTTCCTGGCCTTCCCAGAATAAAGAATTGAAGGAGATCAAACTGAGTGGCGACAAGATCGCCCAGCCGAATGACACATCCCCGCCGACCACGGTCAGTGGCGGCTGGCAGGGTGGTACGGGTGCACGCACGATCCCGGCGGGCAACAACAAGACGCTGGAAGTGAAATTTGAGCACAAACCCATCGCGGATCAGCCGTATCTGGTGCAGGTGACCTTTGACAACGGTTGCAGCGTTTCGCAGTCTGTGGGGAGCGTCTCCACCCCGACGGTGACGCCCACGCCTTCCACCACTCCGACGCCCACCATTACCCCGACGCCAACGCTCACGCCTACCCCGACTCCCACGCAGGAGTGCAATTTCACGGTGGGGGCGCTTTCCCTGGTGGACGGCAAAAAGGTGGATGTACCGATTACCAACAACCAGGCCTCAAAGGAAACCATCTCCAGCATCATTGTGCTGTGGCCTTCTCAGGCCGAGAAACTGAAAAAAGTGAAACTGGCCAATGTGACGATTTGGGATAAGAAATCAACTTCTTCCCCGACGGTGATCGCGGGGAGCTGGAAGGGGAGCGCCAACAACCGTTCGTTCAACAGCGGGCAGACCAAAACGTTGCGGTTCGAGTTCGAGAAAAACCTGCCCGGTTTAAGCGGCTTTGCCGTGACGGTGAACTTCGTCAGCGGCTGTTCCATTTCAGCTCCGTAAGAGGTAACTATGCAGATGACAAGGCCTTCCCGGCGCGCGTCGCAGCGTGGACAGAGCATGGTGGAGACTGCTTTGTTCTTCTCCATCCTGGTGACGGTGCTGATCGGTGTGGTGGAGATCGCCGTTGCCGTGAACGCTTATTTGAAAGTGATCAATGCTGCCCGCGAGGGCGCGCGTTATGCAGCCAGCCGTTTCGATAGCACGGACCTGACCGCGTCCTTTGCCGCCACGGCGAACTGGACCAAGACCACGGCTGATTTGTTGACCATGGATGCCAACACGGCGACGATTATTGTGACCTGGGTGAAAACCAACACGGCGAACGGCACCGTCACGGTGACCGATTACCAGTCCTACACCGAGCCTACACTGGGTAATGCTGCCTCCCATTTCACCTCATCTATCGTCCAGACGCGGTTGAACCAGGCAGGGACAAACGTCAACGGCGAAGACCAACTGGTGATTGTGGAGTTCATCTATAATTACCCGTTTTTCTTGCTTCCGGTCAGCATCCCGATGTATTCCTACTCGGCGATGCGCGTGGTGAGCAAGTAGTGTGGAGGTGTGCTTCATGGATGGGAAGCCGATGGCGCACGTTCGAGACGACCAGCGGGGTCAGATGATCCTGATCCTGGCGCTGGTTTTTGTGGGTTTGCTGCTCATCGTTGGGCTGGCCACGGATGGGGCGATCGTGTTCTGGCATCGCGCGCAACTGGCCAGCCGGGCGGATTCTGCAGCGCTGGCGGGCGGAGCAGAGCTCACCAACACCTCGTTCGCGGAGGCGAAGGCGAGACAGTACCTTGCGTTGCACAACATCACCGAGCCAGCCTACGGCATCACGATCACCTTCAGCCAGAAGGTGGTCCCTAACGATGTGATTCATGTGGAAATCACCGAGCCGGTGCCTACCGCGTTTATGCGCCTGATCGGGATCAATTCGGTGAACATCAGTGCCGAGGCCGAGGTGTACGCCACGAACTGGTTGGGACAGCAGAGCTGGTCCATGTTCCGCGGCGGGCCAGCGCGTACCGGTTACCAGCAGTGTCAGGGGCTGGACTCCGGCATCCAGTCCGTGCAGTATCGCTTTGGCTACCGCTGGCTTTTGAACGATGGCGCGAACCACCGTTCCACACCGGCCACGTTCCAGGATGACCGCTTGTTCAGCGGGCACACCTTTGTGGTGGTGGGCTCGAACGACAATAATTACGGTGGCAATGGAAGCTCGGCGGATGGCGGCCCGAAGGTGTATGCTTTCGATACGGTCACCGGCGCCACGTTGTGGACGAACACGCTGGGCAAGGCGACCAAAGTCCGCTCTTCCCCCCTGATCGCCATTGTGCCCGGCTTGAACAGCGGCTACCCTGTGGTCTATGTGGGGGGGCACGATGGCCGGTTGTACGCCCTGAGTGCTGTGGATGGACATACGTTGTGGGTCTCTGGCAACGACAACGATGACTTTGAAGATGACGGCCTGTACCGTTCTTCCCCGGCGTTGATCAACGAAGGCGGCACGTACTACGTGTACCAGGCCACCTCGCGCGGTAACGTGTACAAATACGATGCGGTAACCGGCGCGATCGTCTGGCGCTCTACGCCGTTTCCCGATGGTACGTATCCCTACCCCAATCCGAACGTGCCGCAGGACTGGGTGACCACGTCCTGGGGCACCGCGCCGGGGAACACGATTGACTACTGGGGCTACTCGCCGATCTACGGCACGCTGGCCATCGCGGACCTGCCGTGGGGATCGGGGACCAAGAAGGTGGTCTTCGCCACCGCGCACGGCAAGCAGGAGTGGGGCAAGAACGACCCCAACTGGAGCGGGTACCCTGTCGAGGTCACCCTGTTCGCCATCGATGCGGCTACCGGCGCGAAGCTCTGGTCCCACCGCGTGGCCGGGCCGGGCGACCCGCCTGGCGCCAGCGGCAACAGCCGCGACAGCGCCGCCGTCGGCCCGGTGGACACCGATTATGACGGCATACCTGATGAGTGGCGCGTGTACGTGGCTCCCACGGACGGCTACCTCTACGCCTTCCGCGCCACGGACACGAGCGGCACCTTCCTCTGGAAGCGCTACACCGGCACCAAGCACCACCGCTCCGACCCGGTGCTGTACTGCGACGTGGTCTTCGGCGGCAACGAGAGCGGGATGTGGGCGCTGACCGCGGCTGATGGCTTCAGCATCTGGGACTGTTCGGATGGCGATGGTGCCGGCCCAGACGAGGTAAACCCGTACTGCAACGACGGCAACTACAGCGCGGCCGGCGTGCGCCTGATCCCGGGCGGGGTGAAGTCTGCGCCAGCCGTTGGTGATGGGATCATCATGGTAGGCGCCAACAAAACCGCTTCAGGCGGCAAGGGTGGCTCGATGTGGACGCTGGACGCCAAAACCGGCAAAGACCTGGGCCACTGGGATACCACGGCCTACAACCCGGCCACGGGGAACGGCCTGGGGCCGGCCGGGCCGCCCAGCGGCAACAACGGCGACGTGCGTTCCGGTGTGGTGATCGCCGACGATTTCAACGCCTACTTCGGCTCCAACGACGGCGGGCTGTATCAGGTGTTCATCACGGCGATTCTGATCATCATCAAGTAACGGGGCTGCTCACCCAGGCGTTCCGAAACGAAGAGTCGGGGTAATGAAGGGGCTTTTCCCCTTCGTTACCCCGACTTCTGGCCTGACCTCTCACCGGGTAAATCGGGGTATAATCGAAACGCGGGCACGCGCCCGACGGACGTGTCACCATAGCTGGATCGAAGGAGGGGTATGCGTACCCGTCAACTCAGTCGCATCTTGATCGCCCTGGCTCTGGTGGGGTTGCTGATCTCCGGTGGGGGGCTGTTTTATCTGCGCACGGCTCAGCCGCCTGAGGCGGCGATCCCGACCCCTACGCCGCTGGCGGTGGACTTGATCTTTGTTGCGGCACAGGACATTCCCCCTGGCACAGTGATCCAGCCGGAAATGATCGAGCCATGGAGCTGGCCGCGCGAAATTGTGCCGCCGGGCGCAATTTATGACCCGACACGCATCTACGGACGGCTGAGCCGGGTCGCCATCCCCCGCGGCCAGGTGATCCTGCCTTCCATGCTCTCGGAGCCGGGGCAGGTTGCCGGCACAGGTTCGTTGGCGGCATCCATGTTGAACCCCGGTGAGGTGGCGGTGGCGTACCCCCTCACGGCCCTCTCCAGCGTGGCTTACGGCCTGAAAGAGGGCGATTACGTGGACCTGGTGCTCACCTTGCTCCTGAGCGATCTGGATGTGGATTTCCAGAGCAAACTGCCCAATCAGATGTCCATCCTGGTGCAGGATCAGGAGACCGGCGAGTATCGCTTTGTGCCGGTGGGATCGCTGGGGCGTATAGAGGACGATCCGACGCTGGAAGTACCGGTGTACGTGATGCCGGCAGAAGACCAACGCCCACGGCTGGTCACCCAGATGACCATCCGGGATGCGCGGGTGCTGCATGTGGGGTTGTGGGCAGAAGTCGCTCCGGCGGTCTCGCCTGAGGTGCAGCCCACACCGGTCGGCGCGCCGCCGGCCACGCCCACGCCTGGTCCGGAGGACGTGATCACCATTGCCGTCAGCCCCCAGGAGGCGGTGATCCTGAATTTCTTGCTCTCGATGGATGCGCGCACCTCGTTTGCGCTGCGGGCGAAGGACGACCACGAGGTACCAGGCACGGAACCGGTCACGCTGGACTACATCATGGAGAACTACGGCATCCCGGTGCCGTTGAAGCTGCCGTATGGTTTGTCCGGCCCGACGCCGTCGGTGCCTACACCTACGCCGATCCCACCGACGCCGGTGGATTAGCCCGACCGACACAGGCAGGCAACCGCCTGCCTGTGCTGTTTTCTGCTCGCGTAACTGCTCAGCCGGCTTCATGCCCTGAGATGAATCTCAGGGCTGCTCAGGCCGAGGTCGGCTAAAGCCGACTGCTGGCATTGGGATTCCTAACCGGCTTCAGCCGGTTTTGACGATCAGCCTGGGATTGAAATCCCAGGCACAGGTAGCCTGAGCAGTTACCTGCTCGCTTTGAATCAGGGATGCGCCTCGTGCCAGGCGCGCGAATCGGGGGTAAACAACGGCTGGCCGTAACGATCTACGCCGAACTGCGCGATGCGCTCCTGCGTGGGCAGGGAGATCAGCCAGGTGATGAACTGTTCCGCCTCGCGGGCGTGCACGTTCGGGTGTCGCTCTGGATTGACTGCCATCACGTGGTAGGGATTGAACAGGCGGGGGTCGCCTTCGACCAGAATCTCCAGCCGCAGGCCGGTTTCGCGGCGGGCGAGGAAGGTGCCCCGGTCGCTCAGGGTGTAGGCGCTGAGTTCGTCGGCCAGGGTGAGCACCGCGCCCATCCCCTGCCCGGCAGCGCGATACCATTCCCCGGCGGGCTGGATTCCCGCCGCTTCCCACAGCCCCATCTCTTTGACGTGCGTGCCGGATTGATCGCCGCGCGACACGAAGGTCGCCTGGGCCTCGGCGATACGCCGCAGCGCCTCGGCGGCGTCCTGCAGGCTACGTACGCCTGCCGGGTCGTCTGCCGGCCCCACGATCACGAAGTCGTTGTACATCACCGGCTCGCGGTTCACGCCGTGTCCTTCGGCCACGAAGGTTTCTTCCAGCGCCGGGGCGTGTACCAGCAGCACGTCGGCGTTGCCGTCGCGCCCGATCTGGAGTGCCTGTCCGGTGCCCACGGCGACCACTTTGACCCGAACGCCGGTCTGCGCCTCGAAGTCGGGCAGGATGGCGTCCAGCAGACCGGAGTCGTAGGTGCTGGTGGTGGTCGCCAGTGTCAGCGTGGGAGAGGGCGTCGGCGTAGCCCGACACCCGACCAGGGAGGACAAAAGGACGATCAGAAGGGTTTGGAAAAGTCTGGTGCGTTGCATCGTTGCTCCTAACAGATCATCTCGCCCCGCACGAAGGCCGCCGTGCGCGGGTCTTGGGGGGATTGGAAGAAGCGGCGGGATGGTGCGATCTCCACGATCTGCCCATCAAGTAGCAGGGCCACGCGGTCGGCCAGCCGCCGCGCCTGGAAGATGTTGTGGGTGACCAGCACGATGGTCGTGCCGATGCGGCGCACCGCCCGCAGCCAGCGTTCCACCTGCTGCACGTTGGCCGGATCCAGATCGGCGGTGGGTTCGTCCAGCAGCAGCA
>CAYSXA010000154.1:0-7078 GCA_964435005.1 uncultured Anaerolineaceae bacterium | reverse complement strand
AAGCAAGGAGCATGGAGCGCACAGAGCGGTGGTGTGGGTCGGTTAGAGTGGGGTAAAGAGAGATGGGTCGGGAGGGGGGAAACGCAGGTCGGCTATTACGTGTTTGTAGAACAAGCGTTGTTTCAGTATCCGCTGATGGATCGAGGGGGTGGAAACCTGTCCCCTCAGTGTGGCAGGCGCTGAGGGAGACAGTTTCAGTATCCGCTGATGGATCGAGGGGGTGGAAACGCGGCGGCAGGCTGTTGGCAACGCACGCATTGAAGGTTTCAGTATCCGCTGATGGATCGAGGGGGTGGAAACAGTTCGCCGTGGCAGGGAGAATTGGGACTTTTTTGTTGTAAAGGTGCTGTTTCGCCGCGCTATGGGCCTTCTGGCGGGCCGTTTGCCCCGGCCTGAACTGCTTCCATTATAGCAAAGGTGTGAGGGTTGCGCAAATCGCTTTTTGTGCGAAAAGGCGGGGCTTTTTCCTCCCCAGATATGGGGGTATACCCCAGGAATCGAGCCTCATTTCCCATATCTAGAAGAGGAGGATGCGGTGGCAAGAGCGATTTGCGAATCGGGGAGCAGAACAGGCCAGATCATGAGAACTTTTGCTCAGAGGGTGTCGTTGCAAAAACGGCGGAACTCGCAATCCACACAGCGGGCGCGATGTGGGGTGGGCTCAGGCAGACGATCCTGCCAGAGCATGGTTTGAATCTGTTCCAGGGTGCGCAGTACTGCACGGCGCAACTGGGGGGTGATGCGTACTTCCACCGCCCGACGAAGCGGGATGAGATAGACAAAGCCACGCGGGGCGTGCTGGCCAAGCGTTTCTTCCAGCAACAGGGCATAGGCCGCGATCTGAAGACGGACGTGGGGCTGCAGGCGACGACTGTTTTTGTAGTCTACCGGCAGGGCCACCGCTTCCGAGGGCAGGTAGATCACCAGATCGGCCACGCCATGTAGGCCCAGTCGCTCAGAGGCCAGATGCACATTAAAGGCGCGTTCTCCGCCTTCCAGGCCGTAACGACGAAGCGAACGGCGCATTTCGCGCCGGGCAGCCTGCATGCCGGCGCGGTGACCGACCTGCATCAGGTAGGTGGTGGGACGCAGGTGAGGCAAACAGAGATCAAAGTACACAACGCGTGGACAGTAGTGCCATTGCTTCAGATCGCCCACACGGACCGGGTATCGTAACGGGTCGTCGGGCAAAGGCAAACGGCGTTCGTCGGGAGCGGCAACTGGGGAAGCAAGGGAGTCACTCATCGGAATCCTCCTCAAGCTGTTCGATCACGCGGCGTTGGCGCCAGTCGCGTACGCAAATGGGGATGAGGTGAACGCGTCCTGGTTGCTTTCCCAAGATGTCCCGCACGCGTTGCATCAGTGCCTTCTGGTGGACCGGTCGGAGCAGCCCACAGAAAGCGCTGTACTGGATGCGGTCCAGGCCGTAATCCAGACAGGCTTCAGCGATGCGTGTGCGGGTGCGGTCATCCGGGATATCGTAAATCAACAAACAGCGCGTTCCTTCAGTTGCCATCAGGTTTTTTGTTTTTCGGCTGCCTGCCGGTAGATGCTGGCAAAGGTCTGGCCATCGTAGCAGGGGAGGCGGTGAGCTTCTGCCAGGGCCTGCGCAGAGGTGGTGAAGAAACCGGTCGTGATGTAAGCGCCTGTGACGTGGTCGGTGGTGTGCAGTTCGTCTAACAGAGCCTGCACGTGCGGGCGGGTGATTAGGGGGAAGGCGTGCAAACGGGCCAGCGCATAGGTTTGTCGCCGGCGAAGGAGCAGGTCGGTGATCCAGGGCCCGCGTGGCAGGGTCTGGAGGATGGCGTAACCATAGGCCTGGTAGGCAAAAGAGGCCTGCTGCACCAGTCTGTCGAGCAGCCGGGAGGTGCGGGCCCGCCAGGCGGTTTGCTGGGTCAGCAGGGTGTGTTGCCAGTGCGCTGCAAGGCCGCCAGAGCGACATACCAGCGGGGCGGTGTGCTCCAGACGGACCTGGAGGCGACGCCGGGCGTTGTAACGCGCGCGACGTTCCGGGTGACGTAGCACCTGGTAGGCCTGGTTGATCGCGGCCATGCGTTCATGGGCATCGGGTGCAGGGTTGACATCGGGATGGTAACGACGCGCCAAACGGCGGTAGGCACGTTCAATTTCCTGCAGCGAGGCATCGGGCGAAATGCCCAGCAGACGGTAGTAATCCTGTTCTTCGATCATCAGGATGATTCCTCTTGCAGGAAAATAGTGGCCATCAGAGCCAGACTGATCCCCATCTCGCGGGCCTGCTGGCTCGTGTTTTCCTCCAGCCCCAATTGTTCCTGAATATAGGAGAGATAGAGGTGTTGTTTGAAGACCAGCTCGAGCTTCCCCAGAAGCTGCAGGTTTTGGAAGCAGGCCAGCGCTGTAAAATGGGCGATCCAAAGGCTGGCCCGCTCCGTTGTGGCGCTGGCGAACTGCCAGGCGGCGGTTTTGTAGGCTACTTCCCAGCCCTCTGGGTGGTGACCGTCCAGCAGTTCGCCAAGCAGCTGATGGGCGGGCTCGATTTCCTGAAGGGTCACTCCCCATTGATGGAGCAGCAGGTCAGAAAAGCGTGCGAAACGCCCCACCGGGGTCTGAGCATAGGCTGGATGCTGGACCAACAGGTCGAGTGTGTGGCACAGGAAGCCCAACGCAAACGTCACTGGATGGATGGTGGAGGAAGCAGGCATGAGGTCACCAAGCAAAGCGATAAGGGGTATAGGATTCACGTTCGGTGCGCAGATAGGCGGCCAGGCGGCGGGCCTGAGTTTGCAGGATGGCGCGCAAAGGGAAGCGCCTGCCTTCGAAGCGGACCGGGCGTTCCAGGCGGTGCAGCACCGCGCGGGCGATGGTGCGGCGCACCTCCAGGGGTAGGGTGTGGTGCTCGTCCAGTTGCAGGTTGCTGCCCCGGTTGGACAGTGCGATGATGGCGCGGTCCACTACCGGCTGGCGGAACTCTTCGATCAGGTCGAGCACCAGGCTGGGCTTGCCGGGGCGGTCGGCGTGCAGGAAACCGGCATACGGGTCGAGCCCGGCCAGCACCAGGGCCCGTTCCACCTGGGCATACAGCACCCCATAGCCATAATTCAACGCTGCGTTGATGGGATCGCGGGCGCCGCGCCCGGTGCGCCCTGGAAAGTGATAGGTTTCGGGCAGCACACAGGCGATCGCGCGCCAGTACGCGCGTGCAGCCGTCCCTTCGCGCCCCAGGATCTCTTCACGCACCTGCTCCAGGGTGGCAGAACCATCGAGCACTTCTGGGTAAGAGGGGATGTGCTCTATCAGGAGTAGCTGTTCCTGGATTTCGGCAGCGCATTGGGCCAGCGTCTGGTAAGCGGCGGGGGCCGTCCGTTTCCGGTATTTAGCCAGATAACGCAACAAGTGAATCTGGTTGGTCAGCTTGCCCTGACTGAAGGCCAGCGCCAGATGGATGCCCTGGCCGGTGTAATAGGCCTGGAGCTGGGCGCGGCGGGTGGCGATGGTGGCCGTCAGCCCGGCGCTGTACAGTCCCGCCAGCGGGTTGCCCAGGGGAGAGAGGAAGTGAATCGGGATGCCGCGCTCGGCACAGACCTCCACCACGTCGGCGCTCAGGCTGATGCCCCGGTTGGCGATGGTCACACTCTCCAGATGAATCAGCGGGGCCTGGACCAGTTTCTCTTTGCCTTTGATCACGATCAGGCGCTCGCTGTGCTTGCCGACGAAGGCGCCGTACTGATCGACGATCAGATGTTGAATGATGGGCATGAGATTCACCTCCCGTTTGCGCTTGCGTTTTTCTGATTACCAGGGAGCGGCGTATACCGTATCCCAATAGGCACGTTGCTCCGGCCAGTGGATATGGAACACGCCGTTGCCTTTGACCACGGCTTTCCCGACTTGAATCGCCTGGCCGAGGAGCAGCACGGGGAGCAGCGGGGTCCAGTCGTCTGCGTGGTAGTACGCCCGCCCCACGAAGCCGCTCATGGGGGTGGCGCGCTGCTGGCGTCCTGACCAGGTCTTGAAGTCGCGCCATGTGACGCGGCTGTCCACCAGGCGGACGGCGTCGGCCAGGGCGTGGAGGCGTTCGACCTCGGCCTGAGGGCGACGCGGCGCACCGTTGAATTGCTGGTCAAGGTGGTCCAGCCGGTGTAGCAATCGGCGGAAGAACACGCCGAAGTCGGGGGTGCGTACCAGCCGCCCGTCGTGGATCAACCGGGTGGGGGTGAGAAATTCCAGACAAAGCGTGCGTCCCTGCCAGGTGGCAGCGGCTTGCGCGGCCTGGCGGGCAGAGACGGGCACCCAATCGGGGTACAGGGTGCGGCTTCCCTGGGGGAGCAGGCAGCGCTGGCGGCGGGTGGGATCGTCGGTCAGGGGGTTCACACTCCAGACCTCCAGCAGGTCGAAGCGGCCTCGTTGGGGCCCCACGCCTTCTCGCCCCATCTCGGCGGCGGCGAGCACAAGGTAAGCCAGGAAGTTCAATCCGGCCTCGCCAAACAGGGTGAGGGTGAAGGAGAAACGATTCCCCGCTGGGATGACGGTCGGCAGGGGGAGCGGCGGCACCAGGCTGTAAACGCGTCGTGCCTCGCCGGGGGTGGTTTCGTGAGCCAGCAGCCAGCAGGCCGGGCAAATGGCAGCGTGCTCTGGCAAGGGCTTCGGGTTGCGCTGCTGTTCGGGGCAATAGGCGCGCAGCATCACCTGGCCCAATGCGCCGCGCAGGCGGTGGCCGGCCTTTTCACGTCCCAGCACGATGGGACCGCGAGCAACACAGTCGAAGCGAAGGTGGGTCAGTTGCAGCATGGTATCCTCCACAGGATCGATTTCAAAGGATCAAGCTTACGGCAACGCCAGACCGCTGTCGGCATGGTAGGGTACACGGACGATCGGGGGGAGATCACCATCCGATGGACACCAGAGCCCTTGCTCTTTCAACCGGGCAGCCTGTCCGTATGAGATCGGGACCAGCAGGTGGGCAGCGGTCATCGGTTCCTGCTCCCGACGGGCGAGGTAGGTTTCGTACAACGCTTCGGGTAACACTTCCACGCCGTCGAACAACCGCTCGAAAGCTTCCTGAGCGTTCTGGTCGGACTGCCAGGGGAGCAAACGATCCAGAATCTGTTCCCGAAACTCGATGCGAGCCTGCTCGAACCGCTTTTGCCAGGCAGCGAGCACCTCGTTCGTGTAGAGCGCATCCAGCCAGTCCTGCAGGCGGGCTTCATCGATGGGGTGGCCCTCCGGAGGCGCGTGGCGCGTGACCTCTTCCAGCACCGTCAGCGAGCGGGTCACCTGCTCCAGCGGCGCATATACAAAGCGGAAGACCTCGTCCACCTGCCGAAAAACGTGTACCGGCGCAGGAGGGCGTTTCCCCAACCGGTTCACCCGTCCAAAGCGCTGGAAGAGGGCTTCCAGTGGCGCCGGGTCGGTGTACAGCACGTCCAGGTCCAGGTTCAGGCTGACTTCGACCACCTGAGTGGCGACCACGAGCAGAGGGCGATGTTGGGCGCCCAGGCCAGCAGCGTGCAGGATGGCACGCTCCTTGTGGACGCGGTCTGCGCCGGTGAAGCGCGAGTGCAACAGGAAGATCGGCATTTCGGCAGGCAGGCGTGGGGCAAGCCACTGCCAGGCCGCGCGCGCCCGCCGTACGGTGTTGCACACCACCAGCACCTGATGGCCTTCGGAGCACACGGCGTGCAGGATGCGCTCCAGGTTGGCTTCGTCGAGCAGGTCGCCGTCCAGCAGCCGCAGCCGATGGCGGCGGAACCGGCGGCAGGTGGCTGCATCGGCCTGGATGGCGCTGGCCTGCCCGACCGCCTCCCGCCAGCGCTGACGCACCTCTGCTGGCAGGGTGGCCGACATGACCAGGAAGCGCGCGCCGAAATGGTGTGCCAGGTAGCGCACGGTTTCCAGAATCATCGCCAGGCGGTTGGGTTCATAGGCGTGGATCTCGTCGAAGACGAAGGCCGCCTGAGTGAAATCGCTCAACAGCGCCTCGAAGCCTTTAACCTGAAAGGCTGCCTTGAGCATCTGGTATGGGCTGAGCACGCGCACTGGATACCAGGACAGACCGGCGCGGTTGCGCAGCATACGGGCCCTGCGGGCAGCATCCTCAGGAGCGCCATCCTGAGTCATCAGGCGCTGGTAGAGCGCCAGGGTGCTGCGACCATGTAGCAGTCCAACCCGTTCATCGCCGAACAGCGCGCGCAGGCGGTCGTACATGGCGTTCATGCTGGCCTGGTAGGGCAGGGTATAGAACAGACGCGGCGGAGCCTGACGCGCTGCCCAGAGCAGGGCGGCTTCGGTTTTGCCTGAACCGGTGGGGGCGGTGAGCCAGGCATGACCTTCACACCGGGCTGCCGCCTGCTGGTGCGGGTACAGCCGGGCATATCCCAGCCCCAGCGTGTGCAGCAGGGTGTCAGCGTCCCAGGTCGGGTACGGCAGCGGGCCAAAACCCGCCGAGCCGAGGTGGTCGCTCTGCACCAGCAGGCCGCGCAGCAACAGCGCCGGGCGCAAGATGGCGGGGTCGAGCTGTTGCTGGTATTGGGCTTCTTCCCAGGTACGCAGGCGTTCGTCCACAGCCCGTAGATGAGCGCGCACGCGGTCCACAGAGAGCAGGGTCAGCGCCTGTTCACGCGGTGGCAACGAAAGCGGGGTCACGCCCAGCGGAGCCAGGTTCAGTGCCATGATCCAGTGCGGCAGGTCGTGGGCCAGTACATCGTACAGGGCCAGGGCGCTTTCCCCCGGCAGATCGGCCAGCATGTCTGGTAGAGGATCGCTGTCTTCGTCCCAGGGGTCGAGGTAATCCGACAGTTCGCTGAAATCCCTGTGATGGGTGGCGATGGCCGCAGCCAGCAACAGGCGTTCCTCGCCGGTGAAATGTTGTGCGATCCAGTCCAGAAATGCCAGGGAGAGCACCTCATGGCGGTACGGCCAGCGTCGTGCGCGACGTCGCAGCATGGCCTGAAAGCCAGTGGCTGCTTTGCCGAAGTCGTGCAGGCAGGTCGCCCAGAAGAGCACCAGCCACAGTCGGAGCAAGCCGGCCTGCCGGGGAAGAGCAGGGCGCAGCGCGGCCAGGTCGCGCAGGCGGCAGAGCACTTCCCAGGTGTGCTCCAGC
>CAYSXA010000153.1:0-7111 GCA_964435005.1 uncultured Anaerolineaceae bacterium | reverse complement strand
GAAATGTCTTAGCTTACCCTACTTTTGTTAAAGTGCAAATGGATAAAGTCCAGATCAGATCTGTGATAAAATTGCCCCTGAGACATCATCAGGGAGAAGGCAATGGGTATGACAACCGATAACTTCCAGTCTTTGGAATTCGAAGATACGATTGACTTGCGTCAGTATCTCGATCTATTGCGGCAATGGGCCTGGTTAATTGTGCTGGCGGCGGTGCTGGCTGGAGCGACAGCCTTTGTCGTCAGTCAGGTGATGACGCCTATCTATCAGGCCAAAACCAGGATACTGATCAAGGAACCTCCTTCCACGAAGAGTTCGGAGTATTCGGCGCTGTTGACGAGCGAACGGCTGGCGAAGACGTACTCGGAAATGCTGACCACGCAGCCTGTTTTGGCGGAGGTCATTCAGGAGCTGGGGCTTGATTACACGGTGAAAGAGTTGAAGGATGTGATCACTGTCAAGCAAATACCTAATACGCAACTGATCGAAGTCAGTGTGGAAGACCCCTCGCCACAGCGCGCTGCGGACATTGCGAACACGCTTGTTACAGTGTTCTCTGCTCGGGTGAATGAGATCGAACGTCAGAGTTTTGAGGCTGCCAAACAACGGTTGCTTGACCAGATGAAAAGCTTTGAAGCGAATATTCGAGCAACTCAAGAAGAGCTTCAGAGCCTGGATCCCTCCCAGAAAGATCGCAGGGCTCAACTGGAGGCTTCGCTAACCCAGTACAATCAGACGTACTCTACCCTGTTACAGACCTATGAGGATCTGCTGATCACCGAGGCGCAATCAGCCTCCAATGTCCATCAGGTGGAGCCTGCCACGCCGCCGGAGCGCCCGGTGCGCCCGCGCACCCTTCTGAACACACTGCTGGCAGCCATCGTGGGTGCGATGCTGGCCGTGGGTGGGGTGTTCCTGTTTCAGGCGCTGGACACGTCGATTCGTACCCCCGATGAGGTCAACAGCCAGTTCAATCTGCCCGTTCTGGGTTTTGTTCCGGTTCTGAGTGGGGGCAATCACAAGAACGGTGCCGCGCCGTTGATTGAGCCGCGTTCACCGGAGGCCGAAGCCTACCGTGCTTTGCGGGCCAATCTTGAATTCGTCAGTCCTGACAAACCGCTGCAGGTGGTTTTGATTACCAGCAGTGGTCCAGGGGAAGGGAAAAGCCTCACGGCGGTCAACCTGGCGCATATTTTGGCGCAGGCGGGCAAGAAGGTTACCCTGGTGGATTGTGACTTTCGGAAACCTACGGTTCACAAGAAACTTGGGTTGAAGAATCGAATCGGGTTGAGCAGCGTGTTTCGGGGCGCTGCGCTGGACACCGTGGTTCATGAGCTTTTACCGAACCTGCACGTCATCACCAGCGGGCCTCTCCCCCCTAATCCCAGTGAATTACTTGCCTCAAAACGTATGCAGGAATTGCTCGCTGATTTACGCAGCAACAACCACATCATTGTTCTTGATGGCCCACCGGGCTTCATCAGCGATACCAGTTTCCTGGCCTCCATGGCGGATGGGGTATTGATTGTCGCTCAGCCTGGCGAGACCGATCGCAATGCCATTCGTTATCTTCTGGATCAGTTGCATCGGGCGAACGCGAACATTGTGGGGATGGTGTTTAATCGGGTTCAAGAGAAGCAGCATTATTATCAATACTACTACACGCAAAACTACAAGTACTATCAGGCCGAAAATTAGGAGGGTGTGGCCATCAGGCCGTGTTTTGTGAGCGGCTAAACGGGCTCTGGCCACCTTTCCCGTGTTCGTAACAATTAGCCACCACGCGCAGTGATTTGCCGTGGTGGCTTTGTTTTGTCGGTTGTGGTCGTGCACGGATCTGGTTGAACTGGCAGTGTCTTCTCCTCAGGCGCTCACGAGGATCTCCCTACCAGCCGTTCCAGTTCGGGCACGTGTTCTGGTTCGATCACGACCGCCAGGTGGTCGCCTGCGCGCAGACGGGTGTTCCCGTGGGGGATGAGCAGTCGTCCGCCGCGCTGCACGCTGGCAACTAGGCTGTCCTTTGGCCAGGGGGCTTCTGCGATGGTCACGCCGTCCAGCGGGGAGCCGGGCTGCACCTCCAGCTCCACGACCTCGGCGCCAGACATCGCGCTCAGCCGCACCTGTCCCACGCGGTGGCGGCGGCTGGCCTGCTGTACCAGCGCGAGTTCGTAAGCGTGGATGATCGCCGCGCGGCTCAGCCAGCCGAGCAGTTGCATGCGGTCGCCTCGGCTGACCACCGGCAACCGACCGATGTCGTGCGCGATCATGCGTTGCAGCGCCTGCTGCACGGTTTCATCGGGGTACGTGACGACCAGCCGCCGTGTGCAGAAGTCGCACACCGGGCGATCCAGGTTGGCGGCGTCCTGTTCGATGGCACGGTGGATGTCCTGGACGGTGATCACGCCCATCAGGTGTCCCTGTTCGTCCATCACCGGCAGGCCGTGAGCACGTGCCTGTTCCAGCATGGCAGAGACCATGCGGAGGGGCATGTTGTACTGGATGGTCACCGGCATGGGTTCCATCACATCTTTGACCTGTAGCGATTCCAGCACGTCCACCATCCGGCCTCGTTCCAGGCGGATTCCTTTGCGGAAGAGGGACAGCGTATAGACTGAATGCTCGTTGACGGCCTGCGAGATCAGCATACTGACCACCACCGCGAACATCAAGGGCAGGATGATGCGGTAGTCGTTGGTCATCTCGAAGAGCAGCATGATGGCAGTCACTGGCGCGTGTACCGCGCCGGCGAGCACAGCGGCCATGCCCACCAGGGCGAAGGCCGAAGGCACGATGGTCAGGTTGGGGAACATGTGGGCGATGATCGTACCGTAGGCGCCCCCCAGCGCGGCGCCCAGGAACAGCGAAGGCGCGAACACGCCGCCCACGAACCCGGCGCCCAGGCTGAGCGCGGTCAGGATGATTTTGAGCACCAGCAGGAGCAAGAGCAGGGCTGGGATCATTTCTTCGCCGTGCAGGATTTCAGCCACGGCTTCGTAGCTGTCACCGAACACCTGCGGCAGGAACGCACCGACCAGCCCCACCAGGGCACCCACCAGCACCGGGCGCAGCCATTTGGGGATCGGACGACGGTGGAAGAAGTCGTGCGCCAGGTACAGTGCTTTGATGTAGGTCAGCGCGACCGGCGCAGCCAGGATGCCCAACAACAGGTAAAAGGGGAGTTCCACCGGCCCGTGGTAGCCGTAGGGTGGGATGGGAAAGGCTGGCGTAGGGCCGACCACCGCGCGCGTGAGTGTGGAACCGAGCACGGCACCCAGCACGACCATCCCGAAGGAGCTTGTGGCGTACTCGCCCAGGATCAATTCCACGGCGAAGAACACGCCGGCGATCGGTGCATTGAACGCGGTGGCGATGCCCGCCGCTGCGCCCGTGGCGACCATCACCCGCGTGCGATCTTCCGAGAGGTGGAACTTCTGACCAAGCATGGAGCCCAGACTCGCGCCGATCTGCACGCTGGGGTCTTCAGGCCCGACGGATGCCCCTGCGCCGATGGAGATGGCCGACGTCAGCGCCTTGAGCGGCGTCAGCCGGTAACGCAACCGACCGCCAGCCAGCGCCACTGCTTCCATGATGCTCGCCACGCCGTGCAGCCGTTCTTCGGGGAGCAGGAATTGCTGAATCAGCCCGACGATCAAACCGCCCAGAGTGGGGATCAACACTACTCCCCAGATGCCCCAATGGGCGACCAGACCACCCAGGTTGTCGAACATGCCCCGGTGCACCCATCGAATGATCTGCTTGAACAACAACACTCCGGCACTGCTTCCCAGCCCGACGACCACCGCACCCAACACGGTGGCCGATTCGCGTGGCAGCCGCAGGCGGTCGATCAGGCGAAACAAACGCTCCATGCAATCCTCCGGTCGGCCTTGCGGTGATTGAACACCAGGAGGGAATTTTACCACTCCGCCGGATCGGACGTGTGCTTTCCTTGTCCCCTGAAGGCTAACCGGGCCACCGGTCGCTACAATAACGCCCGCAGAATGGCGAGCACGGCGCGTGGCCGGAGCACGCGGCGCAGCACCTCGATGTATGGATCGTGCCCGGAGACGGCGCCGAACAGCGCTCGCTGAAGGTCGCCCCGACCTTCAGCCGCCTGGAGCACGGGGCGCATTAATCCCCACTGTGCCGCGCGGATGGTGAGCAGCCGCATTAACTGGCCGTAAGGCAGGTCACGGATGATGTCCTGGTTCGCGGTGCGGTAGTGGCGGTCGAAGGCCGCACGCCCAATGCCGTGTCGCAGGATGGTTTCGGCGGCGCGCGTGCCGGTTTGCACCGCGGCGGTCACCCCTTTGCCTTTGAAGGCACGCACCAGGCCGGCGGCGTCGCCCACCATCACATAACGGTCACCGTAGTAATGTTTCGCCAGGGAGAGAGGAAAGCGTCCCTTGAAGAAGTACAGGTCTTTCGGGTGCTTCGGGTTCGCCTCATCCAGGTTAGGCAGTACAGTCCGGACTTCTGGATCGCGCAAGAAATCGGCCATCAGTGGGGCATCCACGTGTTTCCCGGCGATGTTGATCGTCAGGTGATTTCCCTTAGGTGTGACCGCGCCGAACTCGATACGCGGGTGCGCGGGCAGAAAGGCGTGAATCAGGCGAGAGCCGAAGGCGGTCATGCCGTCTTCGCCGGGATGGTACTTGGTGACCACCGAACTGAGCGCACGCGGCGGCTGGTATCCGGTCAGCCGCCGAAAGAGCGCCGCTGTGCCCTCATCCAGACCGAACGCGCCGACCACCACGTCGGCTTCCAGCGGGGCGTTGTCGGTGTACACCATCACCCGATGGTGGTGGAATTCCAGGTCGATCACCCGAGCGGAGTGCACGCGGATGCCGCGCTGGCGCACCTGTTCGAGCAGGTAGGCGTCAAACTGCACCCGCCGCAGCGCGATCGAAGGATGTTGATCGCCGTCCAGCAGGAGCGAGCGGCCGTTCACGTGGAGCACGTAGCCGGTGATCACACCACGGGTCAGGTGGTGGGGGAAGGGGACGTCCAGCTCGGCGAGCAGTTCAGGTAGCGGCGGTGAGAGCACGCCGGCACACTGGTTGTAGTGCTGTTCCCCCTCAAAGACTTTGCCTTCCACCACTGTGATGTGGATGGAGCGGCCGAGGGTATTGGCTAGGCGGTGCAGTGCCAGCGCAGTGCCAGCGCCGCCCGGCCCGCCGCCAATGATCACCACGTGCCCGCCATCCGATAGCGGGCCTAATCCGTGACTCATTCGTCCTCCTGAGGGCTTCCTTAGAGGAAGAGTTGGGTTGATCACAAAGCGAGAGGTGGTGGCTTTGTGGTCTGGTTTGCGGGATGCGCGTTCACTTTGTCCTGTTGTTTGCTGTGATGATGTATTTATCAGTGCCTCCACATGCCCCACCAGGCGCGCGGTTGGAGAGATAGCGCGAACAGGGTGCGATACGGTTCATCGCCGGTAAACATACCCCACAGGATGCGCAGGTGGACGCGCTGCCGGGGTGGCAGGCTGGCTTCCCGGTGCAGACAGCGTTTCCAGGCGTCCAGGAGCCATGGGGTGCACATCGTGAGTTCCCAGAGGCGGAAGATCAGCCGCCCGTAGACGTTGTCCCACGCGATCTGGCGGCACAGCGGCGCGTAATGGTGGTGGAATGCTCCGGCGTGGATCCCGTACCGCACGGCGGTCTGCATGGCCGCTTCTGCAGTGCGGAACGCGGCGCCAATGCCGTCTTTGTACAGGCGGGTCACGGCGGCGTCGCCCACGGCCACCCAGTGATCGCCGAAGTAACGGCGTGCCGGGCTGACGGCGACCCTCGGCGTGCAACCGCACAGGCTGGCGGGTTGGCCCCACTGCTGGTTCAACCCTTGTTGTTCCAGGAATTCCTCCACGGCCTCCGTGCTCAGGCCCTCGCCCAGCAACGAGATGTTCAGGTAGTGTCCTTTGGGGATCAGCGCGCCGAACTTCAGGCCATGGGGATGGCGGAAGAATGCCTGCACCTCACCGTCCGGGTAGCCATCTGGGAGCAGGATTTCGTCCTGCGCCATGACCTCGGTCTTCGGCGGGCGGTAACCGAAGGAGGCGGTCAGCGGGTGATGGCTGTTGACGCCGGTGGCCAGCACGAGCAGGTGCGCCGGGAAGCGTTCGCGTGCGGTGATCACCAGCGGGAAGCCGTCGCGCGGCTCCGCCCAGCGCACGCGGGCGGGGATGTGCTGCGCACCGGCGTCGGTAGCCTGTTTCAGCAGGAAACCGTCGAAGCTTTCGGGGCGATCGCCGTGCAACCGGAGCCGGGGGCCACCGCCGCGGTACACGCTCAGGATGTGTCTCGTCGGATCAGGTTGTTCGATGCGAAAGACCTCGCCGTCCAGGTGCAGCGCGTACGTGCGCAGATGCGCCTGGATCACGCTTTCGGGTAGAGAGATCCCGATCTGCTTCAGGCCGCGTACCAGGTTGGAAGAGAGCACGCCGGCGCAGCGGTTGCAGCCGCTGGGGCCAGGGCGGGAAAAGTCGCGCGGCTCGAAGATCAGCACTTCCAGGTGGATACCTGCCTGCCTGGCGGCGCGCAGCAGGTGCAGCGCGGCGAAACTCCCCGCCGGCCCACCGCCGACAATGCACACCCGGTTGCCGTCCATCAGGCGGATGGACATCCTGCCTCCTCCTTCCCATGATAGCAGCACTGAGGAGAAAGGGCAACCGTGCTCGGTGTGCTGTCGGCACCATGGGTTGGTGCGAATGGGGTTATAATACTTTCCGACAGGGGCGTGGACAGGCGCTCCTGAAGATTTCGATTGCGTGGAGCCATAGCATATGCCTTTTTCCGGGAACAAGCTTCAGGGCGGGCGGATGGCGCATTTGCTTGACCGCCTGCAACCTTCCAGCGCCTCGGTGCTCTTCGCCGCCGCTGTGATCGTCGGTTTGGGGACGGGCATCGGGGCAATTTTGTTTATCGAACTGATCCGCTGGGTAGAGGAAACGCTGTACATCCGCCTGCCCTCGCTGTTGCCAGATGTCGGGCGGGCTTGGTTTGTGATCGCGCCGACCATTGGCGGGCTGGTCGCGGGACCGATCATCGCGTACTTCGCCCACGAGGCGAAAGGACACGGCGTGCCCGAAGTGATGGAAGCTATCGCACTG
>CAYSXA010000152.1:0-7191 GCA_964435005.1 uncultured Anaerolineaceae bacterium | reverse complement strand
GTGGAGAACCCGTGCCGATCAACCTTTCATCCCTTAAAGTGTCCGGTGGCTAGTACTCAACCTGTCAAACGAAAATCTGGCGGGCGCCAACTGCAGGAGATGTTCAAAAGGCTGATCTTTGATCACCATTCGTCGGCCAGGTAAGGGCAAAACTACCTATCGGGATCAGCATGAGCAAGACAGACGACTATCAACCAATGCAACCAACGTAACCAATGCCCCCCTATTTCAAATAATCCCGCAAATGCAGGCTGCGGGTAGGGTGCCGTAATTTGCGCAGCGCTTTGGCCTCAATCTGACGGATGCGCTCGCGGGTGACGTTAAAGTAACGTCCCACCTCTTCGAGGGTGTGGTCTTTGCCATCGATCAGGCCGTAGCGCAGTTCGAGCACCTGCCGTTCGCGCTCGGTGAGGATCGCCAGCGCGTTCTGCACCTGCTCGCGCAGCAGTTCGCGCGAGGCAGCGTCCATCGGCTCCAGCGCGTCGCGGTCTTCGAGCAAATCCCCCAGGTTGCTGTTCTCGTCGTTGCCTACCGGGCTTTCGAGCGAGATCGGCTCCTCGGCGACCTGCATGATGCGCGCCACCTTGTTCACCGCCATGCGCAGCCGCCGCCGCAGTTCGGGCGGGAGCGGCGTGCCTTCGGCCTGGGCGCGCAGGATGTGCTGCACCTCCTCGTCCTCCAGGAAGCCTGCTTCGAGCGCCAGTTCTTCCGTGGTCGGCTCACGCCCCAGTTGCTGCGTCAGTGTGCGGCGCACGCGTTGCAGGCGGCTGAGCGTCTCGTACAGATGCACCGGGATGCGGATGGTGCGCGCCTGGTCAGCAATCGAGCGAGTGACCGCCTGGCGGATCCACCAGGTGGCGTAGGTGCTGAACTTGTAGCCGCGCGTGGGGTCGAACTTCCGCACCGCGCGCAACAGCCCCAGGTTGCCCTCCTGAATCAGGTCAAGGAAGGAACTCCCGCGCCCCACGTAGCGCTTCGCCACGCTGACCACCAGCCGCAGGTTCGCGCGGATGATCTCCTGCTCAGCCACATGCGCCACGTCATAGATGCGGGTCATCTCGCGCTGCAGGTCGTCCGGCGCGGGCAAGTGACGCCCAAACGTCCGCTTGGACGGGAAGTTGCCCTTCGTCTTGAGAAAACCTTGAAGCCATATGAGCAGATCATCCGGCAGCATATAGCAGCCGAGGAAGACCACGTACACGTTGCGGGCGACCTCATCCCACTGCGGGTCTTTGCCCCACAGGCCATTGTCCAGATAGGAGCGCAGGTAAGAGGGAGCGTCGTGTTGCCAGGTGCGCTGTAACACGCGTGCTTCTTGCAAGATGAGCACCAGATCAGGCTGCAACTCGTGCAGGCGGGCGACGTCCTCGCACACCCGCCCCCAGGCGGTCAGCATGTCCGCGTACAGCGTCTGGTACATCGCCACCGGCAGCGGCTTCCGCGCTCGCTGCACGGTTGGGCGACTTTTTAGCAGGTCGAGCCGCCGCGCGGCGTCCATGCAAGTCGCCAGCCAGAACTCCTGATCCGCATTGAGCAATTTCACCTGCCCGATCTCACGCAGGTACAACCGCACCGGGTCGTCGGCGAGTTCCGACAACAACTCCTCCGTCTCCTCCACAATGGGGACAGAGTTGTCTTCGTCCAGAACCGCGCCGGGGGACAGATCGTCCAGGCGATCCAGGTCAAACTCATCCCCGTTGAACGCAGGTTCTTCGGTGGGTTTCCGGCGTGGGCGACGTGGCGTCATCCTTCACTCCCGTAAGTTCAGCAAAGCCCGCTGAGCGTGGTGTTCCATGGCATGATCCAGCCGCGCGCGCGCGGTGAGGTGGCCTTGCAGCAGGCGCAGCCCTTCTTCCGAAGGGGATTCCTCCAGCGTGTAGCGCAACTGGGTAAGTGTGTTTTCCAGGTGTTGCCGCCGAATGCGAATCACGGTCAGCAGCAGGTCATCGAGCAGGCGCACGTCCTCCAGGTCAACCTCGGCGGTCTGCGCCAGCACCTCGTCGGCAACCGGCATCAATTCGAGCGGCAGGCTGTCCAGCAGGTATTGCTCCGGCGGCAGGCTGGTCTGCTCCAGCGAGCCAATCACGCGCTCGAAAATCAACCGGTAGGGCGTGACCTGGAAGTCCTGCGGTATCAGCCGGCTGAGCCCGGCCTGCTGCAACGCACGGTCGATGGCGTGCAACCGCTGAGGATCGCGGAGCAGCACGCCCAGGCAGTAAGCCTCCAGCGCCTGGGTGGACGCGATGGGCGTGGGCGCGGGGCGCGCCTCTGGCAGAGCGGGCTGCGGTTGAGGCTTGCGGCGGCGTCGGCGAGGCGGTCGGCGCTCCGCATGTAAAGAATACGCCATCCAGTCTATTGTGTGTTCATCCACACCCAACAGACGTGCTAGCCGCTGTCGGTAGGGGGCACGCTCAACCTCATCCGGCAGGTCTTCGATCAAAGGTAACACTTGCTGTATGATTTCAGTCTTTACTGCCGGATCATTCAAGTCGCGCCCGGCGGCCAGCGTCTCCATCACGTGCACCACAATCGGGCGCGCCTGCGCCAGGATGGCGCGCCACTCGTCCGGGTCGCGGTTGACCACCTCGTCGGGGTCAAGGTCTTCGGGCAGCACGGCCACGCGGATGTCGGCCTGCAGGCGGGCTTTATTGCGCACCAAATTGTAAGCATCAAACATTACAGTGCGGTCGAGCGTCTCGCGGGCAATTTGCAGGCCGCGCAGCGTGGCCTTATCCCCGGCGGCGTCCGGGTCGAGCGCCAGCACGATGCGCCGCGTGCGCTTCTTCAGCAGCCGCAGATGGTGCTCGGTGAGCGCCGTGCCCATCGGCGAGACCACGTTCTCGAAACCGGCCTGGTGCAGGGCGATCACGTCCAGGTAACCTTCCACGATGACCACCTGGTCGGCGGCGCGGATGGCCTTGCGGGCGCGATCCAGGCCATAAAGCAGTTTGCCCTTGTCGAAGAGCACGGTCTGCGGCGAGTTGAGAAACTTGGGCACGTCGTCCGGGTTCAGCACCCGCGCGCCAAACCCGGCCATGCGCCCGCGCTCGTCGCGGATGGGGAAGGTGATGCGATGACGAAAGCGGTCGTACACGCCCCCCGAATCCCGTTGCGAGACCAGCCCGGCCTGGAGCAGTTCTTCCTCCGTGTAGCCCTTCTTGAGGAAATGGCGCGTGGTGGCGTCCCAGGCGTTCGGCGCGTAGCCCAGCCCCCAGGTCTCGATGGTCTGGCGGGTCAGGCCACGTTTCTCGGTCAGGTAGCGCAGCGCCGCCTCCCCGGCGGGCGTGTTCAGCAGGTTGTGGCGGTAGAAAATCACCGCGTCTTCGAGCAGCGCGCGCAGGCGTTCGAACTCCTCGGCCTGCTCCTGCTGCTGCGGCGTGGTCGGGCGCAGTTGCACACCCGCGCGTTCGGCCAGGTAGCGCAGCGCCTCGGCAAAGTCCCAGCCCTCTTTCTTCATCACGAAGGAGAAGATGTCGCCGCCCTCGTTGCACTGACCGAAGCAGCGCCAGGTACCGCTTTCCGGGAAGACCACGAACGCCGGCGTGCGCGTGTTCGGATGAAACGGACAGAAGCCCGTGTAGTTCTTCCCGGAACGGCGCAGATTCACCGTTTCGGACACCACATCGACAATATCCAGCCGGGCTTTGATTTCGTCAACAACAGAGGACATGACACTCCTGCGGGTGGGTGCGGGGACACAGGTATTATACACGAGGCGGGGAGATGCGAGTCTGCAGATGCACGCAGGGCGGCGTGCATCTGCAGACAAAAAACCGCCGAAGGGCAGACAACCCTTCGGCGACAACATCATCGGGGCAGGAGAACTGTATCAGAACCCTTCCAGGCGGCTGAAGTCGGCCACACCATCGGCCAGGGCGGCGATGCGTTGCAGCAGCCCCAACCGATTGTAGCGCAGGGATTCGTCCTCCGCCATGACCAGCACATCCTCGAAGAAGCGATTGATGGGCGGGATGAGCGGCAGGAAGGCAGCGAAGAAGTCGTCCACCGAGCCAGGGGCGCGGCCGGCGGCTTCGGCCTCTTGCAGCGCCTCCCACAGCGCCCGTTCGGCCTCTTCGGTGAAGAGCGCCGGATCCACATCGTAACGTGTCGTCTGGTCGCGGGTGATGCGCACGCAGCGAGCGTAGGCGGGCAGGATGGTCTCCCAATCCTCGCGCGTCACCCAGCGACCAAGCGCCCCCACCGCGCGCGCCGCGGCTGCGGGATTGTGTCCTTGCACTGCGAGCACCGCATCCACCACGTCGTAGCGGTGTCCCTGATCGAGCAGTAAGTGGCGCAGGCGATCCACAATGAAGGTCAGGCAGGCGTCCAGCGTAGCCTCCTCCGCCGGAATGGGGAGTTGGCGAGCAGCCGCCCGCAGGCCGGCGCGCAGATCGAAGTCCACATCCCAGGCGATCAGGTTGCCCACCAGCCCAAGCGCAGCGCGACGCTGCGCGAATGGGTCTTTCGTGCCGGTCGGGGCCAACCCGGCAGCGAACAGCCCGGCCAGCGAATCCAGCCGGTCAGCCAGACCAACGAGCAACCCGGCCTTGCTCTTCGGCACAGCGTCGCCCGCGAAGCGCGGCAGATAGTGCTCGAAGATCGCCTCCGCTACGGCGGGGTCTTCGCCAGAGTGCAGCGCGTAATAGCGCCCCATCACCCCTTGCAGCGAGGTCATCTCGACCACCATCTCGGTCGCCAGGTCGGCCTTGCACAGTTCAGCAGCGCGGCGCGCCACACGCAGATCGTCCTCCTCCAGCGGCAGCATGGCCGCCAGGTCGTCCACCAGCGCGCGCACGCGGCGGGACTTATCCAGCATCGAGCCAAGTTTCGCCTGGAAGGTGAGCGTCGCCAGCCGGGGCAGGAAGTCTTCCAGTTTCTTCTTGCGGTCTTCGTTCACGAAGAAAGCGGCGTCCGCAAAGCGGGCGCGTATCACGTGCTCGTTGCCCTCGCGCACCCGATCCAGCCCCTGCGAATCGCCATTGCGCACGGTGATGAAGTACGGCAGCAGATCCCCGTTGGCGTCCACCACGGGGAAGTAGCGTTGATGCTTCTTCATCACCGAGATCAGTACCTCACGTGGCAGCGCCAGGTGGGATTCGTCAAAGGAGCCGCGCAGCGCGGTGGGCGCTTCCACCAGATGGGTGACTTCGGCCAGCAGGCCGGGGTCGTCGGGCACCCGACCATCCACTTCGGCAGCAAGCGCGGCCACCTGTTCGCGGATGCGCTCGCGGCGGGCTTGCCCGTCGAGCACGATGCCCTGCGCCTCCAGCGCGCGGAAGTAGGCCGCCGGATCGTCCACCGCGATCGCCTCCGGCTCGAAGAAGCGCAGCCCGCGCGTGGTGCGGCCAGAGGTCAGGCCGGCGTAGGTGAAGGGGATCACAGCCTCCCCAAGCAGCGCCAGCAGCCAGCGGATGGGGCGCGAAAAGGCCACGTTGCTCGCGTTCCAGCGCATGGATTTGTCGAAGCGCAACGCCGCGATCCAGTTCGGCAACGCCTCAGCCAGTACCTCCACCGCCGGGCGGCCCTCCTCGCGCACCACGGCGACCACATAGCGCCCGCCGTCCATCTCGCGCACCTCCAGATCGGCAACGGTCACGCCCTTGCTGCGGGCAAACCCTTCGGCAGCGCGGGTGGGATTGCCATCAGCATCGAAAGCGCGGTTGGCAGGCGGGCCTTTCACCACCAGTTCGCGGTCGGGCTGACGCGGCGCCAGGTCTTCCACATACACCACCAGGCGGCGCGGGGTGCCCATGACCTGCACCGCGCCGTGCGCCAGGCGCAGATCGTCCAGCCAGGCCGGGACGCGCTCGCGCAACTGGCGCAGCGCCGCCTCCAGGTCGGCAGGCGGCAGTTCCTCGGTGCCGATCTCGAACAGGAAGGGGGCCGGCGTATCGACCACAGATGACGAGTGCTCCACGGGTGTCTGTGGTTGCGCGTCCGTGGTCGGCTTCCGCCAGGGGAACCCCGCCGCTTCGCGCTGCTTCAGGTAGGCCTCGGCCACACGGCGCGCCAGGTCGCGCATCTGACGGAAGAACACCTGGCGCTCGGTCACGCCGACCGCACCGCGCGTATCCAGCAGGTTGAAGGTGTGGGAACATTTGAGCACGTAGTCGTGCGCCGGCAGCACCAGCCCGCGCGACAGGCAGGCTTCCGCCTCAGCGGCGTACAGGTCGTACAGCGTGCGCAGGCGATCTACATCCGCCAGTTCAAAGGAATAAGTGCTGAACTCGCGCTCGGATTGCAGGTGCAGGTCGCCATAGGTGCGTTCGTCGTTCCAGGCGATCTCACGGAAGCCGTGCACCCGCTGCAAGGCAATGGCGATGCGCTCCAGGCCGTAGGTGATCTCCACCGCCACCGGATCGCACACCTGACCGCCCGCCTGCTGGAAGTAGGTGAACTGGGTGATCTCCTGACCGTCCAGCCAGACCTCCCAGCCCAGCCCCCAGGCGCCCAGCGCCGGGGACTCCCAGTTGTCCTCCACAAAGCGCAGATCGTGCTGGCGCGGGTCGATGCCGAGCGCCTCCAGCGAGCGCAGATAGCGCTCCTGCGGGTCGCCCGGATCGGGCTTCAGGATGACCTGGAACTGGTAGTGCTGGTTCAGGCGATTGGGGTTCTCACCGTAGCGTCCGTCGTCCGGGCGGATGGACGGCTCCACGTAAGCCACGTTCCACGGCTCCGGGCCGAGCACGCGCAGGTAGGTGGCCGGGTTCATCGTTCCCGCGCCCACCTCGGTGTGATACGGCTGCCAGATCAGGCAACCCTGAGAGGCCCAGTACGCTTGCAGTTTCAGGATGATGGATTGGAAATCGAGCACGTTGCGCATGACACTCCAACAAAAACCCGCCCATCCGGGCAGGGGATGGCTTCATTATACCCGATGGAGGCGCAAAACGAGGCGGCACGCAAAAGGCGTCAGAGAGCGGATCAGCCCTGACATCCGCCGTCCATCCCCGGCGGTGTCATCGCGAGGCGGTCTTTGACCGCCGAAGCGATCCCCCACGCCCCCTGGGGATGGCTTCGCGCCCCAAGGGCGCTCGCCATGACATGCCGGCTGGCTTTCTCGGGGGAGGCCCCCTGCCCTCACGCGCTCCGCCGGTCAGCGTCGGACCAGCGGCAGGTAGATGGAAAAGCCCGTCGTCGGGGTCGGCGTGGGCGAAGGCTCCACCGTAGCCGTCGGGGTCGGCATAGCCG
>CAYSXA010000151.1:0-7251 GCA_964435005.1 uncultured Anaerolineaceae bacterium | reverse complement strand
GGTACGGCACCCGCTTTGGAATTTCGTTCTCACGGAACGATCAGGGAGCATCTTATACCGGTTTCTGGTCATCCAAAATCAACGGGATTGACCGTCAGGATCAGTCCCTGTTCTACCCCCCGTTTGCCGTAGACCCATCCACGCAAGGGGTGCTGTACTTCGGCACGTATCGCGTGTACCGCACCACCAACCGGGGAGACAGCTGGACTCCGATCAGCGGCTATCTGGGCAAGTCCGGAGGTCGGGGGTTGATCTCCACCATCGCTGTGGCCCCATCGGATCCAAAGACCATCTATGTGGGCACCGCTGACGGAAGCATCCAGGTGACAACCGATACAGGCGCAACCTGGCAAAACATCACCAAAGCACCGCTGCCAAACCGGTTCGTCTCACGCATCGCCGTCTCTCCTACCGACCCTCAAACCGCCTATGCGGTGTTCAACGGCTTCAACCAGCACACTCCTGGCGAACCGGGGCACGTCTTCAAGACCACCAACGGTGGCGCGTCCTGGCAGGACATCAGCGGCAACCTGCCCGACGTGCCCGCACTGTCCATCGCCCTGGACCCCAATCATGCAGGCACGATCTACATCGGCACAGATACCGGCGTCTTCCGCACCACCAACGATGGACAGACGTGGGAAGTCTTCGGCAATGGGATGCCGAACGTGGCCGTGGTGGATCTGGTGATCAGCCGCGATGGCTCTACGCTGTTCGCGGCCACTCACGGGCGCAGCGTGTTCAAGGTGTCTCTAAGCGGTACTGGCCCATCTGCCACCAACACGCCCACCCCAGCCGTTACACCGCCCCCGGCAAATTGTCAGAGCGGAGGCTGCGCGTTCATTCCGTTGGTACTCAAAAACACCAGCGGCCAGCAACAAGCCACAGCCACACCCACGCCATTGCTCACTGCCACACCGACGCCTGTACCATCGGCCACGCCCACCGCTACACCGGCAGTGAGCAACACCCCCACCCCAACGCCCAACGCGCAGTTACCCACCTTCACACCCTCGCCCACCACGCTGCCGACCAATACACCGACGCCCACGCCCACGTTCCCACCGGGCTACAACACACCCACGCCGACTGCCACACCAGGTGTCAACGTCTTCTCCGACGATTTCAGCAATCCGAACAGCGGATGGGCTACCGGCACCACCGCAGATTGCAACATAGGCTATATCAGCAACACCTACAGCATCGCCGTGTTGACGTACAATCAGATCTGTGTGAGCGCCGCCCCCGGCGGGCAGCAGGTTGACGGCATGTTCCAGGTGCAGGCAGCAAAATACGACCCGCTCGACGGCAGCGTCTATGGCCTGGTGTTTGGCCTGGACGACCCCAACGTGCTCTCGCAATTCTACGTCTTCTGGGTGAACCCCGCCGGTCAGCAATACGCACTGCAAAAGTACGATAACGGTGCCTGGACCAATCTCACCGGCGACGTCAGCGGGCCTTTTGTCTCCAGCACTGCCATCAATGCGGATGACAATATCAACACGCTTAAGGTACGCCGTCAGGGGAGTGAGATTCTGCTCTTCGTGAACAACATTTTCTTACAATCGGTCACCGACAACTCCTTCCCAACCAACGGCTATTACGGCGTGGCGAACTGGGCTGCTTACAGCGGCGTGACGACGGCGACAACCTACTTCGATAACTATCAGGCCAATCGCATCGCCACCGTCTATCAGGAACCATACAGTGACGCCCAAAGCGGCTGGTTCACCGGGAGCAGCGCCGCCTGTCAGGCCAGTTACAGCAACGGCGAATACCGCACTTCCACTCAGCCGGGATACATGTGCCTCTTCCGATCGCCAGCCGGCGCCCAGGGGGATGGCATCTTTTCCGTGGAAGCCCGCCGCGAAGCCAGTATGTACCCCACCGCCTATGGCATTCTGTTCGGGGAAGACGGAAACTTCACCTCGTTCTACGCCTACATGATCATCCCCGACACCCAAAGCTACGCCCTGTTGAAATATACCAACAGTCAGTGGTACGGCATCACCTGGAATACCAGCAGCGGCGACCCCTGGTTGAACAGCGCCCAGATCAACGCGGGCACGGCCACCAACGTCATGAGCGTGGAGCGCGACGGCACGCTGTTGCGGCTGTACGTCAACGGCCAGGAACTGGGCGTCTTCCAGGACAGCAACGCGCTGAGCGGCGGTTACTTTGGCGTGATCAACTGGTCCTCCGACCAGGAAGCCGCCACCGCCGACTTCGACAATTTCCAGACGACCGCCTGGGAGCCTGGCGGAACCACCCTGACCCGCTCCGTCGGAAGCAGCGCCCGACCTCTAAGCAGCCCGACCGGCCTGCAACGCCTGCGCTAACACCAACGAAAAAAGCGCGCCCCGTGCGGGGCGCGCTTTTTTGTGTTTTCGTCGCGGTACAGCACCGTCACAACCCGGGGCGGAAGTTCCGCAGCCGCAGGCTGTTGCTCACCACAAACACGCTGCTCGACCCCATCGCGCCTGCCGCCAGCATGGGGTTCAGGAAGCCCGCTGCCGCCGCCGGAATCAGGATGACGTTGTAGAAAAACGCCCAGAACAGGTTTTGCCGGATCGTGCGCAGCGTGCGACGCGAAAGTTCGATCGCGCGCGGCACGCCACGCAGGTCGCCGCTGATTAGCGTGACGGGCGCAGCAGCCATCGCCACATCCGTGCCTGTGCCAATGGCGATGCCCACGTCGGCTTGCGCCAGCGCCGGCGCGTCGTTGATGCCATCGCCCACCATGGCGACCACCTCACCCTGTTCTTGCAACGCCTTCACCTGAGCAGCCTTGTCGCCGGGCAACACCTCGGCCAGCACGGTGTCCACGCCCACCTGCGCGGCGATCGCCTCCGCCGTCTGGCGGTTGTCGCCGGTGATCATGGCGACCTTCAGCCCCAGGCGGTGCAGGTACTCGATGGCCTCGCGCGAACCTTCCTTGACCGTATCTGCCACCGCAATCACGCCGCGTACCGCCCCGTCCACCGCAACCAGCATGGCAGTCTTCGCTTCGGACTGCAAACGGGCGGCTTCGCGTTCCAGGCCGTTCAGCGCCAGGTTGTGCGCCTGCATCATGCGCAGGTTGCCCACCATCACACGGTGACCGTCCACTTCCGCCGTCACCCCGTGCCCGACCTCAGCCTGGAAACCCTGCGGCTCGCTGAGCGTCAGCCCACGGTTGCCCGCCTCAGCCCAAATCGCCTCGCCGAGCGGATGTTCGCTGCCCTGCTCCACCGAGGCTGCCAGGCGCAGTAACTCGTCCTCCGGGATACCGTCCGCGACCACATCGGTCACGGCGGGTTGGCCGCGCGTGATCGTGCCGGTCTTGTCCAGCACCACCAGGGTGACGCCGCCGGCGCGCTCCAGCGCCTCGCTGTTCTTGAACAGGATGCCCATCTCCGCGCCCTTGCCCGTGCCGACCATCACCGCCGTGGGGGTCGCCAGGCCCATGGCGCACGGACAGGCAATCACCAGCACGGCGACCATGTTGATCAGCGCGCGGGTGAACTGAGGCATCGCCGCAGTCGGGTCGGGCGGCACGACGAAGTACCACACCAGGAAGGTGACGGCGGCAATGGCAATCACCGCCGGTACGAAGACCGCCGAGACCTGGTCGGCCAGTTTCTGAATCGGCGCCTTGGAGCCCTGCGCCTCCTCCACCAGCCGGATGATCTGTGCCAGGGCGGTTTCGCGCCCCACTTTGGTCGCCTCGAAGCGAAGCAGACCGAGTTTGTTCAGCGTGGCGCCGATCACCGTGTCGCCAGGGCCTTTCTCCACCGGTAACGACTCGCCGGTGAGCATGGACTCGTCCACCGCCGACCGGCCCTCAACCACCACCCCGTCCACGGGGATTTTCTCGCCAGGGCGCACCACCACGATGTCCCCTACACGCACTTCTTCCACAGGGACTTCGACTTCCTGCCCATCGCGCACCACGCGGGCGGTTTTCGCCTGCAGGCTCATCAGTTTCTTGATCGCCTCGCTGGTACGTCCCTTGGCGCGCGCTTCCAGGAACTTGCCCAGACGGATCAGCGTGATAATCACCGCCGCCGTCTCGAAATAGACATGTCCCGGCAACCAGCCGAGCAGCACGGCCAGCGAGTAGAAATAGGCCACGGACGAGCCCATCGCCACGAGCACGTCCATGTTCGCCGAGCCGTTGCGCAGCGCCTTGTAGCCGCCCTCGTAGTATTGCCAGCCGACGTAGAACTGCACCGGCGTGGCGAGCGCCAGGAAGAGCCAGTTCATCCAGGGCGCTTCGGCCAGCGCTGTCGGCAACAGGCCAAAGTCGCGCCCCATGGAGAGCAGGAAGAGCGGCAAGGTGAACACGATGCCGGTGATGAGCAGGCGCCGCTGGTGCTCGATTTCGCGCTGCCGCGCCAGCGCCTCCACATCCTCGGCGTCGCCGCTGGTCTCCAGGGCGTGGAAGCCTGCTTCGGCGACCGCTCGCCGCAGGTCGGCCTGGCTGACCACGGTCGGGATGTAGCGCACGCGGGCGCGCTCGGTGGCGAAGTTCACGCTGGCCTCCAGCACACCGTCCAGCGCCGCCAGCGCCTTCTCCAGCCGACGGGCGTCGTTGTCATCGCTCAGCCCCCGAATCGGCAAATCGGCCTCACCGGCGGCCACGTCGTAACCCGCCCGACCCACGCGCGCGATCAGGTCGTCCAGCCCGGTGAGCGTGGGGTCGAACTCCACGGTCGCCCGCTCGGACGACAGGTTGACCACCGCCGCGTCCACACCCTGCACCTTCTTCAAATTGCGCTCCACCGTGGCGACGCAGTTGGCGCAGGTCATGCCGGTAATCGGGAGAACGACTTGTTTCTTCGTCATGGAGTTCCTTCCTCGCCACAAATAAACACAGACGACCACAGAAGCCCTCTGTGATCATCCGTGTTCATGCGTGGTCTTATTTCGGTGGCTTTACTCGGCCACCGGATAGTTGATTTCGGCCAGCAGCGCCTTGATTTGTTCTTCGGTGGCGGGAGCGTCGAAGGTAATCTCCACCTGCTTGGTGGCCGGATCACCCTCCACCGATTGCACGCCGGCCAGTTCGCCGACTTCCATCTTGATGGTGTGCACGCAGTGGCCGCACGAGATGTTGGGAATAGTGTACTTGACCGTGACCATACGGAAAACCTCCAGAACTCAGACTTTGGTTGCTGCCTCGAAGACGTCCACAATCTCCTTGAGCACGCGCTCGCGCTCGTCGGGGTCTTCGCCGCGCACGGCGGTGATCAGACAGGAATGCAGGTGATCTTCCAGGATCATGGTGCTCACTTTGTTGAGCGCCGCCTGCACAGCCTGAATCTGCCGGATTACGTCGATGCAGTACGCGCCTTCCTCCAGCATCCGTTCGATGCCGCGCACGTGCCCCTCGATGTTCTTCAGGCGTTGTAGAGCGTCTTTTCGAGCCATGGCTTCTCTCCTACCCCCCCCAGGGGGGTGGGGTATCCGCAGTATAGCACGGGTTTCCTCCCTCGTCAAGAAAAAACGCCCACCTCGATTAGGGTGAGCGCGTGCTCTCTCGCAGGAACGACGATCGTCAATTGCCCAACGCTGCCTGAATCGCCTGCTCCAGCGTCACCGCGTCCACCGCACCAACCCATTGCCCCAGGATGTTTCCCTTGCCGTCTAGCAGGAAAATGTGCGGCTGGACGCGGTAGCCCAACTGCTTCTTGAACGGTTCCGTCCGCGGATCGTCAATGTCCAGGTAAACAAAGTTCACTCGATCGCTGTACTTCGCTTCCAGCCCGTGCACGACGGGCGCCAACGCGCGGCAGGTCGGTCACCAGAAGGCGAAGAATTCCAGCAGTTGCAGTTGTCCGGAAGCCAGGCTGACCGTGCTGAGGTTGGTGGCGGTCAATTCGGTGCGCGGCGTAAGCGACGCAGTTGTGGCCATCGGGGCTTCGAGGGTAGGCGATGCGGTCGGCAGCGCTGCGAGCGGTGTCTGACCGGACGGCTTCGCCTTCGCCTCAGCGAGCGTGGCAGTGGATGTCGCCGTGGACATGGCCCCCGGCTCGTCCGGCTGCGGCAACTCTGGCGTACAGGCGGCCAGCAGCATCCCCCCTGCCAACAGGCCGAAAATGAGAAACTTTGGCTTTTTCATAGGTTCCTCCAACGCGATCATACCATATCTTCACCAAAAAGGTAAACTATACGCCATAAACGGGCTTGACACACACATACATTCCCCATAGACTTGATGCAGACCTCTCTTTTGATCTTACCTGGAAAGGAGAAAGTGCATGCTGGGTTTCGAGGTGTATCTGGCTCAACCGTTCGATCAGGCCGTGGACACCGTGACCGCCGCGCTCAAAGCCGAAGGGTTCGGCGTGCTCACCCGTATCGACGTGCGCGCCACGCTCAAGGAAAAACTGGGCGAGGACTTCCGCCCTTACGTGATCCTGGGTGCCTGCAATCCGCCGCTGGCGCACCGCGCGTTAAGCACCCGCCCGGAAGTGGGATTGCTGCTGCCATGCAACGTAACCGTGGAAGCCACCCCCGACGGCGGGTCGCTGGTGCGGCTGGTGAACCCGCAGGCCATGCTGGGCGTCGGCGACCTGAAAGACGACCCCGACCTGCAGGCTGTGGCCTCTGAAGCACAGGCGCGGCTGGAACGCGTGGCGCAGGCACTCCGTGGCTGATCGCCTGCAAGGCCGTCGGGTGCTGATCACCGGCGGAGCGCGCCGGCTGGGGCGGGTGATGGCGCTCGCGGTCGCCCGCGCGGGCGGCACGGTGCTCATCCACCACGGCCACTCACCCGAAGATGCTACGCGCACCCAGGCCGACATCCAGGCGCTCGGCGGACAGGCACACGTGCTCCAGGCCGACCTGAGCGACCCGGCTCAGGCCAGTTCGCTGATTTCACAAGCAACGGCCTTCGGCCCGCTGTACGCGCTGGTGAACAGCGCCGCGATCTTCGTCCCGCTCAGCCTGCAAGGGACCACGCTGGACGATTGGGAGCGCCACCTGCGCGTCAACCTGACCGCACCCTTCCTGCTCAGCCAGGCGTTCGCCGCGCACCTCGGCGAGCGCGAAGGACGCATCGTGAACATCCTGGACTGGCGCGCGCTGCGCCCCAGCGCTGACCATCTGCCCTACACCATCAGCAAGGCGCCGCTGGCCGCACTCACCCGCCACCCCGCCGTGGCCCTGGCGCCCCGCACCCCGCGTACCGCCATCGCGCCTCGGACCCGGCCCGCTCCCGCCGGGCGGCGGTCCCCCCCGGGCGGGTGGCGCGCCGCTCCTCGCCGG
>CAYSXA010000150.1:0-7261 GCA_964435005.1 uncultured Anaerolineaceae bacterium | reverse complement strand
GCCGCCCACCACCCCTTCCCCAGAGGTGGCGGTACTTGTGGGTAATCACCAGCTTAAACATAAGGCCGACAGCACCCCCATGCTGCTGCTGTCGGCCTCCCTGCGGGCTCCCCTACTGCCCGCACCAGTCTGCAAAAGTTTGCTCCAGTGTAACAGACGAAGATTACCATTTGATTACCACGTGGCGTGTCCTCACATCCTTATCTATGTTTCCCCGACGGGCTTAACAAAAAAAGGCAACGGGGGATGCCGTTGCCTGGATCATGAGGAGTTGATCAGTCGGGTTCAGAGTATTTCCTGGCGTACCCGCAGAACGAACTTGCTTACAGTGTTTTCCAGGCCGGTGGTCACGGCCTTCTTGTCCACATAGGCTGCCAGTCCTTTGTGCAGGCGTGCGAGTTCCATCATCACGCGTTGTTTCATTTCCCCTGCCGCTTTCCCCTGGATTGTGGCCCAATGGCACCAGGTGCGCATAGTGGACAGGGCCAGCCAGAAGTGCCCGATGCGTTCTGCTTCATGCAATACACTCTCCAGCAGGTCGAATGCTGCCTCCTGCTGACCCAATTGCCAGAGCGCCTGTGCGCGGATGGCATCGGCCTGTAGCGCTTCGGCCTGCAGTCCGCGTTCGCACGCTGCACGCGCCACGTCCTTGGCGCGTGCAGCAGCCCTGTCCCATTCGCCGCTCTGCCTCAGCAGATCGGCCATTGCCAGGTGTGCCGTTATGACCACATACCCCTGTCCCTGGGTTTGGGCGGCCTCCAGGGCTTTCTGGAACAGGTGCCATGCCTGCGAGGCCTGCTTGTTGCGCAACTGAGCAACGCCGATGCGTAGCATCAGGTCGGCTTCCAGGAAGGTGTTCCTTGCCTGGGCTTGTGCCTTGCGGTACCACTCCAGCGCCAGCGTAGGCTCTTCCAGCCAGAAATAGACTTCTCCGACCACACGATTACCCAGCGCTTTGATTTCATCGTGCGCGCGCATCTCCCCCACGCCAATTGCCCGGTATGCCCAGGCGACCGCAGGTTCCACTTCCCCTTGAATCAGGGCGATCCACGCCCGGTACACCTGGGAGTACCCCAGGAACCGCAGGCTGTGAACGCGCTCAGCCAGCTCGATCGCCCGCTCGCTGTAGCGGCGCGCCTCCACGTAGTCGCCCAGAAAGAGGCAGGAGGTTGCCAGGTTGTTCAGCGCAAGCAGAAGGCCAAAGGCATTCTGGCCGGCCTGGCAGGCTTGCAGGGCGCGCAACCCAAGCGCCTTTCCTTCCTTCGGGTAGCCGCGCATGGTGGCCATCAAACTTTGCTGATACTGCACATGTCCGAGTAAGCTACTCACTTCTTCCGAGGATTCCATGCGCTCCAGCTCACCGGCTACTTCATCAAAGACGTGCGCCGCCTGTTCCACATCGCCTTGCATGTACAGGAACACCGCTTGCAGCACCCGAGCCCAGAGCCATCGTAGTGGATGTTCCGCTCGCTGAAGATGCGCCAGGGCCGTATTGATGTAGTTTTTCCCTTCCTCAAAATGGTTACGCAACAGACAGGCATCCGCCAGCCCATAAGCCGCCATGCCCAGCAGGAGCGAACTCATGCGTTGTTGACCCAGTGAACGTAGCCGCTGGTAGGTTTCTTCCATGGCCTCCGGCTGGTCCAGCACGGAGAACACATGATCCCATAACTCATACAGGCGGTAGATGAGCGCGTCCGAAAAGTCCACCGGGAAGCGATAAACCAGGTTCTCTGCGTGTTTCAGGGCGGTGGCGGCGTCGTCCGGTTGCCCTTCCAGGAACCATTGTTGTGCTAGCGCCAGGTAACGTTCGAACGCCTGAAGGTGTGCACCCGCTTTTTGCAAATGTTCAGCGAGCTCCAACGGATCACTCACCAGATGCGGCTGGTCGTTCAACAGGCGAGCGATCCGTGCGTGGAGCCTCTGCTGTTCTGCCAGGAGCATTTGATTGATCACCGTCTGGCGGAGCAGGTCATGAGGCAATGACCATCGACCGGATTCCTCCGATTGCAGCCAGCCGATGGCTTCCAACGTCTCGATTTCCTGGGCGATGGTCCTCGGGTCTGCTTCCAACAGCTGCGCAAGCACATCGTCGCTGACTTCGTTCTCAAACAGCGCCAGGACCTGCAAAATGCGACGCTGCAACTCGGTCAGGACCTCCAGCCGCTCACGACAGCCTTCTTCGAGGTCTTCGGGGTAAGGCAGGTCCTTTGGGGGAATGTCAAACGAGGAATCGGGGTGCTGTTGCAAATAGGTTTGCAACAGCGCTTCCAGCAATTGCGGGTTGCCACCGCTCTTGCGGTAAAAGAAGCTGGCAAAGGCGTCCGAGACCGCGGTCCCCAGCAAATTGGTCATGATCTGGTGTACCTCTTCTACCGAGAGGGAAGTCAGGGGAACCTCTCGCCAGAGCGGGGGTTGAAGCGAGTTGGTCAGAATGGGTTCGAGCAGGGAACGGTAGGCCATATCTACGGCAAGCACGATGGGTATGCGTCGCCGGAATTTAACTAACAGGCTTGCCAGCACCAGCAGGCTGTCTTTGTCAATCCAGTGAGCATCGTCCAGGCAGATTAACAGGGGCTGTTTTCGGCTGAGCGGTGAGAACAATGCTTCGAGCGCCAGGGTCACCTGCTCACGTTGCTGATCCGGCGGCAAAGAGAGCGGAGGCCTGGATGGTGGGAAGCGCTCTGCCAGTTCGGGAAGCACGGTGCTCAGGCGCGCGCGCCACACTTCGTCCAGCGCTGCCCATTGCTCATCGGATACGGTTTTCCGCAACAAGGCTGCCAGTGTGGCGAATGGACGGTGGCGCTCTTCTGACTTGCAGGTGTGTTTGATCACCCAGCGCTCTTCTGGCAGCCGGCGGATGAACCATTCCAGCAGGGTGGATTTGCCCATTCCGTGGGATGCGACTACCAGTACCCCTTTGCCTTCGCGTAGCGCCGTGTTCAGCTGGGCCAGCGCCATCTCTTTCCCCACCAGCGGGGTTTGTGGTTGCGAGGCTGCGTGTTCGCCGTCCAGAGGGCGTAGCTCCCGGTATGGTTTGGTGATCAGGTTGGGGAATTGTTCCTGCAGCCGATCGAGCACAAACTGTGCATCGGACGGCTCGCGCCGGGTGAGGATGGCCAGCTGTTCCTCCACGGCTTCTGGACGGTTAGCAAGGTGGCACAGCTGGATCCACTCCGCATGTGCGTTCACGTCCAGCGGGTCGAGTTCCAGCCAGTCGCGCACCCAGCGCATTGCCACGTCAAATTGCCCGGTCAGCCGGTAATGTGCGACCAGACGCTGCATCAGCGCCAGGCGTTCCCGTTGTAGCTGGTCGTCCGTCAGATGGAGCCAGTCGCTTAACTCTATGCTTTTCGGCAGGGTCTCCCCTTCCAGAAAGGTGCGACCGTGCCATAACCCCAGTGTTTGTTCTATCCGGTTCACCAGGGTTTCTGCCAGAGGCTTGTTTGGGGCGTGGTAGCGGAGCGCGTTATGGATTTGAGTGCTCTGTTCCTGGAAGTGCCACAGATCCACCTCGACCTGGTCGTACTTCAGCGCCAGGCTGGTTCGCCTCACCAACAGCGCCCCCTCAGGCAGGGCTGATTTGAGTCGACGAATGACTACGTTCAGGCGGTTTTTCAGGGTTTCCGGCGATGCCTTCCCTTCATTCCACAACACATGCAGCAAGAAATCGCGGCTGACTGGTTGCGCGCGTTCTGCCAGATAGTACAGCAGGCTACGCGGCTGCCGCCGCTGAATGGTGATCCGTTTTTCCCCTGCCAGGATCTCCGGTGGGCCAAGTAGTCGTAGTTGTAAAATTGCCATGAACAGTGCACCGGCAGGATGACGAAAAACGCCTTTGCCCTTCAAAATAGGTAATGAAGATTGTACTATGAAATGACCGGAAAGAAAAAAGCCGAGGCCAGGGGAAGCCTCGGCTCGTTTCGGCCTCAGGCGGCCGTTTCGCCGGGGGCGTGTGGTGCAAGCGCGCCCCGCGCCAGATAGTCCTCCACGAACAGCAGACCGCTTTCGCCTGCTCGTCGGATCACGCTGAGCAGCGTCTCCATGGTAGAGATTTCTTCCAATTGCTCGGTCACGAACCAGCGCAAGAAGTCCTGGCTGATGTGGTCGTTATCCTTGATCGCCTGATCCATCAACGCGTTGATCTGCTGAGTGACCTGCATTTCCCAGTCCAGCGCGGCCTGAGTGCACTCTTCGGCTGAGGAAAAATCGTGCCTTGGCGCCGGGATGGCCGGGATGCGCACATGCGCACCGGCGTCGTTCAGGAAGTGTACGAACTTCATCGCGTGCATGCGCTCTTCATCCGCCTGACGATAAAAGAAAGCAGCCAGCTCTGGCAGGCTCTCGCGGTCGAAATAGGCTGCGATGCTCACGTATTCCAGGCTGGCCCCAAACTCCGCGCCGATCTGGTGGTTAATGGCCTCTTCGAGTTCTTTGCTGATCAACATGGGTAACTCCTTTCTGTTGATCGAGTGCCTAACAACAAACGCGCACTTTCATTATAGTCGAATTCAGGCGGATGCAGTGAAAGCGTTTATTGGCCCCGCGACTTCCACCAGCGCAGCAACAGGTTCGCCACCGCCAGCCCCACACCCACACCCATCAGCGTGCTGGCATGGAACATCGCGCCGAGCAACACCAGGATCAGCGCCGCGCCCCACAGCAGGGTATCCATGTGCAGCGCCCACGGGTGCGTTTCGCCCAGCGCCACGGCAAACAATTGCCGGATGCGTTCTTCTGGCACGGCACCGGTCACGCGGGTGACCTCTTTGCCGTTGCGGAACACCAGCAGCGTGGGGATGCCGAACACCTTGAACGCCCGCACCAAATCGGGGTGTTCGTCGGCGTTCACTTTCCATACGTCCACTTTCCCCTTGAACTCCCGTGCCACGCGCTCCAGGCGCGGCGAGAGCACCTTGCAGGGGCGACACCACGGCGCCCACACATCCACGATCACCGGGCGGGGGTTGGTTTTCAACTTTTCGAGCATATCCACGGGTACTTATCCTGGAAAGACGACGAGGCGAGCGACGCAACGCCCGCCCCGCCCTGCCATGACGCGATGACGGCTACTTGTTGGTCTGGAATTTGAACAGCGAGTAGGCCGGGCACCAGCCGATCAGTCCGGTGAGCAGCGGGATGAAGCCAATGATCTTCAGGGCGGTGCCCAGGCCGCCGGTCACCACGCCGCCAAAGCCAAGATACAGCAGCACGATGCCCAGCACCACGCGCACCACGCGATCCCAGGACGCTTCGTTGACTTTGAACATGTTCCACCTCCAGAGGAGAACTTGGTTGGCTCTGGGGGTTAGATGCAGCACACATCGTAATCGTTACAACGGCATGGCACAGCCATCGGCGCGCGGGTCAGAGCCCCCGATCAACACACCGCTCGTCGGGTCGCGCCAGATCACCTGCCCGCGACCGAAGATCGCCCGCGCATAGCCGGTCACCGGCGCGACAGGATGCCCCATCTGCGCCAGGCGCGCCATGCTTTCGATCGGAATGCCCTCTTCCAGGGCAACGCGCCCGCCTGCCGTGCCATCGGTGATGCAGAAGCGCGGGCGGTCGAGCGCCGCCTGGGAGTTGAGCGCGTCGTCGATCAACCCGACCACCACCTGAACATGCCCCTGGGGCTGCATGAAGCCACCCATCACACCAAACGAAGCTGCCAGTTGCTCGCCCGAATCCGTCGGCTGGGTGATCATCGCCGGGATGATGGTGTGATACGGGCGTTTGCCCGGCATCAGCGCGTTGGGGTGCTCTGGGTCCAGTGTGAAGTTGTGGCCACGGTTCTGCAGGGTGAATCCCCACCCTTTGGGCACGATACCGGTGCCAAAGCCCATGTAGTTGCTGTTGATGAACGAACAGGCGTTGCCCTCGCCGTCCACCACGGTGAGATACACCGTATCCGATGAGGCAACCGGTGTGCCGCGCTGCTGATCCAGCGTGGCACGTTGTGGGTCGACCAGGCGGCGGCGTTCTGCGGCGTACGCCTTCGAGAGCAACGTTTCCAGCGGTGCGGGGTTGAAGGCCGGGTCGGCCACGTACCAGCGCGCATCGGCGAACGCCAGCCGCAGCGCCTCGATCAGCAAATGCAACCGCTCCGCCGAAAGCGGCTGCAGCGCGGCCAGATCGAAGCCCTCCAGCAGGTTGAGCGCCAGCAGCGCAGTGATCCCCTGCTCGTTGGGCGGACACTCCCACGCACGAAAGCCGCGATACGTGACGGAGATCGGCTGCTCCCAGGTGGATTCATGCGCTGCCAGGTCGTCCACCGTCAGGCAGCCGCCGGCCTGCTGAACCACAGCAGCGATGGCCTCGGCAATGTCGCCGTGATAGAAAGCTTCCTTGCCGCCCTCAGCCACCGCGCGGAAGGTGCGCGCAAGCCCCGGATTGCGGAAGATTTCGCCAGCGCGCGGGGCGCGGCCTTCAATGGTCAGTTCCTGGCCATTCGGCGCGTGCTTCAGTTGCCGCTCCGCGCCACGCGCCCAGAAGAATGCCGTGATCGGTGCGACAGGGTAACCCTCCTCGGCCAGGCGGATGGCCGGAGCAAGCACCTGAGCCATGTTCAAGCGGCCAAAGCGCGCCACCAGGTCGCACCAGGCTGCACACGCCCCTGGCACGGTGACGGTGTATGGGTGGAAGGGCGGAAGTTCAGTCAGCCCTTCGCGCTTCAACCGCTCCAGCGTGAGCGCCCGTGGCGCGCGCCCGGAGCCGTTCAGTGCATACACCCGTCCTGTGGCGGCCTCATAGTACAGCGCGAAGGCGTCGCCGCCGATGCCGGTGGAGGTCGGTTCGGTGACATTGAGCGCAGCGGCAGTGGCGATCGCCGCGTCCGCCGCGTTGCCGCCCGCGGCCAGCACCTCCAGCCCGGCAGCCACCGCCAATGGTTGCGAGGTCGCCACCATGCCGCGCCTGCCGTACACCGCCGAGCGCCGTGAATCGAAACGGAACTTTGCGTCCATCTGCGTATCCGGGGATCAGAACAGGCCGGGCACCAGCAGGGTCAGCCGCGTCCAGTCGGTGCCGAAGATGATCTGGCAGGCGAAAACCAGGAACAGAATGAACAGAATCACCCCACAACCGCAGCCGGTGCAGGAGCAACCCCGGCCAAAGCCGAAGCGATTCTGCAGCCAGTCGAACACCAGGTCGAGCAAAAACAGTTTGAGCAGCCCTTCCAGGCAGCCGCCACGCCGATTCATACGTCGCCTCCTTGCGATTCCTGCTCCTGCACCGACAGGCGTTCCTCCAGCCGTTTCAG
>CAYSXA010000149.1:0-7278 GCA_964435005.1 uncultured Anaerolineaceae bacterium | reverse complement strand
TGGCCCCCCTGTCGAAAAATGCTACCTCCTCGCCTCTTAGGTGCGGAATGTGGGAAGAAAAGTTCTCGCCGGTTCCCTAACTGCTCGTAAGCGTACCAGCTGAGCAGAAAGACGACAATGCTGACAACTACACTGCTAAACTCAAAGATGTTATGCCATACCAGGTAGGTTTCTAAATTGAACACAATATAGAACTGTTCTTTGAAAAAGCCCAAAACTGCCAATACTGTCACTATTCCCAGCATTGGAATGACGATGTAATTCAAAAGGTCTTTGAAGTACCAGCCATTGGAGTTGAATAGTTCAGCAAATTTGACTTTGACACCGTTCCGTTTATTCATGATTTTGCCTCTTCCGCCTGTTTGCGCTCTAGCAGGTCAGCTGTGTATCCATCACTGTTACCAACTCGACCAGCGAATTATCGCTCTTATAAAAAAGACGAGAACTGCATGTACATCCCATCAGAAACAATGGGGATACCGACTATTGCTTGGCGCGGAACAGAATATAGTTTAGGAGTTACGCAGTTCAGGCTAAATCAATACGGCTCACTCCCATATCTGGGGATCAGGTGTAGCAAAAATGGAATATGTGGATCAACAGCGTAACTCCTAACTGGTTAAGACTCCCCTATAGGTGGACATTTGTCTTGATGCAACGCCAGAAGCGTTGTTATACAAACACAATATCACGAGAGAATACGCGTAAGGGGCACAAACCGCTTTCTGCGTGATGCTGATAGCGCTCCACTCGCCCCACTGCCCCCCGTCTACTACTACTACTACTATAGAGTAAATTCTGGAGCATGTCAATGCGAGGCTATGTGGGTAACCGTTTCAAAATGGGTAGGGAAGTGGTAAAGTAAAAGGGAAATCTGTGGCGAGTGGAGGACAAGATGGCTGTGTGGCTGTTGTCCCCGCTGCAAATCCAGGAGGAGGTGCAACTGAAGTGACTGAAGTGGACCCCTGGGATTGGACAGGTGTATCAACATAAACGCATTCACTCTGCGTTGGGATACCTCACGCCCTCTGAGTTTGAAGCAGCATGGCAGTGGGGGCTGGTTGATGAGCAACTTGCTTCAACTGGTTGAAATCCTGTCCAGCTTTTGGGCCACTCCAGGCCATCCAGAGCTCCCAGTTCTCCCCCGCGAATCTGGAGGTTAGGGTCGGCACGACGGTGACGTGGACGAACAACGACGGTGTGATGCACACGGTGACCTCGGACAGCGGCGTCTTTGACAGCGGCTACCTTTCGAACGGCGACACGTTTACTTTTACGTTCACCGAGGCCGGTACATTTCCCTACATCACTGTGAGATTCATCCCAACATGATGGCGACGATCACCGTGGTTCCGTAAAGCGGATTCATGGTGGCAGAAGTGTGTGACAGAAAGTGCAGCGTGCAATGCGCGTCGCACTTTCTGTTTCTCGATTCGCGCGATCCAGACCTCTGCGCGCTCAAAAATGCGGTAAAATGGGGCAACGACTTTTCCAATCCTTTCCTCTGGAGGAGAGCAATGACCCACATTATTACCAGCCTGTGTTTGCGTGACTCCGGTTGTGTGGAAGTGTGCCCGGTGGAGTGCATTGTGCCTGGTAAGCCGGTAGAGGAGTGGCCCTGGTACTACATCGACCCGGACACCTGCATCGACTGCGGCGCCTGCATTCCGGAGTGCCCCTTTGAGGCCATCTTCCCCGAAGATGAAGTGCCCAGCCCCTACGTGGCGAAGGGCGGTGAGCGGCTGAGCATGCCCGCCGGCACCCCTGGTTTCGATGAGGTGTACGACGGTACGAACCATCACGGTGAGCCGGTACACCTGGAGCACACCCGCACGCTGGAGGCCGGCGAGGAAGTAGATCTCACGCCCGATATTGAGTGGAACTACAAATACTTCGAAGAGGGGCCTGGGTACAGCGCGCTGGACTAGTCCCTCGGAAACCGTATGACGCGAGACGCGCGACGCACCCGAACAGGTGCGTCGCGCGTTTTTTCACAGTGGTACAATCTCCCTGCCGATTCGGCCAATCCTGTTCTGGGAGCGTGAGATGAAACGTTGGTTCCTTGCGTTGCTGCTGATCTCTTTGTGGTTGGGCGGCTGTGCCCCCGTGCCGTCCCCCACGCCGACGGCTTTCCCAGCGTCGGTCGCCCCTTCTCCCACGCCGGCGACGGCGGGCGTTGACCACCTGCTGATCAGCGAGGTGATGGCCGGCGTCCAGGGGAACAACAACTACGAGTTTATTGAACTGTACAACCCCACCGACCAGCCGGTTGACCTGCAGGACTGGGCGTTGTGGTATCAACTGAAGGATTCCAGCCGGGAGATGCTGGTGTACCGCTGGCACGAGGTCGCACTGGTGCCGCCGCACGGTTACTGGCTGCTGGTGCGCGCCGGGCAGGAGGTGGGCGCCGTGCCGGATGCCACCTTTGAGCAGCCGCTGAACACCACGGCGGGCGGGCTGCGGCTGCGCGCGGCGGACGGCAGCGTGGTGGATGCGCTGGCCTGGGGGAACGGCCCTACGGCGTACACGGAAGGGCGCCCCGCGCCGCGCCTGGAAAACGGCGTGTCGCTGGAACGCGCGCCCGGCGGTCAGGCAGGCAACGGGCAGGATACGGACGATAACGCCGCCGACTTCACCCTGCAACCCGATCCCAACCCGCAAAACAGCGGGAGCCCGGCGGCACCCGCGCTGGCGCGGGTACTGGAGATTCAACTGGATGCGCCGGAAACCGTCGCGCCGGGTGAGGCGTTCGCCTACACGCTCACCGTAACCAACTCCGGCGACCAGCCGCACGAGGTTATCGTGGTCTTCCCCCTGCCAGCGCAGGCGCAGGTGAAGGTCGGCGATCTGCCGGACGGTGTGACGCTCTTCGAGGAGGGGGTGCTCACCTGGACGGTCGGTGTGCTGGATGCCGGCGCGCAGGCCACGCTGACGTTGCCCGTGCAAGCGCCCTGGACGCCCGCCACGCTCACCGCAGCCTCCTATCACGCGGCCACGGACGGCGAATACGCTTTCGGCCCGCCGGTGCTCACCCGCGTGGAGGGAGTGGTGCCGGTCGTTGTGGCGCGTGCCCTGGACGGGCTGAAGGTTACAGTGGAAGGCGTGGCGACCATGTACACCGGTGGGTACTACGCCGGTGGCGGCAACGTGAAGTTCTACCTTCAGGACGACAGCGGCGGCATCCAGGTGCAGGTCTTTGGCGGGATGAACGTGCTCGACGTGCCCATCGGCGCGCGGGTGCGCGTGTACGGTGAGATTGGCGCGTATCGTGGCTCGAAGCAAATCGTTCCCTTGCCGCAGGATGTGGAAATCCTCGACCCGCCGGGCGTTGTGCCGCCGGTTGAACCGCTGCCTGTCACGCTGCAGGAGGTGCTGGAAGACCCCGCGTTGCTGGGCCGCCTGATCCAGGTGGAGGGCACGATCACCCGTCTGTACGAGGGGAGCTACAGTTACGAGGTCGACCTGGCCGACGAGAGCGGGAACACGCTCACGCTGTATGTGGATAAACTGACCGAAGCCACGGTGGAAACCTTCGAGGAAGGGGATCAGATGCGTGCGGTCGGCATCCTGGAGGTGCGTGACGACGTGCGTCGTCTGTACCCGCGCCTGCAGGTGGACATGGTGCGCGTCCTCCCGCCGGTGCTGACCATTGAGGCGTTCGCGCCGCACAACGTGCAGCCTGGCGAGATCTTCACCGTCACCCTCACGGCGACCAACCACACCCCGGAGGCGCTGACCAACGTGGTGATTGAAGCGCCGTTGCCCGCTGGCGCAACGCTGGTCGAAGTGCTGGACGGCGGTCAGGTGAGCGGCGGCGGCCTGCGCTGGACGGTGACGGAACTGCCGAGCGGCGCGTCGGCGGCGGTGCGCTTCACCGCCCGCGCGGGGAACGCGGCGCAGATCCTGCTGCGCGATTACACCGCTCAGGCCGACCAGTGGACGGAACCGGCCACCGGCCCGGCACGCTATCTCTTCCTGGGAAGCGGCGTGCCCATCTGGGCGATTCAGGGCGACGGTTTCCGCTCGCCCTTCGTCGGCGAGACGCTGACCACCGAAGGCGTGGTCACGGCAATCTTCCCCGATCTGGGTGGCTTCTGGATGCAATCCATCCAGCCGGACGATGACCCGAACACCTCGGAAGGGCTGTTTGTGACCGTCTCCAACCCGGCGGCGCTCGACCTGCAACCCGGCGACCAGGTGCGTGTGGCTGGTCGGGTGCGCGAGGCCTGGCAACAGACCACCCTGCTGCTGGACACGCTGCGCAATCTGGAGGTGGTGGCGCACGACCAGCCGTTGCCGGAGGCTGTATCGCTCGACCCGCCGGCGGACAACGAGGCTTCGGCGGCCTACTACGAGGCGCTGGAAGGGATGCTGGTGCGCGCGGACGGGCCGTTCGTGGTCGTCGCGCCCACGAACCGTTACGGTGAGACGGTCATGGTGCCGATGCCGTACGCCGACCGTCCGCATCTGTACCGCGACGCGGATTACGGCTTCCGCATCACGGTGGACGACGGCCTGTCTGGTTCGTATGCTGATCAGTCCGAGATGCCGTATGCTGCTGCGACCGGCGACCAGATGGCGAATCTGTACGGGCCGCTGGCCTTCACCTACGGCCAGTACAAGGTCGAGCCGCTCACGCTGCCGGTGGTTACCACCACGGAACATACCCTGCCACAACTGCCGCTCCTGGGCGCGGACGAGTTCGCGATTATGACCTGGAACGTGGAGAACCTGTTCGACGCGAAGCCGCCGAACCCGAGCAACCCACCGATGCCGCTGCCTTCGGAGTACCGGCGCGACGTTGCGAAGGTGGCGAACACCATCCTGGCTGCCGGCGCGCCGACCGTGGTCGGCCTGCAGGAGGTGGAGAACATTGGCGTGCTGCAAGACATCGCGGCGCATGAGGCGCTGGCGGGCTTCGATTACCAGCCGATTCTGATCGAAGGCCACGACAGCCGGGGCATTGACGTGGGCTACCTGGTGCGCGGCGACCAGGCCGAGGTGCTCGATGTGCAGCAGTTCGACGCGCCGGAGGGACTGACCAGCCGCCCGCCGTTGCTGGTCCATCTGCGCGTGCAGACCGCCAGCGGCGCAGTGGAGCTGTACGTGATCAACAATCATTTCACCTCGATGGCCGGAGGCGAAGCGGCCACCGAGCCGCGCCGCGCGGCGCAGGCCGCCTGGAATGTGACCATCCTGCAACAGATCACGGCGCAGCAGCCGGATGCGCTGGTGGCGATCATCGGCGACCTGAACTCGTTCTACGACTCGCGCCCGCTGGACGTGTTGCGCGAGGCCGGGCTGCGGCACGTGATGGAAGGTCGCCCGCTGGAGGATCGCTTCACCTACATCTACCAGGGCGTGGCGCAGGAGTTGGATCATATTCTGGTCACCCCGCGACTGATGTCCCTGTTGCGGCGGGCGGACGCGCTGCGCACGAACACGGACTACCCGCTGCCGCTGCCCGACGACACCTCGCCGATGCACAAGTCGGATCACGACCCGCTGATTGCGGTCTTTGCGCCGTGAACCTGTCCGCAGATTGCGCAGACGGGCGCGGATTTTCACAGAAGAACGGGGCTAACTGTGTATCTGCGTCAATCTGTGTCAATCTGCGGACTCTGTTCTGCGGTATAATTTTCGCCATGAAATATCACATTTGGACTGCCGGTTGCCAGATGAACGTGGCCGACTCGCAGCGGGTGGCTTCCAGCCTGGAGCGGTTGGGCTACCAGGCCACGTCGCGCCCCGAAGAGGCGGACGTGGTGGTGCTGAACACCTGCGTGGTGCGTCAGAGCGCGGAGGACAAGGCCTACGGGCGCCTGATGTCCCTGCGCCCGATCAAGGAGCGCCGCCCGGAGATGGTGATCAACCTGATGGGGTGCCTGGTAGGTGTGCGCGGGCACGACAAGCTGCGCCAGCGCTTCCCCTTCGTGGACGTGTTCTCCCCGCCTTCCGACCCCGGCCCGTTGATTGCCTACCTCACGCAGGACGAGAGCCGCTCGCTGGAGCAGCAGGAGACCGAACGCCGCTTTGCCCTGATGGACGGCGAGATCACCCTGCCGGAGCACCTGCGGGGGACGCTGGTTAGCGCGCACGTGCCGGTGGTGTTCGGCTGCTCGTTCGCCTGCACGTATTGCGTCATCCCCTACAAGCGCGGCGCGGAACGCAGCCGCCCGGTGGGGAGCATCCTGGCGGAGGTGCGTTCGCTGGTGGCGCAGGGCGTGAAGGAAGTCACCCTGCTGGGGCAGATCGTGGATCGTTACGGCAAGGACGTGCCCGACGGCCCCACGCTGAGCGACCTGCTGCGCCAGGTGCACCAGGTCGAGGGGCTGGAGCGCATCCGCTTCCTGACCTCGCACCCCAACTGGATGACGGACGAACTGCTGGAGACCGTGGCCGAACTGCCGAAGGTGATGCCGCACATCGAGGTTCCGGTACAGGCCGGCGACGACGAGGTGCTGGCGCGCATGCGGCGCGGCTACACCGCCGAAGATTACCGCCGCCTGGTGGAGAAAATCCGCCGCCTCATCCCCGGCGTGTCCATCGCCACGGACATCATCGTCGGCTTCCCCGGTGAGACGGAGGAACAGTTCCAGCGCACCTACGACCTGCTGGCGGAACTGAAGCTGGACGTGGCGCACCTGGCGCGCTATTCCGAGCGGCCCGGTACGGTTGCCGCGCGGCGTTTACCGGACAACGTGCCCGACGAGGAGAAGTGGCGCCGCTTCCGCTTGCTGGAGACGCTGCAGGAGGGCATCGCCGCAGCAATCAACGCTCGCTACCTGGGCGAGACGGTCGAGGTGCTGTTCGAGGAGAAGGTGAAAGGCCGCTGGAAAGGCCGCACGCCGACGAACAAACTGGTTTTTGTGGAAAGCGAAGATGACCTGCGCGGCCAGGTGCTGCCCGTGCAAATCACCTGGACGGGGCCGTGGTCGATGCAGGGACGCCTGCCGGTGCGGCCAGCGATGCGTTCGGACGCGCTGGTGTTGCCGGTCGTGCCGTCCGAGGGGTGAGATTTCCTGCGTTGTTTCCCTGGTGAGTATCGCGCCTGTGATTTGCCCTGCCGCCCGCCTGTCGGGCGGTGTGGCCTTTTGGGGTACAATCAGGCCTGTCTCTTTTTCACACCTCCGAGCCCACCAGGAAGGCCGAAACCTCGTATTCCGTCTTCTTCTTTGAAAAAAAAAAAAAAACAAAAAATACATGAGCAATACAAACACAAAACACAAACAACAACACATCTATACAATCCTGTACAATTCACATCACACTCTTATT
>CAYSXA010000148.1:0-7355 GCA_964435005.1 uncultured Anaerolineaceae bacterium | reverse complement strand
GGGAGATACACATCCCGGTTCACCAAGGAGCGCACAATGACTTTCCTCTGGATCCTGATTCTGTTGGGCGTCCTGGTGCTGGCGCTCGACCGCCTGCTGCAACGCATGTATGCTTATGAGATCAAACCGCACCGGAAGACGCCGCAGGCCTATGGCGTCCCGTTTGAGGAAGTACGCATTCCCACAGAGAAGGGCAAAACCCTCTATGGCTGGTGGATCCCTGGGCGGGAAAATGCCCCCACGATCGTGCTGATCCACGGCTGGAGCCGCAATCTGGAGCGGATGATGCGTTACATCCGCCGGTTGCATCCGCTTGGGTACAACCTGTTGGCGTTTGACGCGCGCAATCACGGCTCCAGCGACCGCGAGGCCAACCCGACGGTGATGACGTTCACCGAAGACACCTGTGCGGCAGTGCGCTTTGTGCGGCGCGACAAACCGTCTGCCGGCGCGCGGATCGGGCTGATTGGCCTGTCAGTCGGCGGTGGTGCGGCGATCAACGCCGCTGGCCTGTGCCCAGACGAGATTCAGAGCGTGATCACGGTGGGCGCGATCGCGCATCCCATCGCCACCATGCAGGAAACCATGCAAAAGCGGGGAATTCCCCTGCCGCTGATCCGGTTGCTCTTCAAGTTCATGTCCCTGCGCTATGGGCTGAACTTTGACGCCATTGCGCCGGTCAATCACATTAGGCAGGCACGGGCTTCCATCCTGCTCATTCACGGCGATCGGGACGAGACCGTCTCGCTGAACCAGGCTGAGCGACTGTTCGCTGCTGCTCGTCCCGAAAAGGTGCAGCTCTGGGCGGTGTCTGGTAAAGGGCACAGCGATTGTTACACCCACCCGGAGTTTTGGCCCCGTGTGGAAGCCTTCTTGCAAGAGACGTTGCCCGTTGCTGAAAACTCTACACCCCGGTCGGTTTGATGCGCGGCCAGGCGTAGGCGGTGAACGTCACTGCGGCAACGCCTTCCAGCGCTCGCCCGGCCAGCAGCGCGGCGTTTCCCAGCCAGGGATGTAACGCCACCAGCCACACGCCCAGATTGAGGCAGACAAACGCGCTCGTTGCCAGCGCGGTGTTGCCCCGGCGGTTGCCGCGGAAGCGCGGAAAGATCCAGTAGCCTACCCCCATCGCCATCTGCGCCGTCCAACCGAACAGCAAGAACTCCTGGTGAGCGGCGAGGCCGCGCCAGGCGAAGGGCAACCAGCCCGTGCCTTTGCTTGTCAGGATCCACGCGCCCAGCGTGAACCCCAGCAGCAGGTAAATCAGCGCCAGGCGGATGGTCCAGCGGCTTAAGGGTGGCATCAGTCCTGCCTCCGACGGGGACCGCGCACCCGACCCCAGGCGTTGATCACGAATCCGACCCCGGCCAACCACTGGAATAATGCTGCGGTCACCAGGGTGTTGCTCCAGAGTGGCGTGCGCTCATACGCCAGCATTGGCTCGGCAACTACGCGCAGCAACAGCCCGGCGTTCAGCAGCGCGTAAACAGCCCAGTTGAGCCAGTCTCGACCACGTGGATGCTCTCTGGAAAGCGTGGGCAGCATCCAGATGGCGATGCCGAAGATCAGCTGGGTGATCCAGCCTACCAGAAACAGGTGCAGGTAGGTCGGCGTCAGGACGCTGCCAGTGCGAAAGGTTATGAGCACCCCTGCGGTCAGGGCGGCGGCAAGGTAGCATAGCGCTGTTTTGACGTACCAGCGTACCAGGGTGGGCATGGCTTTCCTCCAGAGGGCCGGAGAATGGAGGGTCACCCCGCCTGGAGGCGGGGCTGTGCATTCCTGGCAATCCGGATGCCTCTTCCCTCCATCAGGGAGTTGGGGTTGACGCTTTGGTGTTTATAATCCGCCTGCCCGGATTCTGTCAACCGGTATGCCGAAAAACCTGGAGCTTTTCCAAAGTCTGAGATTTGCCTTCGCCTGGCCCTCACGCTGGCACGGACGAAGCGGCAATCGGCATGACGAGGGCTTGCCGGACAGGGCCCGGCCTTGTCCGGACAATGCAGAGCGTTGTCCCACAAAAGCCATCGTATACTGAACTGGGCTTTTCGAACATCCTGGCAGCGCCTGGGGAAATCCAGGATGTTTTGAAAAGCCCTGCCGGAAGACAGGTGGCGATCAGGAACGGGGCTGTCACCCGGTGACAGCCCCGTTGTGCGGGAAGGGGATCAGGGATAGGGAGGGAGCGGCGTGGGGGTGGCGGTGTTGGGCGGCGGATAGGGAGGCTGCGCGGTAGGCGTTGGGAAGGGGGTGGGCGTGGGCACGGGGGTGGCAGTGTTGGGCGGTGGATAGGGAGGCTGCGCAGTAGGCGTTGGAGAAGGCATGGGGGTCATACCGGGGCCGTGAGTGGGCATAGGGGTCATGCCGGGGCCGTGGGTAGGCATGGGGGTCATGCCGGGGCCGTGAGTGGGCATAGGGGTCATGCCGGGGCCGTGAGTGGGCATGGGCGTCATACCGGGGCCGTGGGTAGGCATGGGCGTCATGCCGGGGCCGTGGGTAGGCATGGGCGTCATGCCGGGGCCGTGCGTTGGCTCATGGGTTGGTTCGTGTGTAGGCCCATGCGTGGGTTCGTGGGTTGGCTCCTGTGTGGACGTCATAAAGGGGGTAGGAGTCATGCTTGGTGCCTGCGTCGGCGTGTCCGCAGGCGGTGGATAAGGGGCGGTGGGGGTGACATCCAGCGAGATGCGCACCGCTAGCAGTGTGCCATCGGGGCGGGTGACGGCGACCACATGCAGCATGTCGCCGGTTGCAGGTTGTCCTTCGATGAGGGTCTCATTGTTGACCTGCACCACGAAACCGCCAATCTGCCATGCCTGCGATGCGGTCACTTCCAGGGTGCCCCAAAACTCTACCTGTGCCTGGCGACCGGTCTGCAACACGGCCTGCACTTCTGCGCGTCGCTCGGTGCGCAGATGCGACTCCAGGGTCGCGCGTTGTTCAGGATCTATGGCCAGGGCCAGGCGGATGCGCTCGACTGTACGTTTGACCGGATAAAGTGTGTCTCCCGGCAGAGCGTTGGCCGAAGCCATACCAATACCGCTGGTCAGCACCACAGCCAGCGCCAGCACCAGCACGGCAGCCATGCGAAGTGTAGGCTTCATTTCAAAAGTCTCCTTTCCCGTGATCAGGGTGATTATTCGCGCCATATAACGGGAAAAGGAGGATTTGGATACGGTTTTTCGTTGTGCAAATTCCCGATATACGCGCTCTCGGATGGCCTGTACTTGTGTTGGCGCCATTTCGGGCGGCTGAAGCCGATAAGTCATGCGTGCTGCTTCCAGCAAGGGACGCAATTCCGCAGCATGTTGAGGATAACGCGCCAGACAGGCCTCCAGTGGCTCGCCAGCCTGCAGGCGCTGTAAGCAATCTTCCAGAATGGTTTCGAAATCAGGGCTCATAGCAACCTGCCTTCTCGATAGCCCGGCGCATGGCAGCCAATGCCCGGTGCTGCAACGCTTTGACTGCTCCAGTGCTCTTGTTGAGCAATGCGGCTACCTCGTTCAGTGAACGGCCTTCCACAAAGCGTAAAATGATCACTTCTTGGTGAGCGGGCTTCAGTATGGCCAAGGCGCGCCGCAAACACTCCGACGCCAGCGATTGTTCTGCCAGATGTTCTGGAGAATCTCCTCCAGCCTGTAAACGCTCGTTCAGGACGGTGGTGGGTATGCGGGCTTGTTGACGGTAATGGTCGGTGAGCAGGTTGCGCGCGATGGTGTATAACCAGGCCAGCAAAGGCCGGCCTTGCAGCCGGAATCGTGGCAAATGGGCTACCATCCGCACAAAGACTTCACCTGTTAAATCGGCGGCCAGGTCGTTATCATTCAACCGCAATGCCAGATAAGTGTACACCGCGCGGTAATAACGGTCATACAGCGCCGTAACCGCCTGTTCGTCGCCGTCCTGCGCACGCTGAATCAGCGTTGCATCTTCCATAGATGCTCCTCTTAACGTGAAACTTTCGTAAAGGATACGGTTCTGGCGCGATTTGTAGAAGAATTGAGTGCGGAGCGTTTGCTCTGCACGGTGCGGATGTGCTCAATCAACTGCCGTTGTCCTGGCCTGGTGAATTACCTTTCCGCAGACGCCCGTGTTGTTCGCACGGTTAAGGCCATCATGCCGAGGAAGATCAAGATGAATGTCGCATTTAGCAGACCTCCCCAGCGGCGCAGCGCGGCGTGTTGGAGCAGGTCGCCCAGCAGCCGCAGCGCCAGCGAGGCGTGCAGCCCGATCAGCGGCAGGTACAGGCGCGGATGGAAAGTCGCCGTCCAGCCGAACAGCGCAGGGAAGATGATCGGCGCGTGGCCGAAGATCATCGAGAACACGAACCCGATGAGCACGGTGTGCAACATCCCGTCGTAGGAGAAGCCTGCCGCCACCGGCCCGGCGGCGATCATCCAGACCCCGCCAATCCCCAGCCAGAGGTAACCGGAGAGCAGGCACACGGCGGCGAAACGCGGCAGGCCGGTCATGCGCACCGTCTTGCGCGCCACATCGTAGCGCAGCAGCCACAACGCCAGCGCGGTGAACCCCAGTCCGACCAGGCGTGCTGCCAGCGCCGGCAGCCCAAACAGCGCCAGCAACCCTGCCAGGGTGACCCCAACCGCCAGCATAAAGGCTTGTGTGGCCGCGCGCGGCAGTCGGCGCAGGCGACCGAGTTCCAGCCGCTCGGCGGCAATGGTGAGTACCAGGAAGACCATCCACCAGTACACCACGCGGAACACCGGCCAGCCCAGCCCCCACAGCAGGTCACCGACCACCAGCGTCCCCACGCCCACAGCCATCAGCACAGTGTAGGTGGCCGGATGCTGTTTCACGATGACGATGAACATCGCCAGGAAGACCGCCCCGCCGGCCAGCAGCAGCCCAATCGTCCAGAGCGCGTTCCCGTTCAGGATGAGCACCAGCCCGCCCAGCCCGTGCAGCAACGGCGCCAGGAACGTCCAGCGGCGGCGCAGCGCCACCGCGCGCTCCAGCGAAATCAACCCGCCGAAGAAGGCAGGAATCATCAGCGCGCCGTGTGCCGCCGGCCAGTCGGGGCGGGCGAGCGGCCAGGGCCATCCCATGCGCACCAGCCCGGCCCACAGCGCCACGAGCAGCGCAAGCATCGCGGGCAGCAACAGCGGGAGCACCGGTCGGCGGGCGTTCATGGCAGCAGAATCAGCAACATGCGGGTCTCGGTCTTCGCCTGGATGCTGTGCGGCAACTGGGGTGGCATGTGCACCCAGGCGTTTGGCCCGACCTGATACTCATCGTCGCCCAGACGCAGGGTGGCCTCGCCGCTCAGGAAGTGCACCAGCGCCGGGCGCGACGCGGTGTGCTCGGAAAGCTCCTGGCCGGGAGCGAAGCCGAACAGCACCACCTTGATGTGATCGTCCTGGTACAACGTCCGGCTGAGAATGGAGTCCGTCGGCAGGTCGCCGATCTCACGAGCCAGGTCGGCAAAAAAGGTGTAGTCTGCCATCATACGCCTCCCAGAGCCACACCGCGCGCGGCGGCCCATTCTGCTCCCAGTGCCTGCAGCTCATCAGCGGGCAGCATATTGGCTGCCATCGGGAACAACACCTGTTCTTCTTTGGCGAAGTGATCGCGGGCGATCGCAATGGTATCCAGCAGCAGATCGCGGGCCTGATCCACGTCCCGCGTGTGGGTGAGCGCCGTCATGTTCTCCCCGATCTGATCGTGCTCCGAGCGCATCACCATCACCGGCGGAACGACCCCCATGCGCTCTTCCAGACGAGTGAACAACCCCTCGTTTTCCAGAGTTGCATGGCTTTGCAGGGCTGCATCCAGCATCGCACCCAGGCGATGGATGATCGCCAGATCGGTTTCCTCAGGTAACGCTTCTTCCAGGAAGCGGAATTGGGCGTAAAACACGCCGTGTTCGCCCAACAGAGCGTGCAATATGTTCATGTCTGAACCTCCATCCTTCGAATAATTGCCCGTTGCGCAATTATAGCATCCGACAAGAACTCCCCCGACCTCGGTCGGGGGAGTGTGGATAGGGAGGATGGCGACACGCTACGCAGCCTGCGCCACCACCGCTTTATGATTGCGCTTGAGCACGTAGGCCAGCGTGAGCGAGATCACCGCCAGCACCACGTACACGATGAAGCCGCTGGCGTAGCCCGCCGTGCCCTGCGCGCGCACGAACGCGCCCAGCATGGGTGGGATGGCGAAGCCGCCGAACGCACCCAGGCCGCCGACCCAGCCAGCCGCACCACCAACGGCGTCCGGCACTTCCTGCGGCACCAGTTTGAACACCGCGGCGTTGCCCACGCCCATGCCCAGCGCCATCAGGATTTCGGCCACCACGGAGAGCGTGTAATTCCCGGAGACGGTCATCATCACCGCGCCAACGCCCATGGTGAGCAGCGAGAGGATGGCCGTTCGCTCGCCACCCAGCCGGTCGGAGACCGAGCCGCCCACCACGCGGATGACCGAGGTCAGAATGGAGTACAGCGCCGTGAGCGACCCCGCCGTCACCGCGCTGACCTTGAAGAAGGTCTGCCAGTAGGTGGGCAGCCAGGCAGTGAGCGCGATGAACCCGCCGAAAGTGGTGAAGTAGATGGCGGTCAGCGCCCAGGTCTTCCACACGCGGGCGGAGATCAGCAGACTGTCCTTCGTGCTGCCCGCCGGGAAGATTTCCTGTCCGGCCTTTTTGGCCTCTTCGCGCGCCTTATCAGGCGATTTACCCTGATCGATCAACTGGAAGTACCAGGCGTTCCGTCCGGCGTAGTAGTACAGCCCGGTGCCGACCACCAGGAACACCAGCCAGGCCAGGTACGAGCCGCCCAGGCCGAGTGATTTGAGCGCGATGGGCAGCAGGAAGGAGAACAGCCCTGGCGCGATGTTGCCGATGCCAGCGTAAGTCCCCAGCGCCCAGCCCTGCCGCGACTGCGGGAACCAGTAGGACACCTGGCTGATGCCCACTGAGAAGGTGGCGATGCCGCAACCGCTCAGCAGACCGAGCACCAGCAACAGGGGATACATGCTCGCGCTCAGCTGGTCCGGGTAGTACAGGTAGATCACGCCGGTCAGGCCGAGCATCCCGACGATCGAGAGGCCCAGCAGCACCAGGAACGGTTTGCGACCGCCGGTGGTGTCCACCCAGGCCGAGAACGGGATGCGCAACAGCGATCCCGACAGCGAGGGCATGGCGACCAGGAAGCCGACCATCACCGGCGAAAGGTCCATCACATCTTTGAACTTCTTGGCCGTTGGGCCGAACAGCGAAACCGCTGCAAACCCGATGAAGAAGCCCAGCGTGGCACCAATCAGTCCTTGAGTCGGGTTTCCTTTGAACTTGCTCATCGTTGAATCTCCTTAGAATGTTGGTTTTCATTCCCTCACCTCTCCCC
>CAYSXA010000147.1:0-7360 GCA_964435005.1 uncultured Anaerolineaceae bacterium | reverse complement strand
AGACCTGGAAGCCCTTACCCAGGGGATACCGGGCAATGTGGTTAACGAGATGAACCTGGCCCTCAGCGACCTGGCCGAACTGGCACGACAATCCCCCGAATTGGTCGCCTGGTTTGACCATCTGGGCGACGATGCGCACACCTGGCTGGAACGCGCCGCGCAACTGGATGGCAGCGCGGCGTTCATGCAGGCCTGGGAAGCCTTCCTCTCCTGTTACGGTGCGCGCGGCCCCTCCGAGATTGATATCGCCTCGCCGCGCTGGTACGAAGACCCACTGCCCGTGTTACGCGTGATTGCCGGGCACATTCAGAAGGACGTGCACAGCCGCGCCCAATTCGAAGCTCTGGCCCGCGCGCGCGAAGCAGCCTTCGTACGCCTGTTGGAGAATGCGGGCCGCGGTCCGTTCGGCTGGCTGCGCGTGCGCATCTTCAAGCGCCTCTACCACGTCCTGACCGCAGTTGGCGGGATGCGCGAACATCACAAATTCCTGGTCATCCGCGCGCTGGCGGTGGTCAAGGAAGCTCTGAAGGACGCGGCCGCGCAACTGGTCACTTCCGGGAAACTGGCGCAGCCTGAAGACTTGTGGTTCCTGACCTGGCGTGACTTGATCACTATCTGGGATGACGATGCCACGGACTGGGGCGCGCTCATTGCGAAGCGACGCGCCGAGATGGAGCGGTACCAGAAACTCACCCCGCCGCTGATCATCACCAGCGACGGGGAATCGCCAGTGGTGCAATACCACGTGGAAGACGCGCCGCCGGGCGCGCTGCTGGGCTACCCGGTCTCGCCGGGTGTGGTCGAAGGCGTGGCGCACGTGATCCACGACCCGGCCACGGAGACGCTGCAACCTGGCGAAATCCTGGTTGCGCCCTTCACCGACCCCGGCTGGACGCCGCTGTTCATCAACGCTGCCGGGTTGATTATGGAAATTGGCGGGCAACTGACGCATGGCGCGGTGGTGGCGCGGGAATACGGCATCCCGGCGGTGGTCGGCGTCCGCGATGCGACCAGCAAAATTCGCACCGGTCAGCGCGTCCGCGTGGACGGCAACCGCGGCGTGATCGAGATCCTGTAGGACGGGCAGGGACGTCTGGTCTACCGCGACACTCTGTAAATCACAAAGCGGCTGCCCTTTCTTTTGTGGTGGTACAAGGAGCGCTCATCCCCGGAAAGCGAAGGCGCTTCCCGGCAAAGATAGTAGCGGGCTGGATGGCTATGCTCGCATCCAGCCCGCTCTGCATCTTACGGCTGGTTGAGCGCAAAGGATGGGCTGGCGACCAGATAAGTCGGCCCCAGGCCGATGCTCTCGCCCGTGATCACCGTGGCAAAGTGGCGATCGTTGAGGGGATGCACCAGGTCGTTATGGACGGCGCGGCGGATGATTGAAGGGGTGTTCATATCCCGGTTGTAGTGGGCGTAGGTCCAGTACTGGCCGGTGGCTGTATCGTAATACCCGGTAGGGACGCCGCCGATGCCGTAAGTCAACACGCCTCGCGGAAGTTCCGTGATCCGGGTATACTCGCCACGCAGTTCGGGGGAAACCCACACCGATATCGAAGGGCCATGGGATAGGTAAAGCACATACTGCACCCCGTCGAAGAAGATATCCGGGTCGGAGGCCGATTTGAATTCGGATGAGGAATCGATGTTCACCGAAATGCGCTGGCCCTCATCGAGGGTGAATGCGCTCCCGTCACTACCATCTACCTCGGTGGCCGAACCGATTTGTCGCACGCAACCGCTGCTGTCACCGCAACCTGCCGGATCGCCACCCATCTGTCCGTAGAGGAAGAAGAGCGTCAGTCGGCCCTGCTCGTCAATGTAAAGGGATGGATCTACAAAGCCATCGGTTACACCTTCAATATTCACCGAGATGGAGGCTTCAAGGATATGGGTGTCCAGGTGATAGCGCGTCAATGTACCGGGGGTGTAGATGTAGAGCGTGTCGCCGCGGCGGATGACATCGGGCACTGAACCCTGGAAGGGTTGCCAGCCGGGCACCAGGCTCCAGTTGACGCCGTCCTCGCTTTGTGCCAGGTAGACTTTGTGGTTCATAGGCATATTGCAATCAATGCCAGCCGATGTATCGCAGGCGTGGAAAGCCATCAGGTAAGGGGCGGTGATTTCCAGGTTGAGGGCGACATCTTCCGGGTTGCCCTGGTACGGGTTGCCCGGTTTGCCGCCCGGGGGCAGATTGCCCTGCTTTCCACCCGGAGGCGGCATGCCCTGACCTTCTCCCGGAGGAGGCAGCAGGCCGCACTTGTCCAGAGCCGGTTCTTCCTCCTGGGTGGGAGGGCGCTTGAACCCGGTGATCTCGTTGTAGGCATCCTCTCCCCAGGCTTCCCGCAGGCAGGCTTCCTGCTCGGCGGTAATATTCGCAAAGGGGTTGAAGGCTGGCTTGCCCCCCGGTATTTCGGACGTGGGCGGGCCGCCGGGTGGTTGGGTACCCTCCCCCGTGGCGGGCGGCGGACTGCCTTGCTGAGCGCCTGTCACGCGCTTGAAGGAGAAGGCGTACCCCCCCTCCGGCAGGGCGACCAGCGAAGGGTCGGCGCCATTGCCCGGTACGGTCACACCTTCGGCGACCTGCCACGTCTGGCCGCCGTCGTTCGAAATGAACATGCGTGCCAGGTACAGTCCAACGCTGCCATCCGGGAAGACGAACAGTTCAGGGATGCCGATTTCGCGGATGGGCTGGCTGAACTCGGTGAAGTGTTCGCCATCCTCGCTGACCGCGAACACAGTCTGTCCTCCAGCGGTCACGGCCAGCAGCCAGGAGCCGTCAGGCAGTTGCACCAGGCTGGGGTCGGTGGCGCCAGGGATGGCGATCAGTTGTCCTTCTACGGTGAAGTGTAGTCCGTCTTCCGAAATGGCGCTGAAAATCGGGTTGGGATCGCCGGGCTGCAGGGTTTGAGAGACAAAATTCCCCTGAAAATAAACCAGCCGGTAGCGGCCATCCGGCAGGCGCATGATGTTGGGATCCACGGCATTGCCGTTGAACTCGCCGTTCAGCGTCACACAGCCAAGGGTTTCCCAATCTCCGTTTTCGGTCTGACGGGCGGCGAAAATGCCATGGCGTCCGGTTTCGCCGTTGACGTAGTATGCCCACAGCTGGCCATCCGGGCCGATGACCAGGTCGGCCACCGAGGCATGGTCGAGGATCAGTTGGCTTTCTTTCTCATCCGGGAAAGTTTTTCCGTCCGGTGTGTAAGTCAGATAGATCTGATGGGTGTAGATCGGAGATTCCTCGGTCATACCGGGGATGACGCAGGGATCGTCGGTGGAGGCGGCTGGGGTGGGCTGCGGCCTGGACGTCGGCGGGGTATTGGGCGGTTGAGTCGGCACGGGCGTTGGCGGGAACTTGGGCGGTTGAGGCGGCGCGGGTGCCGGCTTCGACGTACAGCCCAATGCAAGCAGCAAAACAGCCGTCAACAGGCTCAACAACAGGTTTCGTACGGACATAAACATCTCCCAATCCTGTTCAATGGGATTTGCGAGCGTTAGCTTATCTTCCCCGTTTGACTTTGTGTCTCCGGCATCCTGGGCGCTGGCTTAGAGAGGGCCGCGTTGTTTCTCCTCCCAGGGACAAGCCGGAACTTTCCTGCCGCTGGCTGCTTCGATCGCCACCCGGTCACCGGCGATTTTTGGCTCAGCGACAGCGGTGGCGACTGCAAGCCTATGCCATGATTTTAGCACCAAACTCTGCAAATCGTGTTCGCGTTCGCTGGCGGAGAGGCCGCCGTCCTCTGGTCATGGTTAGAGCGCGTAACTACTTCAACTTCCAATGGCGGGTTTCAATATGCAGGGAACCTGCTGCCGACTTCACACGCCCAAAGGCCTCAGGAGTGTTTGTGGCACTCTCTGCTACCATAACACGGGCAGGGATGTGAGCAGAATCCTCTTCGCTGGCAGATTGAAGCATCCTTACACGATCATCCATTTGCACGATGTCTTCCGCCAGCCAGCGCACCACACGCGCTGCTCTCGAAATGATGTTCGAGACCAATTCGCCATCAGGGGCGTCTTCCCATTCGGCCAGTTCCGAGACAATATCATGCTGCGTCCCAATCAGCATGGCGTATACCTGTTTCGGTTTTTTGGGCGAAAGCGATCTTACTCGTCGGCAAATGTCGGCGCTCAAACGGTTACATCAGATGACCGCTGGGCCAGCCGAGACATCTCCATCTGTAAACTGACCCGGCCTTCACCGCGCTGCTCTGCTTCTCCGTGTCCTGCCCCCCCGGAGCCCTGTGCGGCCAGTCAGCGCCGCACCGTGGCCGCGTTGGGGATTGGATTTCCCCGAAAATCGCCAGTGCCGCGCGCCATAGAGCACAGGGCTTCTCTAGTCCACGTGGGCCAGGCCCAGATTGCCCAGGTGGTTGCCCCTGGCGTGGCGTATCGTCGCTTTGGAAAGCGGCGTGGCGATGCCGCAGTGCATCGGTGCGTAGTTTATGGCTCCGGGAGATAAGTCTCAAAAAAGCGGATGACCCGTTGAGCGTATTCCTCAGGGTAAGCGGTCTGCATGCCGGTGTGCTCTACACCGGGTTCCGTCCACAGAAAACGGGGCTCCCCGGCGGCCTTGAAGAGCCGACGGCCGGCGTCGGGTGAGGCCATCTCGTCGGCTTCCCCGTGGATGATCAGGACCGGGCGCGGACTGGTGTGGGCGATTTCCTCCACGGGGCGCATTTCGGCCACGGAGATCCCCACCTCCCGCTTGGCGAACCAGCGGACGAAAGGGGCCAGCATCGGGGTAGGAATGGCGCGGGGAAGCATTTCGTCCAGCGCGGCGAAGGCGCTGTCGGAGACCACAGCTTCAATGTCGGGGAAGTGAGCGGCTGCACGGATCACCGTAGCCCCGCCCATGGAAACCCCGTAAGCCCCGATATGGACGACCTCTGGCCGGGCGCGGGCGAAGTTCAACACGGCTTCAACGTCGTAGATCTCATTGTAGCCAATTGTCGTAGTGTCCCCGCCGCTGGTGCCGTGGGCGCGCGCGTCCCAGGAGAGGGCGCCGAAGCCGTGCTTTACGAAGAAGGCGTGCATGTTCGCTGAACTCGAACCGCCGTAGCCGTGCGCGATCAGGATCAGGACGCCGTTTTGTGGAGGTGTGTACCAGACGTGCAGCGCAATCCCGTCCTGCGTGACCAGGTGGGGAGACTGGAAAGGGATGCCCAGATCGGCGGGAGTTTGTCGTCTGCTGGCGGAGTCCCGCTGCGGGTGAACAAAGGCCATCGCTCCCTGGTGGCCGAGCCTCACCAGGAGCGCCAGCCCCCCCAGGAGGGCGACCAGCGCGGTAAAACTCAGGAGGTTCCGCCAGTATCTTGGGTTTCGGGCTTTAATCTGAGCCGGAGTTTTCTGTGCCATAGAACACCCCTTGTGCAGATGGGCCACGTGGTGCGTGTTGTGTTTCGTGGTTTGTCCCCATCATAGCAGAAAGTCTGGTGTGTTATATGGGGGTTGAGGGGGAATCCCGGTGGGAGTAAACACGGGCAGCGTGGATGTGGTCTGCAGGGAGGCAGGATGGTACAATCGAATCGTACGGTGGCAAGTCCGTTTGTGGTGAGAGCGATCCCGTGAACGAAGACATCATCGTGCTCAAACTGAACCTGCAACGCGAGATCACCTGGCAATATCGGGGGCGGGTGCTCCGCCGGGGACCACATTTCGTGTGCCTGGAAGCCCGTTTCCAGTTGCCCGATACCACCTTCCACGGGATGTTGCTCGGCAGCGGGGATCGCTTCGTGGAGACCTTCTACAGCGACCGCTGGTATAACATCTTCGAGATTCATGCTCGTGAGGACGACCACCTGCGCGGCTGGTACTGCAACATCGGCTACCCGGCGACGATCCGCGATCACGCGATCTCGTATGTGGACCTGGCGCTCGACCTGCTGGTGTTCCCCGATGGGCGTCAGATCGTATTGGACGAGGACGAGTTCGCTGCACTTCCGCTCTCTGAGGCCGACCGTCGGCGTGCGTGGGATGCGCTGCGGAGGCTGCAGGAGTGGTTTCGATTGAAGTTGAAAGACGACCTTTGAGGAGGAAACGGATGCGAACGGCTTACATCCTCTCGGCGGTGCGCACGCCGATTGGCAAAGGCAAAGAAGGCGGTGCGCTGCATCCCCTGCAACCGGTGGAACTCGCTGCGCTGGTGCTCACCGAAGCGGTACGCCGGGCAGGGTTGGAGCCCGCTCAGGTGGACGATGTGGTCTGGGGGGTGGTCACTCCCGTCGGTGACCAGGGGGCGAACCTGGCACGGCTGGCGGTGCTCAAGGCGGGGTTTCCCGTCACCGTGCCGGCGGTCACGCTGAACCGTATGTGCGGCTCCAGCCAGCAGGCGATTCACTTCGCCGCGCAGGCCATCCTGGCCGGTGACATGGACGTGGTGGTCGCCGGCGGCACGGAGATGATGTCTCATCAGCCGCTGGGTGCGGATTACCCGAAACAATGGCCGGATGTGGGCTACCGGTTGGTGCATCAGGGCATCAGCGCGGAGATGAAGGCCGAGAAGTGGGCGCTCTCCCGCGAGGAACTGGACGATTACAGTTATCAGAGCCACCTGCGCGCAGCGGAGGCCATCCGCGCCGGACGCTTTGAAGGCCAGATTGTGCCGGTCACCCGCCCGGACGGTCAGGTGGTCACCGTGGACGAGGGCGTGCGCATGGCGCCTGACCGGGAACGCATGGCAGCTCTGAAGCCTGTCTTTAAGGGAGATGGCGTGATTACAGCGGGGAACGCCAGCCAGATCAGTGACGGGGCGGCAGCGGTGGTGCTGGCTTCGGAGGAAGCGGTCGCCCGTTGGAACCTGAAGCCGCTGGCGCGTGTGGTCGCGCGCGTGGTGGTCGGCTCCGACCCGGTGCTGATGCTCGACGGCCCGATTCCGGCCACGGGGAAGGTGCTGGAACGCGCCGGCCTCTCGCTGGCGGATGTGGACGTGGTCGAAATCAATGAGGCTTTCGCCAGCGTGGTGCTTGCCTGGGCGCGAGAGTGGCGACCGGACATGGCGAAAGTCAACCCGAACGGCGGCGCGATCGCCCACGGCCACCCCCTGGGCGCGACCGGCGCCATCCTGATGACCAAACTGGTGCACGAACTGCATCGTATCGATGGGCGCTACGGCCTGCAAACCATGTGCATCGGCCACGGCATGGCGACCGCCACCGTGATCGAGCGGACATGAGGTAACCACAAAGGCACTGAGTGCACCGGGTTGGCACATCTGCTAAAAGTGTGTAAACGGACTCTACCGACAACCAGAATCTCTCCCCCCTACCCCCTCCCTTTGTAAGGGAGGGGAGGGGGGGCCGATGGCCCCGCAAGGGGGCAGCGGGCGGGGGAGGGGTGAGATTCCCCGCACACT